>JAEULW010000210.1 GCA_016793505.1 Methylobacteriaceae bacterium | reverse complement strand
GCGGCCACGCCCTCGATGGCGCCCTTGCCGAATTCACGACGGTTCGGCGAGATCTTCTTCTCCAGGGCATAAGCGCCGAAGGCGGCGAGCGCCGCGCCGCCGCCGGGAAGAACGCCGAGCAGGGAGCCGAGCGCCGTGCCGCGCAGCGTCGGCGCGATGATGCGACGGAAATCGTCACGCGTCGGCCAGAGGCCGGCGACCTTGCTGATCGCAACGCCGCGCGCCGATTCCTGTTCGAGATTGGCGATGATCTCGCCGATGCCGAACATGCCCATCGCCACGGCGACGATGCCGAGACCGTCCGTCAGCTGGGGAACGCCGAAGGCGTAGCGCTGTTCGCCCGACGTGACGTCCGTTCCGATCAGGCCGAGCAGCAGGCCGAGCAAGATCATGCCGAGCGCATGCAGGATGGAGCCGCGGGCCAGAACGATGGAGGCGACGAGACCGAGCGCCATCAGGGAGAAATACTCCGCCGGACCGAACTTCAACGCCAGCTCCGCCAGCGGCGGCGCGAAGAGCGCGATCATCAGCGTGCAGACCGTGCCGGCGAAGAACGACGAGAGCGCGGCTGTCGCCAGCGCTCTCCCGGCCTTGCCCTGCCGCGCCATCTGATAGCCGTCGAGCACGGTGACGACGGACGACGTCTCGCCCGGCAGATTGACCAGGATCGCCGTCGTCGAGCCACCGTATTGCGCGCCATAGAAAATGCCGGCCAGCATGATCATCGAACTGACGGGCGCCAGAGCGTAGGTCGCGGGAAGCAGCATCGCGATCGTCGCCGCCGGGCCAAGGCCGGGGAGCACGCCGATCGCGGTCCCAAGAAAGACGCCGATGAGCGCATAGAGCAGGTTGAGCGGCGTCATCGATGTCAGGAAGCCGAGCCAGAGATTGTCGAACAGCTCCATCGCGCTCGTCTCCCTATCGCTGCAGGACTGCCTGCGCGACGCCGTCGAACCAGGCGCCGACGAGCACCACCGCAACGAGCGCAATGCAGAGCGCGCCCGCCCACAAGTTCCGCTCCGCCCGCATTATTGGCAAGGGCGCATCTCCGGACGCTGGACTGATCCTTCGCAGCGGATCCGCATCAAGCTCGCCTCTCCAGCTCTGGCGATCAATGGCGCAGACAGTGTCGCGAGCCGACTGCGATTCGTATCAGCTTGCGCCTATGTCTGCGTTCGACCTTTCCGATTTCCAACAAGGGCGCTGCGAGCGTAGCCTGAACAACGCAATCATGGGCAAGGACCTCGATCAGCCTGCCGCCGCCGACGGGGGGACAGGAATGGCGGCGAACGGGCGGCTCGCCGCGACGCTGCTGCTCGCGGCCGTGATGAACGGGCCGCTCGCAGCGAGCCGCCTCGTGTTGCCCGTCATCGCCCTGGGCCTCGGCGCGAGCGCGCTCGTCGTCGGCCTGTTGTCTTCCCTCTTCACCGTCGCGCCAATGCTTCTGAACGTCGCCTATGGCCGATGGGTCGACCGTGTCGGCTCCCTCGTCCCGTTTGTCGTCGCCAACGGGCTCATTCTCTGCGGCGGTCTGGTTTTCGCCGCCGCGCCGATGGCCGGAACGCTGTTTGCGTCCGCCGCCCTGATCGGGGCAGGAACGGTCTTCGCTCATGTTGCGGCCACGCGCGGCGTCAGCGAAGCGGACGATCCGGCGCGCCGCACACGCAACCTCGGCTACATGATGATGCTCTACTCGGTGTTCCAGCTCGCGATGCCGGTTGCGATCGGCGCGCTGCACGAGACGCACGGGGCGCGCGTCGCGGTGGCGGCGGTCGGCTCGATCGGCGCCGTCGTGCTGGTCGCCATGGCGCCCGGTTTCCATGCGTTCCGCATGGCCCGCAGGAGGGCGCCGGCGGCGAAGCCGCGGGTCGCGGATCTGCTTCGTCATCGTGAACTGGTTCGCCGCATCGCGGTGAGCGGCGTCTTCAGCGCCGCGCAGACGCTGTTCCCGTTCATCATCTCGCTGCTTGCTTTCGGCGCCGGATTGACGACGGCGCAGGCCGGCGTCGTGGTCGGAGCTCTGGCGCTCGGCGCGATCACCTCGCGGTTCTGCGTCGGCTGGATCGTCGCGCGCGCGGAGCCTCGCAGTCTGCTCGCGGGCGCGCTGATCGCCAGCGCGATCGTTTATGTGGTCCTGCCGTGGTTCACGGGCGTCGCGCCGCTGGCGTTGCTGGCGATCCTGATCGGTCTACCCATCGGCATCGGCGTGCCGATCTCCTTCGGACTCATCTATGAGGCCTCGCCCGAGGGTCGCGCCAACGAGTCGATCGGGCTGACGATGACTGCGACCAACATTTTGCAGACGGCGCTGCCGGTCATCGCTGGCGTCGTCGCCACTCTTGCGGGCGTCGTCGGGGTAACGGGGATGACGGCGACGATCATGATCGCCGCGGCGTGGCTGGCCTGGCGCGTCGAACCCGCCTCAGCTCAGCGCGAGACGGGCCGATTGTAGGGCGTGAGCTGGATGTCGTGCGTCCAGCAGCTGGGATGCTGCTGATGGATGTGCCAATAGGTCTCGGCGATGCGCATCGGGTCGAGCATCGCCTCCTGCTCCGCCTTGTAGACGCCTTCGCCATAGGCGCGCGTGCCCGGCGAGTCGATCATGCCGTCGATCACCACATTGGCGACATGCACGCCATGCGGCGAATACTCCTCCGTCAACACCTGCGCGAGCGTTCGCATGAGCGCGCGGGGATAGTAGAGGGATTCGCCCGTCCTGCGGGCGCGGCCATGCAGGGAATACTGATTGTTCGACAGCATGAATGTTCCGCGGCCGGCCCGGCGCATCGCCGGCAGCGCTTGCTTCGCCACAAGATAGGGCGCGCGGCAGGCGAGAGCGATCGCCGTCTCGAAGATTTCGTCCGGAAGGTTCTCGAGCAGCTCCATCTCCTTCGGCAGCTCGCGGCCGTGCGAATAGCCGGCATTGTAGATCACCACCTCCGGATCGCCGACCTGTTCGCGGATTTCGGCGAATGCGGCGGCGATGGAGGACACGCTTTCGAGATCGAGTTCGACGACCAGCGCGCGGCCGCCTCTGTCGGCGATCGCCTCGGCGAGCCCGGCCGCGTTCTTCGCGTGTCGCGTCGTCAGCACGGCGAGATAACCCTCGGCGGCGAATTTCTGCGCCAGCGCGCCGCCGACGCCCCAGCGGATCCCGACCGGCATTCCGGCGTCCGAAATCGCGCCGCCCGCCACCCGCGCCGTGCTCGAGCCGTCGGCCTGCCATTTCGATGTAGCCCCGACGATGACTGCCGCCTTCTGCAGCGCCTGCGCCTTGCCCGTCATGTCATTGTCCCCTCGGGCTCATGTCTTCGAACGCGCGCCGCGCCGCGGGAATGGCGGTCGCGGCTGTCGGCCAGCCCGCGTAGAACGCCAGATGCGTGATCAGCTCGCCGATTTCCGCGCGCGTCACGCCATTCTCCAGAGCCTTCCTGATGTGGAATGGCAGTTCGTTGAAGCGGTAGAGCGAAACGAGGCAGGCGACCGTGATCATGCTGCGGTCGCGCGGCGACAGCCCGGGACGATTCCAGACATCGCCGAACAACACATTGTCGCTGTAGTCCGCAAGGCCCGGCGCGACATCGCCGAAGGCGGCGCGGGCGGCTGAAATGGTCTCGGTCATCGCACGTCCTCCGGGCGTCTTTCCGGCGTTCGGGTCGTCAGTTAACCGCGGTTCCGGGCGTCGACCGAGCCGGCCGCGCTTGCCTTGCGGGTCGTCCTATGGTCGCCATAGGACGCCCGCGCTTCCCGGTTGCGGGTCATCTCCTGTCTTCTGGCGTCCGCTTCAACAGGAACGCCGGCCGATGCATCCGATCGACACCAGCGCGGACTGGACCGCCGCCCCGCAGGCGACCGGCCTGTTCACAAGACTGCTGAGCGGCGATTTCGACGAGGCGAACGCGCGCGGCTTTCGCACGCGTCTTGTGCGGTTCGAGCCCGGCGGCGGCACGTTCGAGCCCTATGTCCATGCCTATTGGGAGGAGATCTATCTCGTCGAGGGCGATCTTGCGAGCCTCGCCGATCGATCATCGGCCAGGGCGCCGGCCTATGTGATCCGCCCGCCCGGCACGCCGCACGGACCCTTCGTCTCGCAGCAGGGCTGCCTGTTGCTCGAGGTGCAGTATTTCGCCGATCGCAAGACCGGGGTCGCCACGCATCTCGATCGTCGCGCGCCGCAGCCGGTCAGCGGCTGATCTCGACCGGGGCCGGCGCGCCTGTCACGGGCGGCCGCGTCGCCGTCATGACTTGCACGCCTGCATCCTCGACATGGGCCGAGCTGATCCTGTAGCGCTGGATCATCTCGCCGACGATCCGCTTGATCCGCTCCTCGACGACCGAGCAGACCCGCGACACGGGGCGGGCGCGCTTGCGCACGAGGAACGCCTTGCGGTTCATGCCGGGGTCCTTGATGCGCACGAGCGCCAGCTTGCCCTCGGCGACCTTGTTCACCACCGCGCCGTGCGAAACGATGGTGTAGGCGCTGGCGCGCGACACCATCTCGACGATGTGCGCCAGCGAATCGATCGAGGCGATGACATTGAGCTGGATGCCGATGGAGCGGGCGAAGCGCTCCTGGAACTTCCGCGCGCCATTCGCGGCGCCGGTCAGCACCAGCGGAAATTCGGCCAGCCGCGCCGCGGGGATCGGATCGATCGCGACGCCGTCGGGGCCGATTTCGCCGGGCCAGTTGTCGGGCGCCGTCACGAGGAAGAGGTCCTCGGTCAGCAGCGGTTCGATCGCGAAGGTGGCGCTGTCATGGGCCTCGTAGACGCAACCGATATCGACCCGGTCGGAGGCGACCCAGTCCAGCACGTCGTTCGACATGCCTTCCGAAAAGCTCATGCGGATTTCCGGGAACTCGGCGTGAATCGTCTCCAGCAGCGGCACCGCCAGCAGAATGCTGAGCGAGGGCGTGATGCCGATGCGCACGGGGCCGCGCGGCTCGCCCGAGAGATGGCGGATTTCCTCGACCAGAGCGTCGATGCTCTGCAGGATCTCGGCGCCGCGGCGGGCCAGAACGCTGCCCGCCTCGGTGAGCTGGATGCCCCGCGAGCCGCGGATCGCCAGCTGCGTGTCGAGCTGCTTCTCCAGCTTGGCGATGTTTTCCGACATCGAGGGCTGCGCCATGTTCAGCACGTTGGCCGCGGCCGAGATCGAGCCGTGTTCGGCCAGCGCGACGAAATAGGACAGTTGCTTGATGTTCAGCAGCGCATGCCTGCCCTCATCGGCGTCCATGGCGTCTCTCCCCGCGGTCTTGTCGATTGTCCCACAGGCTACGCCTATGAACTCGCCCAGCCAAGCAGGTTTTGCATATGGCGCTGTCCGGCGCGAAGCGCCGTCGCGCATGTGCCGCGACGTCGCGGATGACGGCCTCGGACCGCCCCCGGCGCCTGCCTGTGGCGGCCAAAGGCGCAGGAGGTCCCGGCGCGACTTGCCGCCTTGCGGCCGCGCTGTTTCGCTGCGGGCGCGACAGGGGAAACCGGACATGGATTTGGGCATCGCCGGCAAGCGCGCCGTGGTCATCGGCGGCAGCCAGGCCCTTGGCCTCGCCGTGTGCGAGCGGCTGGCGCAGGAAGGCGTGAACCTCGTCGTCTTTGCGCGGGACGCGGCGCGACTGGAAGAGGCGCGGGCGCATATCCGGCGCATTCGCGAGGTGCGCGTCGATGTCGTCGCCGGCGACATCACGAGCGAGGCGGATGTCGACCGGCTGGCGCAGGTGACGTCGGAAACCGGCGGCGCGCAGATTCTCGTTCTCAACACGCCGAGACCGCCCAGTCCGATGCGCGATTTCCTCGATGAGACCGACAATGAGCGCTGGCGGCAGGCCTATGAGAACCAGCTGCACGGCGCCCTGCTCGTGCTTCGGAAAGTGACGCCGCTGCTCATCGGCCCAGGCTGGGGCCGCGTGGTGGCGATAACCTCCGCCTCGATCAAGCAGCCGATGCCGCGGCATGCGGTGTCCACCATTTTCCGGGCGGGCGTTCAGGCGGCGCTGAAGCATCTGTCCATGGAGCTCGCGGCGCATGGCGTGACGGTCAATTCGGTTGCGCCGGCGACCGTCATCACGCCGACCTTCCGGCCGCCGTTCCACAATGTCGAAGAGCGCGTCCGGGCGGTGCCGCTGAAGCGCGGCGGCAGACCGGAAGAACTTTCGGCGCTGGTCGCGTTTCTGGCCTCCGATCTCGCCGGCTTCATCACCGGCGAAAACATTCAGCTCGATGGCGGACAGACCAGAGCCCTCTACTGAGGCGCGAGGCGGCGTTCCGCAACATGACGGGAGAAGGTCGACGTGACGCAGCGCTCTCCTGCCTCGGCCGCGACGCGCGCCATGCGTGACGGCGTCGTCGACGCCGCGGGCGGCCCGATCATATTCGACTATGTTCAAGCCCGCGGCCCCGAGGGCGTCAGATTCGACGTCTGGTATTGCGGCGAGCATCTCTGTGAGCTGGCGAAGACCGTCCAGGGCGCGGCCTTGCGCCGCTACGCCGCGCCCGCCCGCGCCGCGTATCTGGCGGTCGGCGAGATCGACGGCGCGCGCGCGGCGCCGGCTGCGATCGACCTGCCGGAGCTTCCCGCCATGGTCGCGCACGCCGAGCGATTCATCGGCGAACCGCTGGCGACGAAGCGGCGTCGCGACGCGAGCGCGGACGTGATCGAGTCGGCGATCGTCTATCCCGCCTTCCTGCGCGTCCCGGACGAGCGCATGGACGAGGTCTGCCGCTGGTATGACGAGGAGCATCTGCCGATGCTGATGGACTGCCCGCAATGGGCGATGGCGCGCCGTTTCCGCATCGCGCCGGGCCAGGGCCTCGACTGGACGCATGTCGCGCTGCACTACCTGTCGGACATCCGGGCGCTGCAATCGCCGCAGCGCGACGCGGCGCGGAAAACGCCGTGGCGCGACGCGCTGATCGCCGAAGGCTGGTTCGCGCCGGAATACCGGGTCTGCTACCGGGCCAGGGACTTCTGACGCGCGGCAGGTCGGGACGAAGATGGACAGCTTCGACTTCATCGTCATCGGCGCGGGCTCGAGCGGCTGCGCGGCGGCCGGCCGCCTCAGCGAAAACGGCGCCCACAGCGTCCTGCTGCTCGAGGCCGGCGGCAGGGACCGCAATCCCTGGATCCATGTTCCGGCGGGTTATGCAAAAATCTACGCCAATCCTGCTTTGACCTGGGGCTACGCGACAGAGCCTTCGCCGGGCCTGAACGGCCGCGTCGTCTTCACGCCGTCGGGTCGCGTGCTCGGCGGATCGAGTTCGATCAACGGCCTTGTCTACATCAGGGGGCAACGCGAGGATTTCGACGCCTGGCGCCGGGACGGCGCGGAAGGATGGGGCTACGATGATGTCCTGCCCTACTTCCGCAAGTCCGAGGCGCAACAGCACGGCGCCGACGCCTTCCATGGCGCCGACGGGCCGCTCTCCGTCTCCGACGCGGCGGGCCGCGACGAATTGTGCCGGGCCTTCGTCGAGAGCGCGACGGCGGCCGGTTTCGGCTTCAACCGCGATTTCAACGGCGCCGGCCAGGAGGGCTTCGGCTATTTCCAGGTGACGACGCGCAATGGCCGGCGCGTCAGCAGCGCGACGGCTTTCCTGTCATCGACGAGGAACAGGCGCAATCTCGACATTCGTTGCTCGGCCGAGGTCGATCACATCATCGTCAGGGATGGCCGCGCCTGCGAGGTCGCCTACGCAGCGGGCGAGCTGCTGACGCATGTGCGAGCCCGCCGCGCGATCGTCCTCTGCGCGGGAGGAATCAATTCGCCCGCCATCCTGCAACGATCGGGGATCGGGCGGGGCGAGTGGCTGCGCGCCGCCGGGATCGACGTCGTCCACGACCTCGCCGGAGTCGGGTCGAACCTGCACGATCATGTGCAGGCGCGGCTCGCCCTGCGCAGCCGCCGCCTTCCCACCCTGAACAGCGCTTTGCGGAGCGTCGGCGGAAAGTTGGGCATGGCGTTGCAGTACGCGCTGTTCCGCCGCGGGCCGCTCGCCTGCGCCGCGGGTCAGGCCGGCGGCTTCGCGCGATCCCGCCCCGGGCTCGAGAGGCCCGACGTGATGTTCATCTACCTGCCCTTCAGCAGCGCCGACTATCGCAAGGGGCTCGATCCGTTTTCGGGCTTTTCGGTCTCGGCCTCGCAGCTGCGTCCGGAAAGCCGGGGCGAGGTTCGCGTCGCGTCGGCAGACAGACGGCAGGCGCCGATGATCCAGCCGAACTTCCTGACCGCCGAGATCGACAGGGCGACGCTTCTGCGCGCCCTGCGCCTTGCCCGGCGGGTTCTGTCGAGCGATCCGATCCGCAGCGAGATCGCGCGCGAGGAGCGTCCCGGCGTCGACGTCGAGAGCGATGACGAACTGCTCGCCTATGTCCGCGAGACGGCCGCCTCGATCTATCATCCCGTTGGAACCTGCCGGATGGGCGGCGGCCCGGACGCCGTGGTCGATCCGCGCCTGCGCGTGCATGGGCTCGACGGACTCGTCGTGGCGGACGCCTCGATCATGCCCTCGATCGTCTCCGGTCCGACGAATGCGACCGCGATCATGATCGGCGAAAAGGCGGCCGCCCTTCTCCTCGGTTAGCCGGCTCGAGGTCCGCCGGGCGTCCAGGCGGACCGCGACGCGGGACTGTGCGCGCCGATGCAGCGCCTGCCTAGAGAGGGTATATGCGCAGACCTCCTATCCGCGCGCCGATCGTTTGCCCTACGACCGCAGGGTTGGACTTCGCGGCGCGGCGGGTCTCAGGGAAAACGCACATGCCTTCCATCGCCGACAATCGTTTCGTCGTCGCCGGCGGGGCGAGCCTGCTCGGCTCGCATATCGGCCGGCAGCTGCTGGACGCCGGCGCGCGCGAGGTCGTGCTGCTCGACAATCTCGCGCTGGGCTCGACCGGCGCCATCGCGGATCTGCTCGCGGACAGCCGCTGTGTCTTCTCGCGCGCCGACATCACGCGGCTCAATGAGTTGTTGGATCCGTTCGAGGGGGCGGCGGGCGTGTTCTCGGTGGCGGGTTTTCTTGGCGCGCCGATGCTCGCCAACCCGTGGATGGGGCTCGACGTCAACATCCGCGGCCTGCAAAACGTGCTCGAGGCGAGCCGGGTGCAGGGCGTCGGGAAGGTCGTGTTCAGCTCGTCGATGGGCGTCTACGGCCGCATCGGCGCCGGAGGCGCCGACGAGGACGCGCCCTTCGACTGGAATGGCCTCGCTCCGGGTCTGATCCTCTATTCCGGCTCGAAGGTGGTCGGCGAGGGTCTGTGCCGACTCTACGAGCAGCAACACGGCCTGCCGTCCGCTTCGCTGCGCTATTCGAATCTCTATGGCGAGAATCAGCACAAGCGCGCTCTCGACGGCACACGGATCGTGCAGGCCTGGGAGCGCATCCGCGCCGGCCAGCCTCCGGTCATCGAGGGCGACGGGCGGAACGTCGCCGACTTCATCTATGTCGGCGACGTCGCGCGCGCCAATCTGATGGCCATGGCGAGCGAGGCGACCGGCGGCTTCAACATCGTCTCTGGCCGCGACGCGAGTTTCAACGAAATCGTCGCCGCCCTTCTGGCCGCATGCGGCTCGGATCTGCAGCCCGAGCACGTCGCCCCTGCAGCCAAGATCGGCAATCCGGTGGTGACGAAGCTCGGCGTCTCGCGCGAGAAGGCCAGGCGCGCCTTCGGCTGGGAGCCGAAGGTCGATCTCGAAGAGGGCATGCGCCGTCTCGTCGTCTGGCTCGACGCGCAGATCTGACGGCGCGCGGCGCCCTGAGGCGCCAATAGCCAAAACCTTTGGATGGCACAGGAGTCCGGGCAGGCGCTTTCTGACGGGGATCGGATAGCGTCGCATCCGCAATCATGAGCGAGGCTGCGTGGAAGCGCGTCGTTGCCGAGCCGTTCTGGGAGGGAAGCCGACATGCGCATGCCGAAGAAAGCCCGCACCCGTTTGACGACGTCGGTTCTCGCCGGCTCCGCCAGCCTTCTGTTCAGCGCGGCGGCGCTGGCGCAGGATTGCGAGGTCAAGGTCGGCATGGCCGGTCCGCTCACCGGCGGCGCCTCCGCCTGGGGACTCGCGATGAAGACGTCGATGGAGTTCGTTGCGGCCAAGCACAACGAGGCCGGCGGCCTGCCCGTCGGCGGCAAGAAGTGCAAGGTGAACGTGGTGACGGTCGACGCGCAATGCAGCGCGGCGGGCGGCGCGGCGGCGTCGAACTATCTCGCAAGCCAGAACGTGAAGATTCTCATAGGGCCGGTCTGCTCGCCCGAAACGACCGGCTTCCAGCCGCTGTCCAACCGCCACAAGCAGATCTTCTTCAACAGCTCCTACAAGGCTGATGCGATCGGGCCGGACTGGCCCTACGGCTTCCACATGCATCAGGGCCCGAAAGTTTTCGGTCCGATCATCATCAAGGCGGGCAAGGATCGCTTCAAGTTCAACACCGCCGTGGTGATGGGCCCCAATGACCAGGGCGGCACCGATTCGGGCAACCAGTCTGCTGCAATCTATCGGGAGATCGGCGTCAAGACCGAGGTGGAATGGTATCAGCGCGGCACCACCAATTTCGGGCCGATCGCGGCGCGCATCATGGCGCAGAACCCCGACATCGTCGAACTCGCCGCGATGCCGCCGCCCGACGTGACCAACCTCGTCCGTCAATTGACCCAGGCCGGCTACAACGGCCTCTACGGCGGCATGGGCGGCATCGGCATGGAGCCGGTGGTACAGGGCGCCGGCGGCGTCGAGAAGATCAAGGGCTACTTCTGGCTCGAGCTGATGCCGGTCGAAGATCCGGGCGCGCTCAAGGTTCGTGAAGACTATCAGAGAATCATGAAGTCAGCGCCGACCACGAACGCCATGCTGTACACCTCGACCTTTGCGGCCGAGAACATTCTGCGCGCGGTTTCGCTCGCCGGCACCGACAGCGACGTCGACAAGCTCGCCGACGTGCTGCGCAAGACGGCGCCCGAGTCCGAATATTTCGGGAAGGGTTGCTGGCGCGGCAAGGCGCAATACGGGATCAATCAGGAATTCGCCTTCCCGGTCGGCATGGGCGTCATTCAGGACGGCAAGCGGATTGGCGTCGAGCGCGTCAATCTGCCCTGCGAGAGCTGATCCCGGCGGCGGTCGCCACGACTGATGCGCTCGCAGTGCATGTCGCCCGGCTGTCGTCCGGCAGCCGGGCGTATGTCCGCAGGAAGGCTCCATGGTCACTTTCGTCTCCGCGGGCGTGATCGGCCTCAGCATGGGCGCGCAATATGCGCTCATCGCCATCGGCTTCACGTTGATTTTCGGCATCCTGGGCGTGGTCAATTTCGCCCATGGCGGCTTTTATGTGCTGGGCGGCTACCTGGCCTTCACACTCTCGCATGTGCTCGGCGTACCCTTCGTCGCGGCGATCGTGCTGGCGACGATTGCGACGGCGGCGATCGGCTATGTCGTCGAGATCGTCCTCGTCGAGAAATACGTCGTCGATCACCTCGCGACGATGCTCATCACGCTCGGCTTCTACCAGATCCTGATCACCGCGATCGTGGTGTTCTACGGCGCCGAGCCGATGGATTTCAGCTTCCCGATCACGGGCTCGCTGCGCAGCGGCGGCATTTTCGTGCCCTATTCGAACCTCATCGTCTTCGTCGTGTGCGGCGCGGCGATCGCTGCGGTCTACTGGCTGGTCTACCGCACGCGCTACGGCATCGCGCTGCGCGCCATGGCCGATGACGGGCCGGTGGCGCGCTCCCAGGGCATTCCGCCCGCGACGATGTTCCCGATGGCCTTCGCCATCGCGACCGGCCTGGCGGGCCTCACCGGCGCGCTGGTGACGCCGATGCTGGCGCTCGATCCGCATGTTGGCGAAGGCGTCCTGCTAAAGGCTTTCGTCGTCGTCATCCTTGGCGGCATGGGCAGCATCCCCGGCGCGATGCTCGCCGCCTTCATCGTCGGACTGACCGAAGCCTATGCGAGCGTCTATCTCGGTGGCTCGAAAGGCGCGCTCGTGCTGTTCGTTCTGGTCCTCGTCATCCTGCTCGTTCGCCCGCAGGGCATCTTCGGCACAGAAGCCAGAAAGGCCTGAGGCATGGCGCCGGACCGTCACCGGGATTTCTGGCTGGATCTGTGGGGCATGGCGCTGCTGCTGCCGCTGCTGGCCATGCCGCTTCTGTTCAAGGATCCCTTCATCCTTTCTCTCACCTACCAGTTCGCCATCGGCGTGGCGGCTTCACTCAGCGTCTATGTCATGCTGCGCATGGGTCTGCTCTCGTTCACCGTGCCGGCCTTCATGGCTGTCGGCGGCTATGCCGCCGCCATGCTCGCCAAGAGCGGCGTGACCGAGATCATGGCGCTGATGCTGGCGAGCTTCGTCCTGCCGATGATCTTCGCCGTGCCGCTCGGCCTGCTCGTGCTGAAACTGAAGGGCCTGTATTTCATTTTCATCACTTTCATCTTCAACGAGATCCTGCAACTCATCATCTTCGAAACGCCGAAGCTGACAGGCGGATCGGATGGCGTCGTCGGCGTGCCTGCCGCAACGTTTCTGGGCGCCGATCTCGGCGTGCCGTGGCGACAGGTCTTCGCCACTGTCGCCGTCTGCCTGATCGCCAGTGTGATCGCGTTCGCCGCCAGTCACCGGTATCGCGCCGAATTCACGTCGATCGAGGAGAACGAGACGCTGGCCGAAAGTCTCGGCGTCGCGGTCTGGAAGTACCGCATGATCGGCTACATCGTCTCCGCCGGCGTCGCCGGCCTCGCCGGCCTCGCGCTGGTCAACATGCTGGGCACGGCCCATCCCAGCTCCTTCGCCTCGTGGTCGGTCAACAACTACATCGCCTACGTTTTCGTCGGCGGCCGCGGCACGGTCCTCGGCGTCGTCGTCGGCAGCTACCTGCTGATCTACATGACCAATGTCTTCAACGCCTATGCACATCTGTCGGCCGGCCTGTTCGGCCTGCTGCTGATCGCGGTCATGATGGCGGCGCCAGGCGGCGTCGTCGGCACGGCGGTGAAGCTGTTTGGCGGCTTCAGGGCGGACAAGGGCGACGCCCCGAGACCCGCGCCGGCTGGCGGCGCCGCATGAGCGCCGCCGTCTCCACCCTGCGCGTCGAACGCGCGTCCAAGCGCTTCGGCGGCCTGAAGGTCTTCGAGGATGTGAGCTTCAGCGTGCCGGCCGGCGGCGTCATGGGCGTCATCGGGCCGAACGGAGCGGGCAAGACGACGCTGATCAACGTGATGTGCGGCATGCTGACGCCGACCGCCGGCCGCATCCTGCTCGACGGAAACGACATCACCGGACGACCGTTCCACGCGGTGAGCCGCGCCGGCGTGGTGCGCAGCTTCCAGCAGACCAACACGTTCAGGAGCGTCAGCGTCGAGGAGAACCTTTACCGCGCGCTGAAGTTCAACCGCCTCGCTGACGGCGAGTCGCTGCGCATGGACGACCTGCTCGACGAATTCGGACTGACGCGCCACCTCGCCGAGCCGAGCGACAAGCTGCCCTACGGCCACCAGAAAATGCTCGGCCTCATCATGACGCTGGCGGCCCGCCCGCGCTTTCTGCTGCTCGACGAGCCCGCTGCGGGCCTCGAGCGGCGCGAGCGCAGCAATATCGACCGTTTCGTCGACCACGCGCGCAAGGTGTTGGGGTGCGGCGTGCTCGTGGTCGAGCATGACATGGACCTGGTGAAGCGGATTTGCCCGCACATTCTCGTGCTCGAGTCGGGCCGCACGCTGGCCGAGGGCCCGCCGGGGGACGTTCTGGCGCGGCGGGACGTCATCGACGCCTATCTCGGGACGAGCGCGGCATGAGCATCCTGTCCATCGAGTCCCTCTTTGTGCGCTATGGCGGCATCACCGCGCTGAACGGCGTCTCTGTCGAGGTGCGGCAGGGCGAGACCGTGCTGCTCATCGGCTCCAACGGCGCCGGCAAGTCGAGCCTCATCAACGCCGTCACCGGACTCGTGTCGACATCGGGAGGCCGTATTCTATTCGAGGGCAGGGATCTGGCTGGCATCCCCAGCGCGGCGCGCTCGCGGCTCGGCATCGGCTATTCGCCGGAGGGGCGCCGCGTCTTCAGATCGCTGACGGTGCGCGAAAACGTCTTGTCGAGCACGCTCGGTCTGTCGCGCGCTGCGGCGGAAGAGAATTTCGCCTGGGCCTGCTCGATCTTCCCGCTTCTGGCCGAGCGCGCCGGCCAGCCCGCCAACCAGCTCTCCGGCGGCGAACAGCAGATCGTGGCGCTCGCCCGCGCCGTCAGCACATTGCCGAAGCTGTTGCTGCTCGATGAGCCGTTTCTCGGCCTTGCCCCGGTCTGGATCGATCGGATCAGCGACGCCATACGCGAATTGCAACGGCGCGGCACGACGATCCTCATGACAGAGCAGATGGCGCGGCCGGCGCTCAAGCTTGTCGATCGCGCCTATGTGATGCGTGGCGGCGAAGTGCGTCGCAGCGGCGATGTAGCGGAGATCCGCGAGGAAGCGCTGGCCGAAGAATACCTCTGAAGCGCTGCGCGCCGCCGTGCGAGACCAACCTATGGCGCCCCTCGCCTTCCCCTAAACCGGTCCGCCCGACCTCGCGTCTCGATTGACCATGCGGCGCAGGATGGTTCACCGTTTGCGTGAAGGAGCTGTCGATGAAGCCGACCCGATCCATGCTGTTCGTGCCGGGCCACCGCAAGGGATGGGCCGAGAAGGCTGTCGCCGCAGGCGCCGACGCGGTCATTCTGGATCTCGAGGATTCGGTGCCGACGCCAATGAAGGCGGAGACGCGCCACATGGTGGCGCAGACGATCCGCGACCTGGCGCACAACCATCCGAACGTAGGCGTCTACGTACGGCTCAACGCGCTCGAGACCGGCATGATGGGCGATGACATGGAAGCCGTCGTCATCGAGGGCTGCAACGGCTTCGTTCTGCCCAAGACCTACGGGGCGCGAGATGTCGTGTCGGCCGACGCGCTGGCGACGCATTTCGAACGCCGCAATGGCGTCAAGGCGGGCGCGATCGAGTTCGTGCTGTCGCTGGAGACCGCGCAGGCCTATGCCGAGTGCGAGGCGATGCTCGCGGCGTCGCCGCGTTGCGCCACGCTCTTCGCCGGCACCGCGCGCGACGCCGACGTGTCGCGCTCGATCGGCTTCGAATTCACGCCAGACGGATTGGAGACGCTCTATCTGCGCTCGCGCGCCGTGCTCGCGGTGCGCGCCGCCGGCAAGGACTTCCCGATCGTCGGCCTTTGGCAGGATCTCAAGGATATCGATGGCGCCTGGAAGTTCGCGCGCGACAACAAGAAGCTCGGCTTCCGCGGCATGGTGGCGATCCATCCGAGCCATGTCACGGTGGCCAACGAAGTCTTCATGCCGAGCCAGCAGGAGGCGGACTTCTACCAGGGCATGATCGACGCTTTCGAGACCGCCGAGCAGAAGGGCCTCGCCGCCATCGCATATGAGGGCATGCATATCGATTACGCGCATGTGAAGACGGCGAGGGAAGTGGTCGCCATGCACAAGGCCTTCGAGGAACGGCGGGCGGCCTCGTGAAGGGTCGCGCGACTTTCGGCTCGGCCGAAGCGGCGGCCTGGCGTCCGTCAGCGCGCGAATGGGATCGCAGCCGCCTCGCCCGGGCGATGCGGCGCTGGGGCTTCGACAGCCTTGCCGATCTGCACCGGCATTCGATCGACGAGCCGGCCGCGTTCTGGTCGAAGGCGCTCGATGATCTCGGCATCGTCTTCTCGAGGCCATGGAAGACCTATGTCGACGCCTCGGCGGGTTACGAGTTCCCGCGGTGGTTCGTCGACGGGCAGATCAATCTGAGCGAGAGCTGCGTCACGCGACACGCCGCCGATCCGCAGGCGCGTTCACGCGCCGCCGTCATCTACGAGGGCGACGACGGCCAGCGACGCGAGATGACCTATGGCGAGCTCGGCGCGGAGGTCGAGCGCGTCGCCGCTGGCCTTCGGGCGCTCGGCGTCGGCATGGGCGATCGCGTGTCGTTCTTCATGCCGGTAATTCCGGAAGCGGCGGTCGCCGTTCTCGCCTGCGCCAAGATCGGCGCCATCGGCGTGCCCGCCTTCTCCGGCTACGGTCCGGAGCCGCTGGCGGCGCGTCTGTCTGCAGCGCAGGTCAAGACGCTCGTCACGGTGGACGGCACGACGCGCAAGGGCGCGCGCGTCGCCATGAAGGACGTGGCCGACGCGGCGGCGGCGTTGTCGCCCTCGCTCGAGCACGTGATCATGATCCGCCACGACGGGGGCGCAGCGCAGCGCCATGCGCGTGACGTCGCGTGGGCCGAGCTCGGCAAGGGCCTGCCTCCGGTTCCGACCGAGGCCTGCGATCCCAATCACCCCGTGATGATCATCTACACGTCGGGCACGACCGGCGCGCCCAAGGGCATCGTGCACAGCCATGCCGGTTTCCTGGTGAAAGCCGCCACGGACTGGGGATATGTGTTCGACATCCAGTCCGACGATCGCCTTGCATGGATCGCCGATATGGGCTGGATGCTCGGCCCGCTGATGATTTTCGGCACGTTGCAGTTCGGCGCGACGATCGTCTTCATCGAGGGATTGCCGAACTATCCCGACGAATCGCGGCTGTGGAAGATCGTCGAGCGCAACCGGGCGACGGTGCTCGGCATCGGGCCGACCGCGGCGCGCGGGCTGCGCGCCGCCATGAACGGCGCCGCGCCGACGCAGGACATCTCCAGCCTTCGGGCCTTCGCCTCCACGGGCGAGGCCTGGGATATTCCGGGCTGGCATTGGCTGTTCGAAACCGTCGGAAAGAAACAACGGCCGATCCTGAACTACAGCGGCGGCACCGAGATCGGCGGCGGCTTCCTGTCGAACTACACGATCACGCCGATGGCGCCGGCGAGCTTCGCCGGGCCCATCCTCGGCAATGACGTGGACGTTCTCGACGCAGATGGAAACCGCGCCGATGGCGTTGGCGAGGTGGTGGTGCGCAACACCTGGCCCGGCATGACGCATTCATTCTGGAACGATCCGAAGCGCTATGTCGCGACCTACTGGGAGCGATGGCCGCAGACATGGCTGCATGGCGATCTGGCCAGCGTCGACAAGGACGGCTACTGGCATATCCACGGCCGATCGGACGACACGATCAAGGTCGCTGGCCGCCGCATCGGGCCGGCGGAGATCGAGTCGGCGCTGGTCGCCGATCCGCAGATCGCCGAAGCCGCCGCCATCGGCGTCCCCGATGAGGACAGGGGGGCCCGCATCGTCGCCTTCGTCACGCTCAAGGGCGACCGGGCGACCTTTGACGAATCGCAGGCGACGGCCTGTGTGGCGCGGCTGATCGGCAAGGCGATGGCGCCGTCGCAGATCATCCCGGTGCCCGGCCTGCCGAAAACCAAGAATGGCAAGATCATGCGGCGCGCCATCCGCTCGCGTTTTCTCGGCGAACCCGCCGGCGACATGTCGTCGCTCGATGCGGCGACGCCGCTCGAGATCATCCCGACCGGCCACGACAATCAACGGACCTGAAATGCCTCTCGACCATGATCAAATCGAACTGATCCGCGCCAACATCCGCGGCCTTGTCAAGGAGTTCGATCTCGAATACTGGCGTCAAAAAGACAAGAAGAAGGACTATCCGTGGGACTTCAAGGACGCGCTCGCCAAAGGCGGCTGGCTGGGCATGTTCATGCCGGAACAGTATGGCGGCATGGGCCTCGGGCTCAGCGAGGTCGGCGTCGTGCTGAACGAGCTCGGCCAGCACTGCGGTTTCAACGCCAATTCGGTGTTCCAGTACTATGTGTTTCCGCCGGGGCCGGTGATCCATCACGGCTCGGCCGAGATGAAGGCGAAATATCTTCCGGCGCTCGCCAGGGGCGAGATCATGATGTGCTTCGGCGTGACCGAGCCTGATTGCGGCGTCGACACTTCGCGCATCAAGACCTTCGCCAGGAGGGACGGCAATCGCTGGCTGATCAGCGGCCGCAAGGTCTGGATTTCGAATGCGCAGAACGCCGACCGGATCCTGCTGCTAACCCGTACGGCCCCGCGCGATCCGGCGCGGCCTTTCGACGGCGTGACGCTGTTCTTCACGCAGCTCAGGGGCAAGAAGGGCGCGCAGATCACGGCGATAGACAAGGCGGCGCGCAACGCCGTGGACAGCAACGAGATCCTGTTCGAGAGTTTCGAGGCGCATGACGACGAGATCGTCGGCGAGGTCGGCAAGGGCTTCCGCTGCCTGATCGACGGGCTCAACCCGGAACGCATCGCGGTCGCCTACACGACGATCGGACTCGGGCGCGGCGCGTTGAATCTCACCGTCCAGTACGCCAAGGACCGGATCGTCTTCGATCGCCCGATCGGCAAGAACCAGGCTGTCGCCCATCCCCTGGCGGACAGCTGGATCAGGCTCGAGGCGGCTGAACTGATGACGCAGAAGGCGGCGCGGCTGTTCGACGAGGGCAAGCCCTGCGGGCCCGAGGCGAACGCCGCGAAATTCCTCGGGACGGAGGCTGGCTTTCAGGCTTGCGACCGGGCGATGCAGTATCACGGCGGCTACAGCTATGCGACGGAGTATCACATCGAGCGGTTCTGGCGGGAATCGCGGCTTCTCAAGATCGCGCCGATCAGTCAGGAGATGGTCCTGAACTTCATCTCTGATAAGGTTCTGCGACTGCCCAAGTCCTACTGACCGGAGCCCGGGGATCATGCGCGACGCCGTCATCTGCGAACCTCTGCGCACGCCGGTCGGCGGCTATGGCGGGACGCTGAAGGACGTCCCCGTCGCCGAGCTGGCGGCGACTGTGGTCAAGGAGCTCGTGCGCCGAACCGGCGTGACGAGCCAGGACATCGACGACGTGATCTTCGGTCAGGTCTATCCGAACGGCGAGGCGCCGGGCATCGGCCGCATCGCCGCGCTCGACGCCGGCCTCGACATTTCTGTGCCGGGCATGCAGATCGACCGTCGCTGCGGCTCGGGCCTGCAGGCGGTGATCAACGCGGCGATGTGCGTGCAGACCGGCGCGGCCGATCTCGTCATCGCCGGCGGCGCGGAGTCGATGAGCCAGGCCGAATATTATACGACGGGCATGCGCTGGGGCATGAAGGGCGCCGACTCGCAGCTTGTGTGCAGGCTCGGGCGGGGGCGCATCACTTCCGGCGGCAAACATTATCCGGTCGCTGGCGGCATGCTGGAAACGGCTGAGAATCTCCGCCGCGAGTTCTCGATCCCGCGCAGCGAGCAGGACGAGTTCGCGATGAACTCGCACGCCAAAGCGGTGCGCGCGCAGAAGCAGAACGTTTTCGCCGACGAAATCGTGCCGGTAGGTTTCAAGGGCAGGAAGGGCGCGGAGGTCTTCAGCGTCGACGAGCATCCGCGCGCCGACGTGACGATCGAGAGACTTGGCGAGTTGCGGCCAATTCTCGCGAAATCGGACCCGGAGGCGACCGTCACCGCGGGCAACGCCAGCGGCCAGAACGACGCCGCCGCAGCCTGCATCGTGACGACGGCCGACAAAGCTGAGACGCTCGGTCTGAGGCCGCTCGGACGCCTTGTCAGCTGGGGGCTCGCGGCCGTGCATCCCGCGCGGATGGGCATCGGCCCCGTTCCGGCGGCGGGCAAGGCGCTTGCCCGCGCCGGCCTGTCCTGGACGGATATCGACCTGATCGAGCTGAATGAAGCCTTCGCGGCGCAGGTGCTGGCCTGCACGCGCTCATGGGGCTTCGGCCGGGACGATTTCGATCGGCTCAACGTCAACGGCTCCGGCATCTCGCTCGGCCATCCTGTCGGCGCAACCGGCGTGCGCATCCTCGCCACGATGTTGCGCGAGATGGAGCGCCGCAAGGCGCGCTACGGTCTCGAGACGATGTGCATCGGCGGCGGCCAAGGTCTGGCGGCGGTGTTCGAGCGCGTCGGCTAGATCTTGATCGCGCCCGATCGGGCGAGCGCCGCGATCTCGCCTTCCGCGAAGCCATAGTCTGCCAGCACGTCGTGGGTGTGCTCGCCGAGCAGCGGCGGGCGCGCCATGTCGATCATGCCCGGCGCGATGCGCGCGGGCGGCGGCGCGACCGGGACGGGGCGCGATTCGGGAAAGGCGACCTCACGCATGAAGGTGCGCCGCAGATCGAGAGCGCCCGCCGTGACTTCGGCCGGCGCGAGCACAGGCCCACAGCCGATGCCGGCCCGGGCGAGAATCTCGACGCACTCGTCGCGCGATCTTTCGGCGCACCAGGCCTGCATGACGGCGCTCAGCGCTGCGCCATTTTCGCCGCGCAGGTCGTCGCTGGCGTAGAGCGGATCATCGACGAGTTCGGGACGCTGCACCAGCTTGCACCAGCGCTGGAACGCCTTCTGGCCGATGACCTGCATGATGAACCAGCCGTCGCGCGCGCGGAACACGTCGGAGGGGCCGGACATCGGGCTGCGGTTGCCCGTCGCCTGCCGATGCCGGAAGCCGCTCGCCTCCTCCATCAGGATCTGGTTGGCGATGTTGATCGACGTGCCGACGAGCGAAGCCTCGACATGCGCGCCCTGTCCATGGCGGAGCTTGCCGATGATCGCCGCCAGGACGCCATAGGCCAGGGAGAGCGCCGTCGAGAAATCGATCGGCGCCGTCGCCGCGCGGTAGGGCTTTCCGGGTTCGCCGGTCAGATAGATCGCCCCGCTCACGGCCTGCCCGACGCCGTCGAAGCCGACACGTTCCGCCAGCGGCCCGTCCGCGCCGAAAGCGGTCGCCGTGGCGAGGATGATGTCCGGCTTGATCGCCTTCAGCGTCGGATAGTCGAGGCCGAAATGAACCAGGGCCTTCGGCGAGTAATTGGCGACCACGACGTCGGCGCGCGCGATCATGCGGCGCGCGGCCTCGCGCCCCGCGGGCGACGCCAGGTCCATCGCCAGCGATCGCTTGCCGCCGTTGCACTGCAGATACTGCGCGCCTTCGCCATGGTCGGTGACGGGCATCAGCCAGCGGTCGTCCTCGCCCTCCAGCCGCTCCATGCGCACCACATCGGCGCCGAGCGAAGCCAGAACGTGGGCGCAATAGGGACCGGCGATCCAACGCCCGAAATCGAGAACGCGTATGCCTTCGAGGATCGCCGTCATGCTTCTCACCTGCGCCGGTCGGCATCATACGCGAACGGCGATGTCGCCCAAGACGGCGCAGGCGGCGACGATGCGCAAATGCATGTCCATCGCGCGCGCCTATGGCCGCCATCCGCGCGCCGCCCCTGCCCCGCCTTGCGGACCGCCCTTACGGTCTCGGGCGACAGAGGAAAATCGGGAGGCCCGGCATGTCTGTGAAATACGAGGAGCTGGCGCGCGGCAAGTATTACGAGGAGCTGGAGCCCGGCACGGTCTACCGGCACGCCATCACGCGCACCGTGACGGAGACCGACAATCTGCTGTTTTCGGCGCTGACCTACAACATGGCCTGGCTGCACGTCGACGACGAGTACTGCAAGCAGTCGATGTGGGGCAAGCGCCTGGTCAACAGCAACTTCACGCTGTCGCTCGTCACCGGCGTGCAGGTCCACGACATGACGCTCGGCACCACGCTCGCCAATCTGGGCTATTCCGAGGTGCGGTTTCCCGCGCCGGTGTTCATCGGCGACACGATCTACACGGAGACCGAGGTGCTGGGCAAACGCGTGTCGAAGTCGCGCTCAGACGCGGGCATCGTCGAATTCGAGACGCGCGGCCGCAACCAGCGCGGCGAGCTTGTCGTTTCGGTGCGGCGCGCCGGCCTGATGATCATGAAGAACGCGAAGAAGGAATGATCCGGCGCGCGCGAGTGGACGCCTGATGTTCACGTCGATCGCAGAGCCTGAGCATCGCAGGCAGCTGCGCGACAGCGCGGCGGATTTCCTGCGCCGACGCTGCGACGCGAAGGCGGTCCGCGCCGCCATCGAGACGGTGGACGGCTTTTCGCGGGAGCGTTGGAAGGCTATGGCCGATCTCGGCTGGACCGCCCTGCTGCTTCCTGAGAAAGCGGGCGGCCTCGGTCTCGGATTTGGCGACGTCGCCGCGCTGCATCACGAAGTCGGCAAGGCGGCGGCGCCCGAGCCGCTGGCGGTCGTCTCACTGCTGGTCGCGCAGGCGGTGGCGCGTGGTTGCGAGGGAGCGCTGCGGGAGCCTGTCCTGAATCGGCTCGCCTCGGGCGATGTGATCGCCACGCTGGCCTGGCAGGCTGCGCCCGGCGCCCTGGGCAGCGATCGCGTCGGTCCGCATGCGGTGCGGAGCGGGTCGTCATGGAGGCTCGCCGGCAGGGCGCTGTTCGCGCCCTTTGCAGCCCGCGCCGACGGCCTCGTCGTCGCGGCGCGGGTCGCCTCGGGCGTCGCGCTGTTCTGGCTTGACGGCGCGCCGCCTGTGCTCGAGGACAGGCGCCTCGCCGATGGATCGACCCAGGCCAGCCTGTCTTTCGACGGCGTCCATCTCGGGACTGACGCGCTGATCGCCGGGCCGGAGTCCGGCGCGGACATTCTGGACGGCGTTCTCGACACGGCGCGGCTCGCCGCGTCGGCGGAGTTGCTCGGCCTCGCCGAGCGGGCCTTCGCCATGACGATGGAGCATCTGAAGACGCGACGCCAGTTCGGCGCGCCAATAGGCTCATTCCAGGCGCTGCAGCACCGCGCAGTCGATCACTATATCAGGATCGAGTTGGCGCGTTCGGCGCTGGAACGCGCTGCGCGGGTCATGGACTGCGGCGCGGCCGCGGCCGAGCGCGGCGCTGAAGTGTCCGCCGCCAAGGCGCGCTGCGGCGACACGGCGCGCGACGTCGCAAGAGATTGCATCCAGATGCACGGCGCGATCGGCTACACGGCGGAGTGCGACCTGAGCCTCTATGTCAATCGCATCCTCGTACTCTCGACGTGGCTCGGCGCCGCCAGAGCCCATCGCGACCGCTGGGCGGCGCTGCGGCTACGCTCCGGAGAGGCCGCATGAACATCGATTACAATGCCATGGACGAGCGGGCGTTCCGCGAAATGGTGCGCGATTTCGTGTGGCGGGAGTGCCCTCCCGGCATGATCCATCAGGCGCGCCGCATGCGTTGGCGCGAGGCGAAGGACTGGTGCCTGAAACTTGCGGCCAAGGGCTGGTCGGCCCCGGCGTGGCCGGTCGAACATGGCGGCATGGGCCTGAACATCGACAAGCTCATCGCCTTCCAGGACGAATTCGACCGGGCGGGCGTCGCGCGCCATCCGGACATCGGCCTTTCCATGCTCGGGCCATTGCTCATCCGATTCGGCAGCGCGCAACAGAAGGCGCACTATCTGCCCCGGATCGCCGCCTTCGAGGACTTGTGGTGTCAGGGCTATTCGGAGCCCGGCGCCGGCTCGGACCTTGCTGCGCTGCGAACCTCTGCGACGTCCGACGGCGATCACTGGGTGATCGACGGCCAGAAGATCTGGACCACGCTGGCGCAGGAAGCGACCGACATCTTCATTCTCGCCCGCACCGATCCGCAGGCCAGGAAGCAGGCCGGGATCAGCTTCTTCCTCGCCCGCATGAACACGCCGGGGATCACGGTCAGACCGATCCGCACGCTGGCGGGCGATGAAGAATTCTGCGAGGTTTTTCTGGATCAGGTCCGCATCCCGAAACACAATATCGTCGGCGCGGTGAATGGCGGCTGGACCATGGCGAAAGCGCTGCTCGGCTTCGAGCGGTTGCTGCATGGAAGCCCGAAACTTGCGCAGATGGTTCTGCTGCGCCTGGAGGCGATGGCGCGCGCGACGGGGCGCTTCGCCGATCCCGTCTTTGTCGAAATGTTCACGAGGCTCTCGCTTGACGTCGCCGATCTTGCCGCCACCTATGCGCGGTTCGCCGATGGACTTAAGAGCGGACTGTCGCTCGGGCCGGAGGTCTCGATTCTGAAGATCTGGGGCGCCGAGACAGCCCAGCGGATCACGGAGGCGATGCTCGACATGGCGGAAGAACAGGGCGCGTCCCGGGGCGCCGGCGACTTCGGCGGAGCGCAGGTCGATCCGCTCGGGCACTACTTTCTGTCGCGACCCGGGACGATCTACGGCGGGTCCAGCGAAATCCAGCGCAACATCCTGGCGAAGGCGGTTCTCGGCCTCCCCTCGTCGAGCCTGTAGAGGCGCCAGCCGTCGCCTATGGCGGCGCCGGCGGTCGAGAAAACCGCGCAACCGTCGCCGATCGTGCGATACCGTTCGCGCATGGTCACAGTCAGGGGACGTCGATGAAACGGCTCGCCGGTCGCAGCTACATCGTCACGGGCGCGGGCAGCGGCATCGGCGCCGCCACGGTGAAGCGCCTGTTCGAGGAGGGCGCGAAGATCGTCGCGGTCGATCTCGACAAGGCCGCCGCGCAGACGGCGCTCGAGGCCGCGGGCGCGACAGGCAGGCGCGGCATGGCGGCGGCCTGCGACGTCGGCGATCCGACAGCGGTCGATGCGATGACGGCGGAAGCGGTCAGGACGTTCGGCGTCATCGACGGGCTGGTGAACTGCGCCGGCGTGCGCGGCGTCGGCAACATCCTCGATACGACGCGCGAGACCTGGGATCGCAACCTGCGCATCAACCTGACCGGCATCATGAACACGTGCCAGGCCTTCTGCCGGCACGCGCGCGAGAAGAACCGTCCCGGCGCAATCGTCAACATCTCCTCGCAGGCCGGGGTCGAGGCGGTTCCCAACCGGCTGTCCTATGTCTCGGCCAAGCATGGCGTCATCGGCGTCACGCGTGGCGTCGCGGTCGAGATGGCGGCGCACGGGATTCGGGTGAATGCGATCGCGCCGGGCATGATCCGCACGCCGATGACCGAGCCGATGTTCGCCGATCCGGAAAACGCCCGGAAGATCCGCGCCGCCTTTCCGATCGGCAGGGAGGGCCGGCCGGAGGAAATCGCCTCGGCCATCGCATTCCTCTTGTCCGACGACGCCTCCTATGTGACCGGCGCCGTGCTCTGCGTCGACGGCGGCATCACGGCCGGCGCCGCTTCATTCTGACCACGGGGAGCCGTGACCATGGACTATCCTCTGATCGACGACCTGACCGACTTCGTCTGCAATACAAGCTTCGACGATCTCCCCGCAGAGGTCGTGGACGAGTCGATTCGTAACATCCTCGACTCGATCGGATGCGCGCTGGCCGGCATGTCGCATCCGCGCGGCCAGATCGGCGCGCGTTTCGGCGCCCTGCAGAAGGGCGAGGAGGCGACGATCCTCGGCACGGGAGAACGCGCCTCCATGTTCGGGGCGGCCTTCGCCAACGCCGAGGCGATCAATGCGCTCGATTTCGACGCCATCCTGCCGCCGGGCCATGTCGCGCCCTATTGCTTTCCGGCGGCGCTGGCGATGGGCGAGTCGCTCAAGTCGGGCGGCAAGGACCTGATCCTCGCCACCGCCCTCGCCAATGAAATCTCCAATCGCATCGGCAAGGCGATGGACTACACCCGGGACGTCCGGGACGGAAAGATGAGCCCGCCCACCGTCTGGGGCTTCTCGAGCACGGTCTTCGGGTCGACCGCGGGCGTCGCAAAGCTGAAGGGACTCGACCGCGACAAGGTCCACAACGCGATCTCGATTGCCGGCCTCAGCGCGCCGGTGAACGCCGCCGCCTGCTGGCGCGAGCACAGCCCGCCGACAACGCTGAAATACAACCTGGCGGGCGCGATCACGCAGGCCGCTTTGACAGCCGCTTTCATGGCGGAACTCGGCCACCGCGGCGATGCGCAGATTTTCGACCCCGAGTTCGGCTATCCGAAATTCAGCGGCACACGGCGTTGGGAGCCGGCGAACACGGTGAAGGATCTCGGCAAGGTGTGGAACTTTCCGAAGGAGGCGTCCTTCAAGTTCTACCCGCATTGCCGTGTGCTCGCCGCGCCGCTCGACGCCCTGATCGGCCTCGTGCGCGAGCACGCCCTCAAGCCGGACGAAATCGAGGGCATCAAAGCCTGGGTCGAGGGCTTTCTCGTCCGGCCGCTGTGGCTGAACCGCGACATCACGCACGTCACTGACGCGCAGTTCAGCGTCGCCCATGGCCTGGCGCTCGGCGCCCATGACTTCACGCCCGGGCCGGACTGGCAGGACCCGGAAAAGGTCTACGCGCCCTCTGTCATGAGCCTGATGGAGCGCACCGAGCATGTGGTGCATCCCGATTACGTGAAGCAGCTGATGGGCGACGCCGACGCGCGGCCGACCCGCGTCGAGGTCCGCGCCCGCGGCAGGACCTACGTCGCCGAACGCTCGCATCCGCGCGGCACGAGCCGACCTGGCGGGCCGGAATATTTCACGACGCCGGAACTGATCGACAAGTTCATGATCAATGCGCGCTACGTGATCGCCGAGGAGCAGGCGCGCGCGCTCGCCGACCGGATCATGAATCTGGCGACGCTGAAGGACGTCAACCAGATGACCGCGATCATCCGGCCTGGCGCGAAGAAGGCGGCGTGATCGCGCTCATCTCTTCCCCATGTCCTTCTCGAAGATCGCCATGCCGGACTTTGCGGCATTCACGCCGCACGGCCAGCCGGCATAGAATGCGACCTGGACGACGAGCCCTCGCAGTTCGTCGACCGTGAGTCCATTCTCGATGCCGAGCTTCATGTGATGTTCGAGCTCGGCATTCTTGCCGAGCGCGGCGAGAATGGCGCAGGTTACAAGGCTGCGGTCGCGCTTGCCCAGTTCGGGTTGGTTCCAGACATCGGCGTAGAGCACGTCGTCGCGCAGGCGGCCGAATTGCGGGACGGCTTCATAGGGTGTGGTCATGAGGCTCTCCGGATGACGTCCGGCACAGTTTCACGGTGATCCGATGCTGCGAAGCCGACTTCGCGCATATGCATGCCAAAGCCGACGCCTATGGGCGTGCTTTGCGCCTTCGCCGGGGCGGACTGTTTGATAGCCTGTTCGAGCGCGAGCGCCCGCCGCCGGGCGGACGCGACGGAGCCGCCGCATGAACCTGGATGCGACATCACGGAGCGCCGTCGGATTCGTCGGCCTCGGCCGGATGGGCCAGGGCATGGCCGCCAATCTTCTGGCGGGCGGCGTGGACCTTTGCGTCTTCGACACCGTCGCGGCGGCGATGGAGCCATTGCAGGCGAAGGGCGCTCGCGCCGCCCGTTCCGTGGCGGACCTCGCGGCGCAGTGCGATCTCATTTTCACTTCCCTCCCCGGCCCGCCCGAGGTCGAGGCTGTCGTGCTGGGCGAGAACGGCATCGCCCGAACGATGCGGCCGGGAACGACGCTGCTCGAGCTGTCGACCAGCGCGCGGGCTCTGGCGCTGCGCATCGATGAAACATTCCGCGGCAAAGGCTGCACCTACATGGATGCGCCGGTCAGCGGAGGACCTGCCGGCGCACGCAGCGGCGACCTCGTGTTGTGGATCGGCGGCGAACGCGCCGAGGTCGACCGGCTCGCGCCGGTCCTGAAAACCTTCTGCATTCCGCATCACGTCGGGCCTGTAGGATCCGGCATCGTCACGAAGCTGGCGCACAATCTGCTCGGCTACATGCTGCTGGAGGCCCAGGCCGAAGTCTTCTCGCTCGCTGTGAAGGCCGGGCTGGACCCACTCGATTTCTGGAGCGCGATCCGGCTCGGCGTGGTCGGCAAGCAGCCGGCGATCAACATGCTGACACAGCAGTTCCTGCCTTACGATTTTGGCAACGCGGCCTTCGCCCAGCGCCTCGGCCTGAAGGACGTCCGTCTCGGACTCGAGATGGCGGACGAGCTGGGCGTGCCGATGCGCCTCGCGCAGGCCACGCGCGAGGATATGGAGGCGGTCGTCGCGCGCGGCGAGGGCGAAGGCGACAGCCGCTCCTTCATGCAGATCCAGATCGAGCGTGCGGGCGTCAAGATCGGCGTTCCGCGCGAGCGCATCGCAGAGGCGTTGCGACGGGCGCCCCCCTCACGGCCGTGACCAAAATCGGCAGGAGATCGAACCATGATGATCAGGCGCAACGGCTCCCAGCCATCTACCCTCGGCCCGCCCGACAGCTTTACGGGCCATGTCATGCGCACGCCGATTCTGATGGCTGATGCGCCCTCGCGCCTCGCCACCGGCTGGGTGACCTTCGACCCCGGCGCGCGAACCAGATGGCACACGCATCCGGTCGGCCAACTGCTCGTCATCACGGCGGGCGCGGGCTGCGTTCAAAAGTGGGGCGGGCCGGTGGAGAAGGTCTTTGCCGGCGACATCGTGTGGTTCGATTCAGGCGAGAAGCACTGGCATGGCGCGGCGCCGACGACATCAATGACGCATATCGCGATCACCGAGGCTGAGAATGGCAGCGCGGTCGAATGGCTCGAGCCGGTGAGCGACGAGCAATATGTCGGCGCGAAGGCTCAAGCCAGATGAAAACGAAACGCTGTGAAGGCCGTGACGAACCCATCCTCGAACCCGGTCTGCCGATCGTCGATTCGCATTTCCATCTGTTCGACCTGCCGGGCAACCGCTACCTGCTGGAGGATCATCTGGCGGACGCGCAGGGCGGCCACAATGTGCTGGCCTCGGTCTATTGCGAGTCGCAGGCCTTCATCCGCACCTCCGGCCCTGTCGTGATGCGGGCGCTGGGCGAAGTCGAGTTCGCGAATGGCGTGGCGGCGATGACGGCGGGCGGCCGCTACGGCGCATGCAAGGTTGCGGCGGGAATCATCGGCCACGCCAACATGACACTGGGCGCCGCTATCGGCGAACTGCTCGACCGCTGCATGGCCGCCGCGCCCGACCGCTACCGTGGCGTGCGCCATGTGACCCTCGACTATCCCGACGAGCGACCGTTCAAGTTCATCATGACGCACCGTCCGCCGCCGGGCGTTCTCGATACGCCGGGATTTCCTCGCGCGCTCGCCGAACTGCAGAAGCGCGGACTGACCTACGACATCGCGCTGTACGAGCCCTCGATCCCGCGCGTCACGACGCTTGTCGATCAGTTCCCCGGGTTGACCTTCGTTCTGAACCATATCGGCAACCCGGTCGGCATCGATATGGATGCGGCCGAGCGCGGGGCGATGCTGAAGCGGTGGACGGTCAATCTGCGCACACTCGCGGAACGCCCGAACGTGATGTGCAAGATCAGCGGCCTCGGCATGCCGATCATGGGCTTCGGCTTCGAGGAGCGCGGCGACGTCATCGGCTATCGCGAACTTGCAGAGACCTGGCGCCCCTATGTGGAGACTGGCCTCGACTGCTTCGGCGCCGATCGCTGCATGGTCGCCAGCAATTTTCCGCCGGATGGGCGCTCCTGCGGTTACATTCCGCTGATGAACGCCTACAAGCACATCCTGCGCGGATGCTCGGCCGACGAGAAGGCGAGGATTTTCGCCCGCAATGCCGCGCGAGTCTATCGGCTCGACATTGCGGGCCTGTGACCGCGCGCGAGAGGCATCAATCATGGGTCGTTTGATGGGCAGGACCGCGCTGGTGACAGGCGCCGGAACCGCGGAGGGAGGCTGGGGCAACGGCAAGGCTTGCGCCGCCCAACTCGCGCGGGACGGAGCGAATGTCGTGTGCATGGATCTTCGCGCTGATCTTGCAGAGGAGGCGGCAGACGCGATCCGCGCCGAAGGCGGGACGGCCGTCGCCGTCGCAGGCGACGTGTCGCGCTCGGCGGATGTGAAGAAAGCGGTTGAACAGGCCGCGAAGACGTTCGGCGGACTCGACATTCTCGTCAACAATGTCGGCATCGTCGTGCCCGGCGGCGTGGTGGAGCTGTCGGAAGAGGATTGGCAGCGCGCCTTCGACGTCAATCTGAAAGGCTGCTTCCTGACGATGAAGCACGCGATCCCCGAAATGCTGAAACGAGGCGGCGGCTCGATCGTCAACATCTCGTCGATCTCGAGCATCTGGTATCTGGGCAAGACCTATGTCAGCTACTACACGACAAAGGCCGCGATGAATCACATGACGCGCGTGACGGCGGCGGAATATGCGCGGCGACAGATTCGCGTCAATGCGGTTCTGCCCGGCCTGATGGATACGCCGATGGCGCGGGCCTCGGCCGTCAGGAACCACGGCGCCAGACCCGAGGAGATGGAGGACCTCTGGAAGAAGCGGGCCGAGCGCATTCCGATGGGCTGGATGGGCGACGCTTTCGATGTCGCGCGCGCCGTCGCTTTTCTGGCCAGCGACGACGCCCGGTTCATCACCGGTCAGGCGCTGGTGGTCGATGGCGGGATGACGCTCGGCCAGTAGTCGTCGGCGCCGAGCGCATTGCCGCCGTTCATTCGCCGACCAGCGACATTTCTGTCTTCGCCCGGGCCTCGCCGCCGCCGAACTGGGCAATCACGCCGCTCGCGACGAGTTGATCGATCTCCAGCTGCGACAGCACGCTCGCCGCGATCTCGCGGGTATGCTCGCCGAGATGCGGCGCGGCGAAGTTGCGGTCCGGGCGGACGCCCGAAAAGCGCCAGGGCGGGCGCACCAGCGGGTTGCCGCCAGTCGTCGGCTCCATCATGTCGAGCCATTGCGTCTGCGGGTCCGTCATCAGCGCCGCCACCGTCATCACCGGCGCAAAGGGCACGTCGTGTTCGATGAGGCGCCGCTCCCATTCCGCCCGCGTCTCTTTCAGGAACTCGGCCATCACGATCGGCTGAAGCTCGAAATAGTGAGTCATGCGATCTCTGTAGCGTGCGAAGCGCGCATCGGAGGCAAGGTCGGGCCGCCGCATCGCCTGCGTGAAGCTCGTCCAGAACTTCTCCGACGACGACAGGTGAATGGTGATCGCCTCGCCGTCGGCTGTCTTGAGGCAGAAATTGTTGCCCTGCGGATGCCGGGACTCGCGGGTCGGCGTCACGCCGGATTCGCTGTATTGCGTCACCGCATCGATGGTGATCGCCGACATCGCCTCGAGGATGGAGGTCCGGATTTCCAGGCCTTCCTTCTTCGCGTCCAGGCTGCGGCCGACAAGGCCGGCGAGAATGCCCATGCAGGCCATCAGCGCTGTCGTGAGATCGCCGATGCAGGTGCCGCTGAGCCGGGCGTCATCGGGATCGTTCATGATCGAGTAGATGCCGCCCATGCTCTGGCCGATCGAATCATAGGCCGCCCGATCGCGCCATGGCCCGCCATCGCCGAAGCCCGAAACCGACATGTAGACGGCGGAAGGGTTGAGACGCCTGATCTCATCCGGACCGAGTCCGAGCGAAGCCATCTTGCCCGGCCTGTTGTTTTCGATCACCACGTCGAACTGCGGCGCCAGCTTTCTGACGAGCGCGACGCCCTCGGGCCGTTTCAGGTCCACGGCGATGCTCTTCTTGCCGGCATTGTACTGCACGAAATAGAAGCTGCTGATATCGGCGTTGCGGCGGAAGGCGTCGCCGCCCTTCGGCGGTTCGACTTTCACGACTTCAGCCCCGAGCGCGGCGAGAATCGACGTCGCATAGGGCCCGGAAATGTAACCGCAGAGCTCCAGCACGCGAATGCCGCGCAAGGGCTTGGTGGGGTCCATGTCGCCTCTACCGGGTCGGCCCGCACATGCGGGTTTCGTCGCGTTCGACGTTACCGGCTTCAAGGCGAATGGCGAGACAAAAAGCCCGAAGAAGAGCGGCTCCGCACGCGTTGGCTTGAGCCCCTATCGGAACAGGCTTTGGCTGCGCCTACAGATCACGCTCTACCGGGATGTATCGCGCCCCGGCTTCACGCTCGGCGATGAGCCCGGAGACCTCGACCTCGGCATCGTGACCGCGCTCGGCGACCATCGCTGAATAGAGCGCTGTGGCCTGCGCGGCGATGGGCGTCGGCACGCCGCATCGCCGCGCGACGTCACAGGCAAGAGCAATGTCCTTGTGGGCGAGCCCGAGGGTGAAACCGATCGCCAGCTTGCCCCGGAGCACCCGGGGGGCGAGAACCTTCTCCATGTAGGCGTTGCGACCGCCGCTCGCGAGCAGGATCTGCGCAGCGCGGTCCGGATCGAGCCCGTTGCGGGCGGCCAGCGTCATGCCTTCTTGCGTCAGCAGGCGCTGGGCATGCGAGATCATGTTGTTGACGAGCTTGATCACATGGCCGGCGCCGACCTCCCCGGCATGGAAGATATTGGGGCTGACATGCTTCAGAACGGGCTCGATGCGCGCAAACTGCGCAGCCGATGCGCCGACCATGATCGCGATCGTGCCGGCCTGCGCGCCGATTGCGCCGCCGCTCACCGGCGCGTCGATCAGCTCGACGCCGCGCGGCGCGAGCTCATCGGCCATGGCGCGGGTCTCATGCGGATCGCCTGTCGTCTGGTCGATCAGCATGGCGCCTGGTTTCAGCGTGGCCGCCAGCCCATCCGCCCCGAAGATCGCCTGTCGCACATGCGCCGATGTCGGCAGGCACAGAAAGATCGTATCGCAGCTCTGCGCAAGTTCACCGGCGCTTGCGGCCGTGGCGCAGCCCTCCGCAGCGAAGCGCGCGACGGCGTCCTTGTCGATGTCGAAGACGACGACGTCCCGCGACAGGCGCAGTCGTCGGGCGAGCGCGCCGCCCATGACGCCAAGTCCGAGATATCCGATGCGCATCGGGGGATCACTCCGCTTGGTCTGGCGCGGCGGCCAGATATCCGGCCCCGAGGCCGGATGTGATTTCGGCGTCGGCGAAGCCCCAGTCGCGCAACGCGTCGGCCGTGTGCGCTCCTGATCGCGCCGGCGCGCGCCGGATCGCGCCGGGCGTATGAGACAGGCGCGGCGCCGGCGCGGGATGCGCGATTCCGTTGACATCGTGCAAGGTGCGTCGCGCCGCATTGTGGGGATGTCCGCCTGCCTCGGAAAGGCTCAGCACGGGCGATACGCAAGCATCGCCCGTCGCGAAGATCGTCGTCCATTCGTCCCGCGACTTTTCGAGGAATCGCCGCGCGAGCAGGTTGCGAAGCTCGGGCCATCGGCTGCGCTCGGCGCGATCCGGCGTTTCGTCGCGCCTGAGGCCGAGGCCCTTCAGCAACTCGGTGTAGAATCGCTCCTCGAGCGCGCCAACGGCCATCCAGCCGCCATCGGAGGTCTGGTACGTGGCGTAGAACGGCGCGCCGCCGTCGAGCGGATTGGCGCCGCGCTCTTCTCTCAGACACCCGGCCTGCCGCAGGCCGTGGAACACGGTCAGCAGGCTCGACACGCCATCGATCATGGCGGCGTCCACGACCTGCCCCTGCCCCGTGGCGCGCGAGGAGAGCAGCGCGCAGACCAGACCGAATGCGAGGTAGAGCGCGCCCCCGCCATAGTCGCCGACAAGATTGAGCGGCGGAAGCGGCGGCCCCTCGCGGGGGCCGATCATCGAGAGAGCGCCCGAAAGCGCGATATAGTTGATGTCATGCCCCGCGGTCCGGGCGAGCGGCCCGTCCTGGCCCCAGCCGGTGGCGCGGCCATAGACGAGGCGCCGGTTCGCCGCATGGCACTCGGCCGGGCCAAGGCCCATGCGCTCCATGACGCCGGGCCGGAAGCCCTCGATCAGGATGTCGGCGCGCGCGACGAGCTTCAGCAGCGCGTCGCGACCCTCCGGGCGCTTGAGATCGATGATGGCCGAGCGCTTGTTGCGACCGCGCAGATCGCTGCGGTCGTCGACGCCGATGCCGCGCTCGACCGGCGCAGGCCGATCGATCCGCAGCACATCCGCGCCCATGTCGCCGAGCAGCATGCCGCAGAAGGGCGTCGGCCCCATGCCGGCGATCTCGATCACCTTCACGCCGGCCAGCGCGCCCATGTCAACGTCCCGGCGCGAGCAGCGCCGTCACGTCGGCGACCGGGCGATCCGGTTTCATCGCGTCGACGAGCGCCCACAGTCGTCCGGCCTGCTCGCCGCCGATCACGCCATCCGCCAGATCGGCGAGCTTTGCCTCGAACTCCTGCGCAGTGAAGGGTTTCATCGGCGAGCCTTTCGATTGTTCCTCGAAGATGCGCCGGCTGCCGCCATCCCTGAAATGCACCGTCACGTCGGCGACGAAATGACGGTGCCTCGCGTCGAGCTCGGGGCTCACCTCGATCGTCACGCGCTCGATCATGTCGCGGACCGCCGATCCGGGCCCGATATCGAGCGCGCCGGTCATCACCGCGTGATGGGTTGCAAAGCCGTTGCCGTGGCCAAGCACGGAAAGCGCCATCTGGGCCGGCAGCGAATACTGCACCTCCTCGATGTTGCGCGGTCGGAAGATGTTGGCGTTCTTCGAGCCGACGATGCTGTCGACCATGGTCTGCACGCGCGTCTCGATCCGCTCGATGTCGGCGGCGCGGTCGCGCACGTGGCGCATCGCCTCGATGAACGAGAAGGTGCAGGCGCAGCAGCAATAGGCCTTGAACGAGAGACCGGGCATGAAATTGGCGACGCCGGGCAGAAAATCCGCAATGGCTTCCTCACCGACGTCGGCGCCACAGAAATTGCGATAGAGCCCCCGACTACCGGTCAGAAATCGCGCCGGGCCAGTGACGCCGGCGCGGGCGAGCTCCGCCGATTCGATGCCGTTGCGCACGGCGATTCCGGCGTGGACGCGCTTGATGGAGCCGCCGGTCGAGGCGTATTCGGTCGGGCCGCTCGCATGGCTGAGTGCGATCGCGAGGGCATGAAAGGTCTCGTCCTCGCTCAGACCGAGCATCTTCGCCGCCAGCGCCGCGGTCCCGAATACGCCGAAGATCGCATGGGGCTGCCAGCCCTGATTGAGCACAGCGGGCGACCCCCATTTGCCGATACGGACATAGGTCTCGTAGCCGACGACCAGCGCAGTCAGCGTCTGCTTCAGGTCGAGGTCGAGTTCCTCGCCTATGGCGAATGCGGCGGGGACGACCGCGCAACCTGGATGGGCGTTGCCGAAGAAGTCGTCATATTCGAAGCCGTGGCCATAAGTCGCGTTGAGATAGGCCGCGTCGATTGCAGCCGCCTTCGTCGTTTCGCCGACGATGGTCGCGCCGCCCGGCCGCGGACTGCGGAAGGCTCTCGTCTGTCGGGACCATGGCAATTGTTGCGCGCCGATCTGGATCGCGAACTGATCCTTGATCAGCATTTTCGCCGCGGAGAGCGTCGCGGCGTCGATGTGCTCGAAGCTGAAGTCGACGATGAAACGGGCGACGGCGCGCTCGAGCGTCAGCGGTTCGGCGGCCGCCATGGTCAGGCCCCGCCGGCGTCGAAGGTCAGGATGACGCGGCCCCGGAGATGGGCGCTTTCAGCCATACGGTGCGCGGCGACAGCGTCAGAACAGGCGAAGACGCCGCCCTCGGCGATGCGCGGCGCGAGAACACCGCTCGCAACATGGCCGGCGATTTCTGCAAGCCAGTCCGCCCGGCCGAAGGCATCCATGACGGACACGGCAACGCAGCTCAGCCGCGCATCGGTGATCGGATTCGACTTCCGTAGCGCGACGGCGACGCCGCCCTCGCGCACGAATCGGCTGACCTTGTCGCCGATCAGCGCGCCGTCGATCAGCGCATCAGCCCCTCGCGGACAAATCTTGTCGAAAGCCGACCAGTCCGCAGGATCGCGCGGCATCACGAAATCGGCGCCAAGGCCGCGAAGCAGCGCGCCATCCGCTTCGGCGCCGCCCGCGATCGTCCGGATGCCGGCATGGCGCGCCAGACGCAGGAGCATGCCGCCGAATACGCCTGCGCCGCCCGTGACGATCAATGACTGGCCGCGGACGAGCCCCGTCAGTTCGAGAGCGCGCAGCGCCGTCAGCGCGTTCATGGGCGTCATCGACGCGCCGACAAGATCGACGGCGTCGCTCAAAATGGCGACCTGCGCCGCCGGGACCGCGACGAATTCCGCATGCGCTCCGCCGGCGGGCCGGCGCGGATTGACAACGCCGATCACCGGCGATCCTGGCTTCAACGCGACGCCGGCGCCAGCCGCCTCGACGCGGCCTGCGAATTCCATGCCCGCGATGTAAGGCGGGGCGAGGTGCGTCATCAGCGCAGCCTGCTTGCCGCTGCGCATCATCAGGTCGGTCGGATTGACAGGCGCGGCTGCGACCGCCACCACGACCTCGCCCTCGCCGGGGATCGGCGTCGCGACATCCGTGATCCGCAGAACGGATGGATCGCCGAATGTATCGAAGACGACGGCTCGCACGGTCGCTCACTCTTGCGCAAGGCGAACCGCCCGCGTCTCCCGCACACTGTAGCTGCGCGCGCGCCTTGGGCAACGAACGGCGCGCGGCATATAGCCCCGTCCTATCGCGGGGCTAGGCGTCCGGAAGCGCAGATTGCCGGGCGGGATGGCGCGCGCGACAGTCCAGTCGCATCCGCCGCCGCTCCTTTCGCTGGAGGCTCGCGTCTTGGTTCTGAACGGCAAGGTCGCCATCGTCACGGGCGCGGGCAGCGGCATCGGCCGCTCCATGGCGATGGGTCTGGCGCGGGCGGGCGCGCGTGTCGTGGTCAACGACATCGGCGTCTCGCTCGACGGCAGGGGCGGCTCCGGCACGCCCGCTGAAGAAACGTGTGATCTGATCCGCGCCGCCGGCGGCGAAGCGGCGGTCAGCGCGCATTCCGTCGCGAGCTGGGAGGAGGCGCAGAAGATTGTCGCAGTCGCCACAGACGCGTTTGGCAGGCTCGACATAGTCGTGAACAACGCGGGAATCCTGCGCGACCAGCTCTTCCACAAGATGGATCCAGCGAACTGGATCGCAGTGCTCGATGTTCACCTCAACGGCAGCTTTTTCGTCAGTCGCGCCGCCGCGCCGCTCTTCCGCGAGCAGGAGAGCGGCGTCTACATTCACATGACGAGTTCGTCCGGCGTCATCGGCAATGTCGGCCAGGCCAACTACTCGGCCGCCAAACTCGGCGTCGTGGCGCTGTCGAAATCGATCGCGCTGGACATGGCGCGCTTCAAGGTGCGCTCGAACTGCATCTGCCCCTTCGCCTGGGGCAGGATGACGCAGAACATCCCCGCGGCCACGCCGGACCAGATCGCCCGCGTCAACCGGTTGAAGCAGATGACGCCGGAGCAGAACGTTCCGCTCGCTGTCTATCTGGCCTCGGACGAGGCGGCTTCGGTCACCGGCCAGATCTTTGCGGTCCGCGCCAACGAGATCATGCTAATGGGGCAAAGCCGTCCGATCCGCTCTGTCCATCGCGGCGAAGGATGGTCGCCCGCGAGCGTGCGGGATCACGCCATCCCGGCGTTGCGGCCCGCCTTCTTCCCGCTCGACCGCAGCGAGGATGTGTTTTCCTGGGAGCCGGTCTGAAGGAGCGCGCGCCATGGATCCGTTGATGCGGCTGACGGCGAAGAGTGAGATTGAGGACGTGCTGTTCCGCTACGCCCGCGCGGTGGATCGAAAGGACTGGCCGGCTCTCGCGGACGTCTTCCATGCCGACGCACATGACGACCATGGCGAGTTCAGCGGCGGGCCGACAGCCTTCGTGGAGTGGGTGAGCCAGCGCCACGCCGCGATCCCGTTCGCCATGCACATCATGGCGAATTGCCTGATCGAGTTCGTGAACGATGCGACGGCCGCCGTCGAGACCTACTTCGTTGCGATCCAGCGGCGCGAGAAGGCGTCGGCGTCAGGCGCCGTCGAGGGAACGGACGTCGAGGTCTTCGGCCGGTATTGCGACCGGTTCGAAAAGCGCGACGGCGCATGGCGTGTGGCGCGCCGGACGGTGGTTTACGACGGAACGCGCATGCAGCCCAGCACACATCACCTGCGCAAACTCGTGGGCGTCATGGGTCGGCGCGACAAGTCCGATCCGGTCTATGCGCTGACCGAGTTGAACCGCGGCCAGGAAGGGCGCCGATGAGCATTCTGGACGATTACTTCGGCGTCGCGGGCAAGATCGTCGTCGTCACCGGCGGCAGCAAGGGCATGGGGGAGTTCATCGCTGAAGCCTTCGTCGAGGCCGGCGCGAAGGTCTATATCTGTTCGCGCAGCGAGAGCGCCTGCGCCGAGACCGTGGCGAAGCTGTCTCCAAAGGGCTTCTGCGCGGCGATCCCCGCCGATCTGGCGACCGAGGCCGGCCGCAGGAAGCTGGCCGCCGAACTGGCGACGCGCGCGCCGAAAATCGACGTCCTGATCAACAATGCCGGCGCGATCTGGGCTGCGCCGCTCGCGGACTACCCCGAGAAGGGGTGGGACAAATGCTATGATCTCAACACCAAGGGCATCTTCTTCCTCGTACAGGCGCTTACGCCGCTGATCGAGAAGGCGGCAAGCCGCGAGAATCCGGCGCGGATCATCAATATCGGCTCGATCGCGGGCTTCCACGTGCCGCGGCACGAGACCTACGCCTACGCCTCCTCCAAGGCGGCGCTGCATCATCTCTCGCGCCACCTCGCCTATCATCTGGCGAGCCGGCACATCACGGTGAATGTCGTCGCGCCTGGCATGTTTCCGAGCCAGATGCTGAAGGCGACGCTGGAGAAGCTCGGCGAGGAAAAAGTGGTCGAACGCGTACCGCTGAAACGCCTCACCAACGGCGTCGATATGGCCGGCGCCTGCCTCTACCTCGCGTCGAGGGCGGCGTCTTATGTGACAGGGGCCGTCTTGCCCGTCGACGGCGGGACGGCGACCACATTGTGAGGCCCGAGGCCGAGGGGGTGAGAAGTGATGGCGCAGTTCGAGGGCCGCAATGTTCTGGTGACGGGCGGCGCCAGCGGCATCGGCGCGGCCACGGTCGCAGCATTTCTGGCTGCAGGCGCGCGCGTCGCGGTGGCGGATGTGCGCGGAGCGCAGGGACAGGCCGGCGGCGCCGACGTGATCTCTCTCGAGGCGGATCTGGCGGACGCCGCCAGCGCGCGCGGCGTGGTGCGCCGGGCGGCCGAGGCGCTGGGCTCGCTCGAAATCCTCGTCAATTCGGCGGGCATTCGGGAAATCGTGCCGGCGCTCGATCTCGACGACGAACAGTGGGATCATGTGATCGACGTCAATCTCGGCGGCGTCTTCCGGTGTTGTCAGGCCTTCGCGCGGCTCGGGTCCGACAAGCCCCGCGCGATCGTCAATCTCTCTTCGACAGCCGCCATTCTCGCCTCGCGTCACCGCGCCGCCTATGTCGCGTCCAAGCATGCGGTGTCCGGCCTGACGAAGCAACTCGCCCTGGAACTCGGGCCGCTCGGCATCCGCGTCAATGCGGTCGCGCCGGGCGTGACCCGGACGCCGATGACCGAGAGCTATTTCGACAAGCCGGAATGGGTGGCGCGGCTCGCTGCCGCCTATCCGCTGGGGCGGGTCGCGCGGGCGGAAGAGGTGGCGGCCGCGATCCTGTTCCTGGCGTCCGACGCGGCGAGTTTCGTGCATGGCGCGATCCTGCCGGTGGATGGCGGCTACACCGCAGGCAAGGGCTGGTGATGCGCGGGACGCCTCGCAAGCAGCATGGGCGCCGGGCATGACGGTCGCCAGCCTGCTCGACGCCGGCGTTCCGACGCTGCACGCCCGCGTCGAATCCTGGGAATGCGATTTCAATGGCCACTGGAATACGCGCTTCTACTGCCGCGCGGTGCAATGGGCGGCCGAGGTCGCGAGCGTCGCGGGGAGCGAACGCCCCTTCGACGCCTCGGCGAGGCCCGCGCCGCAGCGCTGCCTGCGATTCCATCGCGAACTCAGGACAGGCGACGCCCTCGAAGTACGGTCCTTCCGCGCCGCGGAGATTGGCGGCGCGAATGTTGCGCATGTCATCCTCCATGATGGGCGCATCTGCGCGACGGCGCTCGACTTCGGCGGACCGACGAACGACGTCCTGCCGCTCTTGCCTGACGCTCTTGCGCCGCTGGTCGGGCCTCGCGGCCTTCCCGACGCGGCGGTCGCGCCCTGGACCGCCCTGCCCGGCCGCGACGGCGTCGTCGAGCTCGGCAGGGTCGCGCCGGACGAATGGGAGGCGAGCGGTCATCTGACCTTCGAGGCCAGCGCTCGCCGCCTGGGCCCGGCCGCCCAACACCTGGCGGCGCGGCTGGGGTTCAGCACGGACTTCTCTCTGCGCAGCGGCGTCGGCCGCATGCTCGTCGAGATGCGGTTCGAGCAGCTCGGAACATGCGCGTCGAACGAACTGCTGCGGGCGACGTCGCGCCTTGCTTCGGTCGCCGCCAAATCCTACGTGACCCAGCACCTGATCACGACGCGCGGCGGCGCGCCGCTGGCGCGATTCGATCTCTGCCTCCTCGCTGTCGATCTCGCGACGCGCAAGGCGACGGCCTTGCCCGCGCACATCGCGGCGCATGCAGCG
>JAEULW010000173.1 GCA_016793505.1 Methylobacteriaceae bacterium | reverse complement strand
GGGGGGGGGGGGGGGCGGGCCCGTGTGGTGTGTGGGGGTGTTGCCCTTCACTCTATTCAATCCTTTTTTTTTGCCCCCCCCCCCCGCGGTCGGTGTTTTTTGGGGCCCCCCGGGCGGGTGGGGGGCCCCGCGCCGGCGCCGCTGACATCTCAGGGCGAGGCGCGTCCTTCTCCCATAGGGAGAAGGTGGCCGCGAAGCGGCCGGATGAGGGGTCGCGCGTTGCAGAAATGCCCGCAAACCGGCCACATCGTCCCCTCACCCCGGCGCTCCGCGCCGACCCTCTCCCGACGGGAGAGGGTTTCCGCCCTCACACCAGCATCTTGCCCTTCTCGTCGATCACCGAACCGACGTCGTCGGCGAAGTCGGGCATGATCATCTCGTTGTGCGCCTTGCCCGACGGAATCATCGGGAAGCAGTTCTCCATCTTGTCGACCACGCAGTCGAAGATCACCGCCTTCGGCGTGTCGATCATCTCGGCGATGGCGTCGTCGAGCTTCGCCGGGTCGGAGCAGCGGATGCCGTGCGCGCCGTAGGCCTCGGCCAGCTTGACGAAATCGGGCAGCGATTCCGAATAGGAATGCGAATAGCGCCCGCCATGCAGCAGCTCCTGCCACTGGCGCACCATGCCCATGTACTCGTTGTTGAGGATGAAGATCTTCACCGGCAGGCGATACTGCACCGCCGTCGACATCTCCTGGATGTTCATCAGGATCGAGGCTTCGCCGGCGATGTCGACGACCAGCGCATCCGGGTGAGCGAGCTGCACGCCGATCGCCGCCGGCAGGCCATAGCCCATCGTGCCGAGTCCGCCCGACGTCATCCAGCGGTTCGGCTCATCGAAATGATAGTGCTGGGCCGCCCACATCTGGTGCTGGCCGACTTCCGTGGTGATGTAGGCGTTGCGCTTCTTCGTCAGCTCGTAGAGCCGCTGCACCGCATATTGCGGCTTGATCGTCTTCGTCGAGGTGCGGAAGGCGAGCGACTTGCGGGCGCGCCATTCGTCGATCTGCTTCCACCACTTCTCCAGCGCCTTGCCGTCGGCGTGGTGGGCGTCGGCGCGCCACAGCCGCGCCATGTCTTCGAGCACATGCGCGCAATCGCCGATGACGCCGAGATCGACCTGCACGTTCTTGTTGATCGACGACGGGTCGATGTCGATGTGGATCTTCTTCGAGCCCGGCGAGAAGGCGTCGAGCCGGCCGGTGATGCGATCGTCGAAGCGCGCCCCGACGGCGATCATCAGATCGCAGTCGTGCATGGCGTTGTTGGCCTCGTAGGTGCCGTGCATGCCGAGCATGCCGAGCCAGTTCTTGCCCGAGGCGGGATAGGCGCCGAGCCCCATCAGCGTCGAGGTGATCGGAAAGCCGGTCAGCGCCACGAGTTCGCGCAGCAGCGTCGAGGCCGCCGGCCCCGAATTGATGACGCCGCCGCCGGTGTAGAAGATCGGCCGCTTGGCCTTGGCCATCATCTCGACGGCGCGCTTGATCTTCGACAGATCGCCCTTCAGCTGCGGCCGGTAGGTCTTGTGCTGGATGTTCTTCGGGAACGAATAGGCGCCCGTTGCGAACTGCACGTCCTTCGGCACGTCGATGACGACCGGCCCGGGCCGGCCCGAGCGCGCGACGTAGAACGCCTCGTGCAGCACGCGCGGCAGGTCGGCGATGCTTTTGACCAGATAGTTGTGCTTGGTGCACGAGCGCGTGATGCCGACCGTGTCGCACTCCTGGAAGGCGTCCGAGCCGATCAGATGCGTCGGCACCTGTCCGGTGATGCAGACCAGCGGAATGGAATCCAGCAACGCGTCGGTGAGCCCGGTGATGGCGTTGGTCGCGCCCGGCCCCGAGGTCACCAGCAGCACGCCGACCTTGCCGGTCGAGCGGGCGTAGCCCTCGGCGGCGTGCGCCGCGCCCTGTTCGTGCCGCACCAGCACGTGCTGCACATGGTTCTGGTTGAAGATGGCGTCGTAGATCGGCAGCACCGCGCCGCCCGGATAGCCGAAGATCGTGTCGACGCCCTGATCCTTCAGGGCCTCGACGATCATTTCGGCCCCGGTCATCTGTTTCGACATCTCGCCACTCCGTCCAACGGTCCGAGGGGTAAGGAATCCGGGCAACAAAAAAGGCCCGCGAAGGGCCCGGGATGCGCCGAAAGCGGGAGTCGGGGCCTATCCCCGTCCCGTCGCCGGCGCCGTTCTTACGATGAGCCGCGCGCGCATGCGCTTCACCCCGTTCAAAGCGCGCGCACAGTAAAGGCCTCGCGCCCGTCCCGTCAAGACGCCGAAAGGCGAGGCTTCGCGTCGCAGCCCGCCTTCACGTCACGACGAAGCGCGAGCCCGGCTCCGCCATCCGCTCGATCGCCGGCCAGTCCCAGTCGATGCCGAGGCCCGGCGCGTCGGAGGGAACCGCATGGCCCGCCTCGATCCGCATCCCCGTCGTCGTGATGTCCTCGAGCTGCGGAATGTATTCGACCCAGCGCGAATTGGGGACGGCGCAGCACAGCGCCACATGCAGCTCCATCAGGAAATGCGGGCAGACGGGCGTGTTGAACGTCTCGGCCAGGTGCGCGACCTTCAGCCACGGCGTGATCCCGCCGATGCGCGCCACGTCCACCTGCACGATCGAGCAGGCGCCGGCCGCCAGATAGTCGCGGAAATGCAGCGGCGAATAGAGGCTCTCGCCGACCGCCACCGGGATCGTCGTCGCCCGCGCGAGCCGCGCATGGCCGCCGAGATCGTCGGCCGGCAGCGGTTCCTCGAACCAGGCGATGTCGAGCGCTTCGTAGCGCCGCGCGCGACGGATCGCCTCGTCCACGGTGAAGGCCTGATTGGCGTCGGTCATGATCTCGAAGACCGGGCCGACCGCCGCGCGCACCGCGGCGAGGCGCGCCACGTCCTCGGCGACATGCGGCCGGCCGATCTTGATCTTCGCCCCGCCGAAGCCGCGCGCTTTGGCCGCCAGCGCGTCCTCGACCAGCGCGCCCGTGTCGATGTGCAGCCAGCCCCCTTCCGTCGTGTAGAGCGGGACGCGGGTTTTCGCCCCGCCCGCCATGACATGCAGCGGCAGCCCGGCCTTGCGGCAGCGCAGATCCCACAGCGCCGTGTCGATCGCCGCCTGCGCCAGCGCCATGATCGGCCCGACCGAGGTGGCGTGCGACAGGAAGTTGAGTTCGCGCCACAGCCGCTCGACCTCGCCCGCCTCGCGGCCGATCAGATGCGGCGCGAACGTGCGGCGGATCAACTCCATCACCGAAGGCCCGCCGGCCCCGATCGTGTAGGCGTAGCCCGCGCCGACCGCCCCGTCGGCGTCGGTGACGCGGAGGATCGGCGTCTCCTGCGATACGAAGGACTGGATCGCGTCGGTGCGCTTCACCTTCGGCTTCAGATCGACCATCAGCCCGTCGATCCGCACGATCCGCGCCATGTCATTCCTCCCTGCGCCGCAACGATAACGCCGCCGCAAAGCCCCTGTCATCCCGGCCGAAGCGAAGCCACTGTCATCCCGGCCGGAGCGGAGCGGCTGTCATCCCGGCCGGAGCGAAGCGGAGAGCCGGGACCCAGTCCTGCGACATGGAGCGCGATCCCCGGCGCCGGGTTCCCGCGCGCCCGCTGCGCGCCCGTCGGCAATGACAGCGGGAACGCGCCGCGCCCGCCCTCAACCGAGCAGCGCGGCGCGCGCCGCCCCGGCGTCCGGCGCCCAACCGAACCCCTTCAGCTGATGCCGCGCCCAGGTGAACTGCCGTTTGACGTAGCGCCGCGTGTCCGCCTGGCCGCGGGCGATCGCCTCATCCAGCGTCGTCTCGCCGGCAAGATGCGCGATCAGCCCCGGAACGCCGTGCGCCCGCATCGCCGGCAGCGCCGGATCGAGGCCGCGCGCCGCCAGCGCCCGAACCTCCTCCAGCGCGCCGGCGTCGATCATCGCCGAAAATCGCGCATCGATGCGCCGATACAGCGCCTCGCGCTCCACGGCGAGGAAAACGCCGCGCCAGGTCCCCGGCGCCAGCAGCGGCGCCTGCCGCGCATCCTGAAAGCCGGCGAGGCTCCGCCCCGTTGCGGCGAACACTTCGAGCGCCCGCGTCACCCGCTGCGGATCGGACGGGCGCAGCCGCGCCGCGGTCGCGGGGTCCGCCGCCTTCAGCCGCGCCCACATTTGGTGCGGGGCGAGGCCGGCGAGTTCGGCGCGGATCTGCGCCCTCACCGCCTCCGGCACGGCCGGAATGTCCGAGACGCCCTGCGTCAAGGCGCTGAAATACAGCCCCGTGCCGCCGCAGAAGATCAACGGCCGCGTCTCTTCGGCGAGGATCGCGGCGACCCCCGCCAGCCAGCGCCCGACCGAAAAGTTCTCCGCCGCGTCGACCGTCCCGAACATCAGATGCTCGACACCCGCCTGCTCCTCCGGCGTCGGCCGCGCGGTGAGGATCGACAGGTCGCGATAGACCTGCATCGAATCGCCGTTGACGACGACGCCGCCGAGGCGCCGGGCGACGTCGATCGCCAGCGCCGTCTTGCCGCTCGCCGTCGGGCCTGCGATGAGGAGCCTCACGCCCGTCCCCTTCCGCCGAGCCGCCGATGACGCATGTCGCGACCCTGATCGTCCATCCCGACTATCCCTGGCTCGACGATCCGCATGTCGGACGCGCCCGCGCGCTGCTGCCCGGCGCCGGCGCGCCGGACTGGCTCGACCCCGGAATCGCCGTCGACATTCCCTTTGCGCCCGCCGGCGCCGTCGACGCCCGCGCCCTCGCCGCCGCGATCCGCGACGACCTGTCGCCGATGCCGCTCGACGTCGTCGTGCAGCAGTCCGCGCATCGGCGCAAGCGCCTGTTCCTCGCCGACATGGATTCGACCATGATCGGCCAGGAATGCATCGACGAGCTCGCCGCCTTCGCCGGCCTGAAGGAGCATGTCGCGGCGATCACCGAACGCGCCATGCGCGGCGAGATCGCCTTCGAACCGGCGCTGCGCGAGCGCGTCGCGCTGCTGAAGGGCCTGCCGGCGGACGTCGTCGACACCGTCATCGCCGAACGCGTCACCTTCACCTCGGGCGGGCGCGAACTGGTGCGCACCATGCGCGCCCATGGCGCCTGGACGGCGCTCGTCTCGGGCGGCTTTACGCTGTTCACCGGGCCGATCGCCGCGGCCATCGGCTTCGACGAGAACCGCGCCAATCGCCTCATCGTCGAAGACGGACGCTTCGCTGGCGCCGTCGCCGAGCCGATCCTCGGCAAGCAGGCCAAGCTCGACGCGCTGCGCGAGCTGCGCGACGCGCGCTCGATCGATCCGCGCGACACGCTCGCCGTCGGCGACGGCGCCAACGACCTCGCCATGCTCGGCGAGGCCGGCCTCGGCGTCGCCTATCGCGCCAAGCCGGCGGTCGCCGCCGCCGCCCACGCCCGCATCGACCATGCCAACCTCACCGCGCTGCTCTACGCGCAGGGCTATCGGCGGGCGCAGTTCGTGGCGTGAAGTGTCGACATTTCATCCCAGCCGGAGCGAAGTGGCTGTCATCCCGGCCGTAGCGAAGCGGCTGTCATCCCGGCCGTAGCGAAGCGGCTGTCATCCCGGCCGGAGCGAAGCGGAGAGCCGGGACCCAGTCCTGCGACATGGAGCGCTGTGGTCATCGTTCTCTGGGTTCCCGCGCGCCCGCTGCGCGGGCGTCGGCAATGACACTCTCCCCGTCATCCCGGCCGGAGCGAAGCGCAGAGCCGGGACCCAGTCCTGCGACATGGAGCGCGACG
>JAEULW010000142.1 GCA_016793505.1 Methylobacteriaceae bacterium | reverse complement strand
CGACCGTCTTCAACATGGTCGCCGGATCGCTGGCGCCGACCAGCGGCGAGGTGCTGTTCAAGGGCGAGCAGGTCACGCGCCTGCCCGCTCATCAGCGCGCGCAGCGCGGCGTGACGCGCACCTTCCAGATCACCAGCGTGTTTCCGGGGCTGACGACCTTCGACAATGTTCTGGCTGCAACCTATCGCGCGCATCGCTCCGGATGGGCCGGCGCGTTGATCCGGACTGCGGGCTGGCGCAGGGAGGAAGCCGATGCGGCGCGGGCTGCGCTCGATGCGCTCGCCTTCTGCGATCTTGCCGAACAGCGCGACCGGCGCGCCGACGCGCTGTCCTATGGCGAGCAACGTCGGCTCGAAGTGGCGATCGCGCTGGCGGCGCAGCCGGAGCTGCTGCTGCTCGACGAGCCGGCTGCAGGCCTCAATCCGGAAGAAGGCCAGCGCCTCGTGACGATGATCAGGCGTGTGCGCGACCGGGGCGTGACCGTTCTGCTGGTCGAGCATCACATGCGCGTGGTGATGGGCGTCTGCGATCGAATCATCGTGCTCGATCATGGCGCGCTGATCGCATCCGGCGCGCCGAGCGACGTCGCCAATCATCCAGATGTCATCCGCGTCTATCTCGGCCGGGAAAAGGCGCATGCTTGAGGTAGAAGGCCTGCATCTGCGTTACGGCCACAAGGAGGCGCTGCGCGGCGTCTCGCTGAAGGTCGCCGAGGGCGAGATCGTCACGCTGATCGGTTCGAACGGCGCGGGCAAGACGACGACGCTCAAGGCGATCTCCGGCCTGCTGCGGCCGCACAGGGGCGAGATTCGCTTCTGTGGCCGGCGCATCGATCGCGATCCGCCGCACGCGATCATCGCCGCCGGGCTCGTCCAGGTTCCGGAGGGGCGGCTGCTGTTTCCGGCGATGACGGTGCGCGAGCATCTTGATCTCGGCGCCGTGCGCGCGCCGCCCGGCGCGCCGGCGCCTGCGAAGCGCCTCGACGATGTGCTTTCGTTGTTTCCCATTCTTGGCGAGCGGAGCGCGCAGAAGGCCGGCACGCTGAGCGGCGGCCAGCAGCAGATGCTGGCGATCGGCCGCGCGCTGATGGCCGCGCCGCGCTTTCTGATGCTCGACGAGCCGACGCTCGGTCTCGCCCCGGTGATGATCGATCAACTCGCCGACGCTATCTCGCGCCTGCACAAAGGCGGCATGACGATCCTCCTCGTCGAGCAGCGCGTCGATCTGGCGCTGCATCTGGCGCATCGCGGCTATGTTCTGCAGACCGGCGAGATCGCCTTCGAGAACGAGGCGCGTCTGCTGCTCGACGATCCGCGCATCAAGACCGCCTATCTCGGGGCCTGAGCGATGGCGCCGCGCCCCGCCTTTCTCACGCTGGCGTCCGGACAGATGCGTCTGTGGCGCTCCGGTTCGGGTCCGCCGCTCGTCGTCCTGCCGGGGCTGGCGACAGCAGCCTTCGACGCCTGCGCCGAGACGGCGGCGCGCTTTCCGCAGGCTTGCGTCACCGCCTTCGAATGGCCCGGGATCGGCGGCTCTGCGGCGCTCGCCTTCGCGACGCTGGACGATGTGGTCGCGCTGCTGCGCGAGGCGATCGCGATGGCTGGCCTTGCCGGCGCGCCGATCGTCGCGCGCGATCTGGCGATCGTCGCGGCGCGCCATCTCGGCGGGCGCATGCTGGGGATCGACGCGGACGTCGCCGCGGGTTGGGCGACCCACGATCGACGCCCGCCCGATCTCGCGCCGCGCGGCGACGGCGCGCATCTCGTCGCGCTCTTTGCGCATCTGCGCGATGCGCATCTGCTCGAGCCCGGCCAAGCGCGACGGGCGCGGCGCGAGGGCGCGACGCTTCCCGATCCGCTCGCGCTCGATCGCGCCGCTGTCGCCGCAGGAGTCGATCCTGCGGCCTATGCGCGCCTGTGGGCTTTGCTGCTGGCGGCGGCGCGACGTGATGGAATCGCCGGCGCGGAGAGCGACATCGACATTGCCGGCGCCGCGGCGACGCCGCTGCCTGAGACGCGCGCGCATGCCGGCGTCTGGCGTCGCTACGTCGATGTCGACGGGCTCGACGTGCATGTGCGCCGCGCCGGCGGCGGACGGCCATTGATCGCCCTGCAATCGGCGCCGGGATCGAGCGAGCCGCTGCGCGGCGTGATCGAAAGCCTCGCCGCCGTGCGCAGCGTGCATGCGCCGGATTTTCCGGGCAACGGCGATTCCGGCAAGATCGACGGCGCGGTCGACATCGCGCGCCTCGCCCGCGCCATGCTCGCCGTCGCGGATGCGAGCGGGCTGGACAGCTTCGACCTGTGGGGCACGCATACCGGCGCGCTGGTCGCGCTCGAGTTGGCGATCCTGGCGCCGGCCCGCGTCGGACGGCTCGTGATGGAGGCGCCGCCGCTGCTCTCGGGCGCTTTCTCGGCCGACATTCTGGCCAACTATCTGCCGCCGCTCGTTCCCGATCGCTGGGGGCTGCATCTGATGCAGGCGTGGAACATGCGCCGCGACATGTTCATCTTCTGGCCGTGGTATCGCGCCGAGCGTGCGGCGATCCGGCCGCTCGGCCTGCCGGACGTGCAGATGCTGCACGACTGGACGATCGGCCTGCTGAAGAGCGGGATGACCTACGACCGCTCATATCGCGCCGCCTTCGAATATGACACGCGGGCGCGGCTGGCGCTGCTGACGCGGCCTGCGCTGATCTGCGCTGGCCCCACAGACATGCTCGTCGATGCGCTGCGCGAGGCGCGGGGTCTGTGCGGCGTTCAGGTCGAGATCGCCGCGACGCCGGCGACAGTCTGGTATCCGAATCAGGACGCTGCCGCGGTCGCGCAGACGCTGGCGATGTATCGCGCTTTTCTGACGCGCGAGGACTGAGGCGGCGGCTGCGTGCGGCGGCGCACCAAAGACGGCCACGCCTCGTGTCCGTAATGCGGGCGTGGCGCCCAAGAGGCGCCGGAAGGAGGCCATGATGCGTGGCGCTGCTCTCACTGCGCGATACCGCGCTTTGGCTGTCGTTGCTTTCGCTGTCGCGAGCCTCGCGGCGGGCGCGGCGCGGGCCGAAGATTATGGGGTGTTCTGCGCCGCCTCGCGGATCGAGGTCGACTCGCGCTCGAACGAGGAGATGCGCACGCAGCGCGGCGCCTGCTCGCTCGGCCGCTTCGGCACGCGCACCGAGGCGGAGAATTTCGCACGGCGCAATTTTGGCGGCGTGCGCTCGTCCTGCTCCTGTCGCTGAGCGCGGATCAGAGCCAAGTCTCCATTTCGTGGCGCTGGATCTTTCCCGTCGTCGAACGCGGAAAGGCTTCGAGCGCGATGAGCCGCACCTCGCGTGGGCGCTTGTAGCTGGCGAGCTTGTCGCGGCATATCGCGCGCACATCCTCTTCGGTGAGACCGGGGGCCTTGGCCGCGACGAAGGCGACCGGCGTCTCGCCCCACACCAGATCGCGCTTGCGCACGATCGCCGCGTCGGCGATGCGAGGATCGGCGAGCAGCACGCGCTCGATCTCGGCCGGATAGATGTTTTCACCGCCCGACTTGATCATGTACTTGGCGCGATCGACGAAGTCATAGCCGCCATCGGCGTTGCGGCGGAACAGATCGCCCATGCGGAACCAGCCGTCGGCGAAGTCGCGCCGGTTCGTCGCCTCCGCCGCCCAGTAGCCGCTGAACACCGTCGGCCCGCGCACCGCCATCTCGCCCGCCTCCCCCGGCGCGACATCGGCGCCTGTCTCGTCGAGGAGACGGATGGCGCAGAGAGCGCTGTGACGCTTCGACAGGCGCGCGGGCGCGACGCCGGGCTCGATCAGCGCGGCCGAACAGGGCGGCAATCCCGTCTCGGTGGCGCCGAAACTGTTGAGGAAGGGCGCGCCGAGCAGCGCCGTCACTTCGGCGATCTGCGCAATCGGCACGAGATCGGCCATGGCGCCCATTGCGCGGATGCCGCGCGGCTCGATCGGCCGTTCGCGCAGCCGCGCGATCACCGGCTCGATCGCGCCCGGCATCAGCACCAGCCAGCCGACCTTGTGGCGCTCGAGCGCTGACAGGATCGCCTCGACGTCGAAGCCGTCGATGACGACCACGGTCGCGCCCGACATCAGGGCGCCCAGCGTCTGATCGGTCGCCGCCATGTGAAACAGCGGCGACCAGGCGATGAAACCGTCCTCCTCTGTCGCACGCAGGTCGAGACGCAGCGCGATCATGCGGGCGATCTGCGCGCGATGGCTGATCAGCGCGCCCTTGGGCAGGCCGGTCGTGCCGCTGGTGTAGAGAATGACGAGGCCATCCTCGGGATCGACCGCCGGATCGTCGGACAGCGGCGCGGCAAGGAGGCGCCCGAAGTCGCGTTCGATCTCGACGACGGGCAGATCGGCCGGCGCTGCGGCGCGGCCGGCGGCGGCGTGACGGGCCGAGACGATCAGCAGCCGCGGCGTGACGAGGCGCAGGCAATGCGCCAGTTCCTCGCCGGAGAGGCGCCAGTTCTGGCAGGCGACGATGGCGCCGAGAAGCGCAGCGGCGAGTTCGAGCTCGACATATTCGACGCGGTTCTCCGACAGGATGGCGATGCGGTCGCCGCGCCCGACGCCACGCGCCGCAAGGCCGCCGGCGAGGGCGCGCACGCGCGCGTCGAGTTCGGCATAGCTCAGTCTGCGCGCGCCGGCCTCGACGGCGAGGGCCTGCGGATCGCGCAACGCACGGGCGCGGAACAGACCGTAGACGGTGAGCCGGCCCGCCGCGGCGATGTCCGGCGCCGCGCTCATCGGCCTGCCGCCAGCGCCTGCTCGATGATGTCGAGCGCGCGCATCATCTCGTCGACGCTGATCGTCAGCGGCGGCGTCAGCGTCAGAACGTTGCCCATCGTCGTCTTGAACGACAGGCCGGCGTCGAGCGCGCGGTAGAGGACGATCTCGGCGAGTTCGTCGTCCGGCGTCTTCGCTTCGCGATCGCGCACAATGTCGATCCCGAGCAGAAGCCCCCTGCCCCGAACGTCGCCGATGCAGGGCAGGCGACGCTTCATCTGCTCCAGCCGGTCGAGCGCCGCCTTTCCGACGCGCGCGGCGTTTTCAACCAGCCGATCGTCCTCGATGATCTCGATGGTGGTGAGCGCGGCGCGCGCGGTGACCGGATTCTTCTCATGCGTGTAGTGGCCGAAGGCGACGGCGCCGCCGACATCGAGATCGGGCCGCGTGACCACGGCGGCGATCGGCAACACGCCGCCGCCCAGCGCCTTGCCCATCACCAGAATGTCCGGCTCCACGCCGTCATGCTCGCAGGCGAACATGCGGCCGGTCTTGCCGAGGCCGGTCGGAATCTCGTCGAAGACGAGCAGCGCGCCGTGACGATCGCAGGCCTCGCGCACCGCCTGCCAGAAGCCGGGCGGCGGCACGTAGGGAACGGCGCGCGCCGGCTCGGCGACGACGCAGGCGACGTCGGTCTCGCGCGAGAGCACGTAGTCCACCATGCGCGCGCAGGCGAGCCTGCAGCGATCGATCAGCGGTCTGCCGTCGGCGTCGACGTCATGGCCATAGGGGCAGCGATAGCAGGCGAAGGGCGCGACATGCTGGTCGCCGGCGATCATCGGCGCGGCGGGGCCGGAGCGGAACAGAGCCTCGCCCGACAGCGCCGAGGCGCCGAAGCCGGCGCCGTGAAAGGCGTCCCAGAACGACAGCGTCTTGTGCCGGCGCGTCGCGGTGCGGGCGATTTTGACCGCGACCTCGATCGCGTCCGAGCCGCCGGTGGTGAACAGCATCTTCGACAGCCGACCCGGCGCGATCTCCGCGATCTTGCGCGCCAGCGCCGTCGACGTGGCGCAGGCGTAGCGGCGCGGCGCGAAAGGCAGGCGATCCATCTCCTCGGCGATCGCCTGCTTCAGCCGCGGATGGCCATAGCCGATGTGATGGACGTTGTTGCCATGGAAATCCATGTAGCGCCGGCCGGCGACATCCTCGATCCAAATCCCTTCCGCCTTCGCGATGGCGTTGAGGCAGGGCGTCGAGACGGACTGGCGCAGGAAATAGCGCTCGTCCTCGGCGAGCAGCGCGCGGGTGCGCTCATCGAGCGCGCGCGCCTGCCACGCGGCGCGGCGGCCGGTCAGATTGGTGTCGCTTTCGGACTGGCCGACGGCCTCGGCCGTTTTCATGGGCGCTCCTCCCTGGCGGTTATCGCGCCGCCGGCGGGCGGGCGCAACAGCGGCGCGAGCGCGCGGACATCGGCGCAGGCTTCGATCGACTCGCAGGCGTCGGACAGGGCGCGCGCCGCGGCGTCGCCGATCGTCGGCGCGGCGAGCGCCCTGAACTTGGCCTCGAGCTCCGCCGGCTCGAGCGGATTGTCGAAGCCGCCGCGCGGCCGCTCGCAAAGCGCTGAAAGGGACTGGCCGTCGGCGAGGGTCACCGTGACGCGCGCGGCGCGCACATCGGGAAGGCGCGCCGTCAGCGCCGGGTCCTCGCGCACGCGCGTGACGCGCATCAGCGCGCGCAGGCGCGGATCGTCGACATGGGCCTGCGCGTAGACCGACTCGTCGTTGGCGCCGAGGGCAAGCCGCGCGGCGACGTTGAAGATGATCGAATGCTTGGCGACGTCCGCGCCGCCGAGGCGCGTCGCCGGATCATAGGTCTCGACCTCGATGGCGCGCACCGCGTCGAGGCTCAGCCGCGAATCGCGCCGCAACGCCGCGGCCGCTTCGATCGGCGCATGGTTCCAGCGGCTGCAGGCGTAGATCTTGAAATAGTTGCGCAGGATGTAGAACGACTCGAAACGCGGCTCGACATCGATGGCGAAGCTCTCGCCGAGAATGGCGCCGAAGACGGAGGCGAGCGCGCCGGGCTCGCCGCAGAAGCCGGCCATGGCGAGACGCGGCGCCAGCGCGCCATTGTGGTTGGTGAAGCCGGTGAAGAGGTTTCGCGCCGAGGCGCCGGAATTGGCCGCCTGCTGCGAGGAGGCGAGGCTGAGCCCCGCGGCGATCTCGACAGAGCGGGCCGCCGCATCCTCGTCGCAATCCATCAGGCGAGCCGCGCCGAGCGCGGCGCCGACGATGGTCGTTGTGCCGAAGGGATGAACGGCGTTGCGCAGCCTGGTGGCGCGGCCGACGCGGACCGCGATCTCATAGGCGGCGATGAAGGCCTCGATCAGCCGCGCGCCGGACAGGCGCCGTTCCTCGGCGAGCGCCCAGAGCGCCGGCAGCGAATGGATCGCCGGATGATTGACGGCGAACTGGTTGCCCTCATCGAGCTCCAGCGACACGCCGCCGGCGCCGTTGACGAGCGCAGCGACGTGCGAAGCTGCGCTCGCATCGCGGCCGAACACCGTCGCGACGCCGGCGCCGAGCGATGGCGCGACCGCGGCGAGGCCGGCGATCTCCGGCAGGCGCGCGCCGGCGAGCATGACGCCGAGCGTATCGCGGACAACGCGCCGGGCCTGGGCGCGCACCGCGTCCGGCGCGTCGGCGAGGCGGAAGCCGAGGGCGAGCCGCGCCAGCGCCCGCGCCTCCGGCGAGGGTTCGGCGCGCACAGGCGTCGCGCTCATCGTCGCGCCGCCTGCGCGAGACGCGCGACGAGATCGGGCTTGGGCGTCTGCGGCGCCGGCCAGGCCTTGCGGCTGTGCGTCAGGCCGAGGGCGAGAAGGTTTGTGGCGCAGGCGAGCGCCACGGCGACGGGCTCGACCAACGGCGCCGGCAGCGCCGCGGCGAGGCGCGCGGCCTCTGCAGCGGCGCCGGCGAGACACAGCACGTCGGCGCCGTCGCGTTCGATCGCCGCGCGCGCCGCCTCGTAGGAGGCGCCGACGCCGCCGCGCGGATCATAGCCGCGCACCACCGGGCATTGCGCCGCCAGTCCGTATTCGGCGATCAACTTGCGGAGGCGATTCACCTGATCATCGGGCGCGACGAGGCCGACGCGCCCGCCGAGCGTCAGCGCATGCAGCATGGCGCAGCGGCCGGCCGCGACCACCGGAATGGTCAGCACCGAGCGCAGCGCCGCCGCGCCGAAATCGCCGACTTCGCCGACGCAGACCGCATCGAACCCTTCCGCCTGCGCGCCCTGCCCCGCCGCGAGCATGGCGAGATCGGCGAGCGCCCAGTCCTGCGCGCTGTCGAGGAAGGCGGGGGCGCCGTCAGGCGCGCGCAGGACGAGGCTGGTTCGCGGATCGAGGGCGTCGCGCCAGCGCGCTTGCGAGGGGGCGCGCGCCAGCAGCAGGATGCGGGTCATGACGCAGTCGCTCCGGGCGTTGCAGCGGCCGCGCCCATCGCGGCCAGCACGGCGCGCGCATCGTCGCGCGGGGCGGGATAGGCGATGCGGCTGTGCCGCAGGCGCAGCCGTATGGCGGTCTCGGCGAGACGGTAGGTCAAGGGGCCGGGATTGACGATCGGCACGGGCAGCCGTTCGGCGAGGTAGGCGTGCGCCTCATGCATCGTCGTCGAGCCGAGCACGATCACGTCAGCGCCGTCCTCCTCGACGCAGCGCCGCGCCGCCTCGAGCAGCGCCGGAAAATAGGCGTCCTCGCGGCCGGCCATCAGACTCTGATTGTCGGGCTGCAACCCGGCGGCGCGCAGCGAGGCGCATTTGTGCGCAAGGCCGAGCTCGGCCAGCGTCTTCGTATAGAGATGGCGCCAGCGATCCCACATGGCGAGGATCGAGAAGCGCTCGCCGAGCGTGAGGGCGATCAGGATCGCATGGCGGCCCGCGCCGATCACCGGGATATCGAGCGCCGAACGAAGCGCTGCCATGCCGGAATCACTCACCGTGTCGATGCAGATCGCGTCATAGCCCTGGCGCTCGGCCTCGACGCCGGCCTGAAGAATGCCGACGTCGGCGAGCACCGAGTCCTGCTGGCTGACATAGTTGGCGGGGGCGATGGCGACGGGACGGAAATGAAATTCGACGTCGCCGCCGAGCCGCACCGCGCCGAGCTGCGCGCGACGGCGCGCGAGATTGTCCTCGTCCATCGGAAAGGGAACGATCACCAGCGCCCTGGGCATGTCGCAATCTCCCTGTTTCGTCGCCGTCACGCCTGCGCACGCGTCGCGTCGGATTCGTAGCGGCGACCTTCGGCGAGCAGGTCGGGCGTGCCGATCAGGGCGTTGAGCGCCGAAAAATCGAACATGCGATCGCGGAAGGCGTCGTTCGAGCCGGTCGTCTGCAGCGAACGATAGTAGGCCTGCGCCGCATGGGCGAGCGCGCGGGCGACGCCGCCGGGGAAGATCACGACGCTGAAGCCGATGCGTCCGAGCTCCTGCGCGCCGGCGAGCGGCGTGTCGCCGCCTTCGACCATATTGGCGAGCAGCGGCAGGCGCCCGCCGAGCGCGGCGACGACCGCCTCGAGCTGCGCGCGCGAGCGCGGCGCCTCGACGAAGAGGATGTCGGCGCCCGCCTCGGCATAGGCCTGCGCCCGTTCGATCGCCCGCTCGAAACCCTCGACCGCCACCGCGTCGGTTCGCGCGATGATCAGCGTGCCGGATCTGCTGCGCGCATCCACCGCCGCCTTGATCTTGCCGATCATCTCGCCGGCGCCGATCAGGCTCTTGTCCTGCAGATGGCCGCAGCGCTTGGGGAAGGTCTGATCCTCGAGCTGCAGCGCGCCGGCGCCGGCGCGCTCGAACAGACGGACCGTGCGTTGCACGTTCAGCGCGTTGCCGTAGCCATTGTCGGCGTCGACGATCAGCGGCGTCGGCACACGGTCGGCGAGGAGCGCGATGACCTCGGCCACCTCGCTCATCGAGACGAGGCCGATGTCGGGCCGCCCGAGCCGCGAATAGGCGATGGCGGCGCCCGACAGATACAGCGCCTCGAATCCGGCCTGCGTCGCGATGAGCGCGGTCAGTGCGTCGTAGACGCCGGGCGCGACGAGCGGGCGACGGTCGGCGATCAGCGCGGCGAGGCTCATGTCAGTCATCCCCGATGGCGGGCGCAGAAAGTAGCGCGTCGAGCGCGGCGAGCGAGGGCGCGCGATCGAGCCCCTCGACGGCCTCGACAAGGCGCGCGGCATGCGCCTCGCCCCATACGGCGCCGGCGAGGCTCATGAATTTGGCGACGATCTCGTCGGGCGCGTAAGGGTCGGCCTCGTCGCCGCGATTGCCGAGCGTCTCGCCGCGCCATGCCTCGCCGTCGGCGAAATGGATGGCGAGCCGCGCCGGGCGCTTGTCGGGGCCCATGGCGGTGTAGGCGGCGTCTTCGCGCACGCGAATGCGGCGCGCCAGATCGAGCGTCGCCGCATCGGCGAGCGCGGCGGCGCGGAACGCCTCGACATCGGCCGCGCCGCGCCGCAGCATCGTGGCGACAGCGAAAGGCAGCGAGAACTTGGCCGCGAGCATGTTGGCCGGGGCCGGCGCGTCGAGCTGGGCGGCCCAGACATAGGTGTCGATCTCGATGCTGCGGATAGACGGGATCGAGGGGCGGCCGCGCTCGGCGAGAAAGCGCGCGGCGACGTCGAGAGCGCCATGGGTGAAACGGCAGGCGGCGTGCCGCTTGAAGTAGTTGCGGCGCATCTCCCAGCGCTCGCCGAGCGCCTCGGTCATCGCGTCGGGGCGGAAGCCCTCGCCGATCAGCCCGTCATAGACGCTGCGCGTCGCGTCGATCTCGCCGGTGAAGCCGGCGGCGACGAGATCGGCCGCGACGAGGCCATTGCGCGCGGCGACGCCCGCATAGGCGTTGCGCACCGTGGCGCCTTCCAGCATGGCGCGCAGGCTCGCCGCGCCCGACAGCGCCGCGCCGACATTCACCGCCTCGACGATGCGCCGTTCGTCGGCGCCCTCGAGACAGACGGCGGCGAGCGCGGCGCCGATCACGCCCCAGGTTCCATGTGGATGCACGCCAGCGCGCAGCCGCGAGGCGGCGCCGACGCGCGCGCAGATCTCGTAGCCGAGGACGAAGGCGCGCAGCAGCGCGCGACCCTCGACCCGCTCCGGCGCGCGGGCGGCGAGCGCGGCGGGCAAGACGTGAATGCCGGGATGGCCGCGGGCGAAGCGATTGCCCTCGTCGAGTTCCAGCGTCGTGCCGGCGACGCCATTGACGAAGGCCGCGTCATGCGCGCCAAGCCGCAGGCCGGCGCCGATGGCGACATGCGCGCCGCCGCCGCGGGCGGCGAGGCGCCGGGCGAGCGCGCGCGGCTCGGGCTCGCGCATGCCGGCGGCGATCGCGCCGAGACAGTCGAGCGCGATGAGTTTCGCCTGCGCGACCAACACAGAGTCGAGATCGTCGAACCGCAGGTCTGCGGCGAAGGCGGCCCAGCCGGCGAGCCAGGCCGGCCGCGGTTCGGCGAGGAGAGTGGAGGCGGCGACGACGCCCGGCGTGACGAGACTCATGACGCGTTCCTCACAAGCCGAGATAGGCGCGGCGCAGCTCCGGATCGCCGGCGATCTTCTGCGCGGGGCCGGACAGCGCGACGGCGCCGTTCTCGATGATGTAGGCGCTCGAGGCGATCTCGAGCGACTGCACGACATTCTGCTCGACCAGCATGATCGGCATGCCGTCGGCGTTGAGACGGCCGATCAGCGCGAACATCTCCTCGACGAGCAGCGGCGACAGGCCGAGCGAGGGTTCGTCGAGAATGAGCAGACGCGGCTCGGACATCATGCCGCGGCCGATCGCCAGCATCTGCTGTTCGCCGCCCGACAGCGTGCCGGCGAGCTGGCGCGTACGCTCGCGCAGGCGCGGAAAGGTGGCGAACACACGCTCGAGATTGGCGGCGCGGCGGACGCGGCCGCGGCGATAGCTGCCGAGCTCGAGATTCTCGCGCACGTCGAGATTGGGGAAGATCTTGCGGCCCTCGGGCACGTGGATCAGGCCGGCGGCGACGATCTCTGCCGGCGACAGGCCGGCGATCGGGCGCCCGTCGAAGACGATGTCGCCGGCGCGCGGCGTCAGCACGCCGGACAGCGCCATGTTGAGCGTCGTCTTGCCGACGCCGTTCGAGCCGAGCACGGCGACTATCTCGCCGGCGCCGACCGCAAGATCGACTCCGCGCAGAACCTCGACCTCGCCATAGCCGGCTCTGAGACCGCGCACCTCAAGCATGGCGCGCCTCCCCGCCGGCGAGGCGGCGCGCCGCGCCGGCGCCGAGATAGGCCTCGACGACGGCCGGATCGGCGACGATGTCGGCCGGCGCGCCTTCGGCGATCAGGCGCCCCTGCGCCAGAACATGGACCCGCTCGCACAGCGTCATGACCGCCTGCATCACATGCTCGATCATGAAAATCGTGACGCCCTCGTCGCGGATGGCGCGGATCACCGGCGTGATGTCGCGAATCTCCGAGGGGTTGAGCCCGGCCAGAACCTCGTCGAGCAGCAGGAGCTTCGGCTGCGTCGCCAGCGCGCGGGCGAGTTCGAGGCGCTTGCGGCCGGCGACGGTCAGGCTCGCGGCGGGCTTGTCGAGTTCGCCGGCGAGGCCGACGCGCGCCGCCACGGCCTCGGCGCGGGCGCGCGCCTCGGCGGGTCGCGCGCAGCGCAAATAGGCGCCGACAGCGATGTTCTCGCGCACGCTGAGGCCGGCGAAGGGCTGCACGATCTGAAAGGTGCGGGCAAGGCCGCGCACGGCGCGCGCATGGATCGGTTCGCCGGTGACGTCGCGTCCCTCGAACAGAACGCGGCCCGCGCTCGGCTTCAGAAAACCGGAAGCGACAGCGAAGAGCGTCGTCTTGCCCGCGCCGTTCGGGCCGATGAGGCCGATGATCGCGCCTTGCGGCACGGTGAGCGAGGCGTCGGCGACGGCGACGAGACCGCCGAAATTCATCGTGACGCCGCGCAATTCGAGCATCAGCGCGTCTCCCCCGCCGACGCGAAGCGGGCGCGCAGCCGGCGGGCGAGGCCGAGCACGCCGTCCGGCGCGAAGGCGACGACCAGCACCAGCACGACGCCATAGACCGACAGATCGACGCCCGGCACGCGGCCGGCCAGCATCTTCGTCGCCTCGCCGAGGCCATGCAGAGTCAGCGCGCCGACGATCGGGCCGAGAACGAGCCCGCGGCCGCCGACCATCGCGGCGAGCAACGCCTCCACCGAGATCCAGACGCCATAAGCGATATTGGCGTCGACATAGAGAAAGTACTGCAGATAGAGACAGCCCGCCGCCGCGGTGATCGCCGCCGACAGGGTGATCGCCTTGAGCTTGACGGCGAGCGCGTCGACGCCGAGGGCGCGCGCGGCGTCCTCGTTCTCGCGCACGGCGACGAGCTGCGCGCCGAAGCGCGATCCGGCGATGTGCTGGCAGACGATCAACGCCGCGGCGAAAAAGGCGAGCGCCAGCCAGAAGAAGGCGGCGCGGCTGGAGAATTGCAGATTGGCGAAGCCGACATCGAGCTTCAGCAACGTGCCGGCGGCGCCGCCGGTGATCGCCGAGGCGTTGGCGAGAATGCGCAACACCTCGGCGAAAGCGAGCGTCACCAGCGCAAAATAGGAGCCGCGCAGACCGGCGCGGAACGACAACACGCCGATGATCCAGCCGACGATCGCGCCCGCCGCGACGCCGGCTGCAAGGCCCGCCCAGGCGTTGACGCCGTAGCGATGCTGCAGGATCGCCGACACATAGGCGCCGGTTCCGAAAAAGGCGGCATGGCCGAACGAAGCCTGCCCGGCGACGCCGCCGAGCAGATTCCAGCCTTGCGCGGCGGTGGCGATGATCAGCACGAAGACGAGGAAATTCAGCGTCGC
>JAEULW010000137.1 GCA_016793505.1 Methylobacteriaceae bacterium | reverse complement strand
ATAGAGATTGTCGAATTTCGACTTGGTGACGCTGTCGTTCACGTTGATCGCCGGGAACAGCAGCTTGCCTTCCTTGGCCATCACATAGAGACGGTGCACGCCGGTGGTGGTCTCTTCCGAGACGCCCTTGATGGCGGCGGCGAGCCTGGCGAACCAGCCCGGCTTCTCCTTCAGCGTGCGCCTGATCAGCGCGAACAGGATTTCCTCTTCCTCCGAGCCCGGCTTGTCGAGGAAGGCGACGTCGCCGGCCTCGGCGCGCTTGCCGAGATGAAGCAGCAGGGTCGCGTCGCCGCCGTCGTCGAGGATCAGGTTCGGGGTGCCGCCGTCGGCCCACTCGAAGATGCGGTGGGTATAGTCCCAGTAGTCCTTCAGCGACTCGCCCTTGACCGCGAAGACCGGGATGCCGGCGGCGGCGATGGCGGCGGCGGCGTGGTCCTGCGTCGAATAGATGTTGCAGGAGGCCCAGCGGATGTCGGCGCCGAGCGCCTTCAGCGTCTCGATCAGCACCGCGGTCTGGATGGTCATGTGCAGCGAGCCGGCGATGCGCGCGCCCTTGAGCGGCTGGGCCGGACCATATTCGGCGCGCACCGCCATCAGGCCGGGCATCTCGGTCTCGGCGATGGCGAGTTCCTTGCGGCCCCATTCGGCGAGGGAAATGTCCTTGATGCGGTAGTCGCTGAAGTGATGGGTCATGACGTCCTCTGCGGGCGGGCGCCGGCGGGGGCCGGCCTGGTCGGCGGGCTCCATAGCACCGCCCGCACGGGATCGCAATAAAGATATAAAGAAGTCTTTATGTGGATTGAGATGCGGAACGAAGCGGTCGCCGGGACGTTGAGCGGGCAGCGTAGTGACGCTGTAAACCCTTAACTGTTCAGGAGAATTTCCATGAAACGCCTGTTGAGCGCCACGGCTGCGGCCGTGTTTGCGAGCGGCGTGGCCTTGGCTCAGTCCGCTGCGCCGGCGCCGAGCCCGAACCCGCCCGCGGCGACGCAGCCTGCGCCGGCGACCGGCGCGCCGGCCGCAAGCCAGCCCGGCAACAACGCCGTCAATGCGCCGAACCAGAACACGGCGGCGCAACCCGTCTCTGGCGCGAACAGCTTCACCGAAGGCCAGGCGCGCTCGCGCTTCGAGCAGGCGGGCTACACCGCCGTCACTGAACTCGCCAAGGACTCGCAGGGCGTCTGGCGCGCCAGGGCGATGAAGGACGGCAAGCAGGTCGCCGTCAGCCTCGACTTCCAGGGCAACATCCACGCCCAGTGAGCGCTGAACCAGCGAGACATCTCTCTTCCGAACGGAGTCATCCCATGACCACGATCACGCGCAGCTATCGCGACCACCAGACCGCTCAGGGCGTGGTGCGCGAACTGGAACGCGCCGGCATTGCGACGGCCGACATCAGCATCATCTCCAACAATACTGAGAACTGGCACAAGAACGGCGGCGCCGACGACGACGCGGGCGACGGCGCCGCGACGGGGGCCGGCGTCGGCGCGGCGTTGGGCGGCGCGGCGGGTCTGCTCGCCGGACTCGGCGCGATGGCGATTCCCGGACTTGGCCCGGTCGTCGCGGCGGGCTGGCTCGCGTCGACGGCGGTGGGCGCCGCGGCGGGCGGCGCGGCAGGCGGACTGATCGGCGCGCTCGCCGACGCGGGCGTCTCTTCCGACGAGGCGGAGTATTACGCCGAAGGCGTGCGGCGCGGCGACACGCTGGTCGTCGTGCGCACAAAAGACGCGCACTCCGCGACGGCGCAGAAGATCATGGACCGCGAGGCCATCGACTACACGCGCCGGCGCGAATCCTGGAAGAAGGAGGGCTGGTCCGGCTATGACGCGGAGGCGCCCGCCTATACGCCGGAGCAAATCCGCGCCTGGCGCACCACGATGTACTGAGCCCCGACAAGGCAGGCGATGCGCCCGGAGCGATCCGGGCGCATCTGCATCGTCTAGCGAATGAACGACCCGCTGCGCAGATCGGCGAGCGCCTGACGGATTTCGTCCTCCGTATTCATCACGATCGGCCCGTGCCAGGCGACCGGCTCCTCGAGCGGCCGGCCCGAAACGAGCAGAAAACGCACGCCCTCGGGCCCGGCCTCGACGATGACCTCGTCGCCGCGGTCGAACACGACCAGCGAGCGATTGCCCACCGTCTCGCGCACCAGAATCTCTTCGCCGTCCGGGCCTTCCTTCTCGGTCAGCACGCCGAAGGGCTGCGAAGCGCCGAGGAACTGGCCAGCGCCGGCGAAGACATAGGCGAAGGCGTGACGATCGACCTCGACCTTCAGACGCTTGCGCTTGCCGGGCGGCACGGAGACGTCGAGATAGCGCGGATCGGCGGCGACGCCCTCGACCGGGCCCGACCTGCCCCAGAATTCGCCGGAGACGATGCGCACCGCCGTCCCGTCGTCGTCGGTCACGGTCGGAATGTCCGCCGAACGGATGTCCTGATAGCGCGGCGCGGTCATCTTCAGTCGCGAGGGCAGGTTGGCCCAGAGCTGGAAACCGTGCATCCGCCCCTGCGAGTCGCCGCGCGGCATCTCCTGATGCAGGATGCCGCGCCCGGCCGTCATCCACTGCACGTCGCCCGCGCCCATCACGCCGCGGTTGCCGAGGCTGTCGCCATGCTCGACCTCGCCGGCCAGCACATAGGTGATGGTCTCGATGCCGCGATGGGGATGCCAGGGAAAGCCGGCGGCATAATCGCGCGGATGGTCGCCGCGGAAATCGTCGAACAGCAGGAAGGGGTCGAACTCTTGCGTTTCGCCGAAGCCGAAGCCCCGGCGCAGGCGCACGCCGGCGCCTTCCATCGTGGGGCGCGAGACGTCGTGGCGCTTTACGGCGCGGATGGACATGGGGGTGCTCCTCCATCTGAGTTGCGCCGAATGTGGCGATCTAGCCCCAAATCGCCAGACCCGCCAGGTCTGCTATGCAGCGATGCAAAGGCCGGGGTGAACCTGCCCCATCATGGCGAGGCTGCCCGGTCATGGCGAGCGAAGCCAAGCCAACCGCCGTCGGCGTCGAGCTCCCTGTCGCAGGTGGATCGCGTCGCTGCGCTCGCGATGACGGCGAGTTGCGCCGCGTGCGACACGAAAGCCGACACGTTTGGGCCGGCGCCCGGCGCCATGCTAGCCCTGTCGCAGGATAGGACCCGAGCCCGCATGAACCCCGTCTTCGCCGATCTGCCGACCACCATTTTCGAGGTCATGTCGCGCCTCGCGCGCGAGACGAACGCGGTCAATCTCGGCCAGGGCTTTCCGGACGATCCCGGGCCGGAGGACGTGCGCCGCAAGGCGGCCGAGGCGGTGATCTCGGGCTGGAACCAGTATCCGCCGATGATGGGCCTGCCCGAACTGCGCGCCGCCATCGCCGCGCATTACCGCAAATGGCAGGGGCTCGATCTCGACGCAGACGCCGAGACGATGGTCACGTCGGGGGCGACCGAGGCGCTCGCCGGGGCGCTGATGGCGATCCTCGAGCCGGGCGACGAGGTCGTGCTGTTCCAGCCGATGTACGACGCCTATCTGCCGCTGGTGCGCCGCGCCGGCGGCGTTCCGCGCTTCGTCACGCTGCAGCCGCCGGACTGGCGGATCACAGAGGAAGCGCTGGCGGCCGCCTTCACGCCGAAGACCCGCGCCGTGCTGTTCAACAATCCGCTCAACCCGGCCGGCGTCTGCCACACGCGCGACGAGCTCGACTTGATCGCCCGCTTCTGCGTGAAGCACGACGCCATCGCGATCTGCGACGAAGTCTGGGAGCATGTCGTGTTCGACGGACGCGAACATCTGTCGATGATGGCGCTGCCGGGGATGCGCGAGCGCACGGTGAAGATCGGCTCGGCCGGCAAGATTTTTTCGATGACGGGATGGAAGGTCGGCCTCGTCGCCGCCGCGCCGAAGCTGATGCGCGTGTTGTCGAAGGCGCATCAGTTCCTCACCTTCACGACGCCGCCGAATCTGCAGGCGGCGGTGGCCTATGCGCTGGCCAAGGAGGACGCCTATTTTCACGGCCTGCGCGCCGGGCTCGAACGCAGCCGCGACCGATTCTCGAACGGTCTTGCGCAACTCGGCTTCCGCGTGCTGCCGAGCCAGGGGACGTATTTCGTCAACATCGACATCGCCCCGCTCGGCGAGCGCGACGACGCCGCGTTCTGCCAGCGCCTCGTCCGGGAACAGGGCGTCGCCGCCATTCCCGTCTCGGCCTTTTACGCGCAGGACGCCGTGAATACCGTCGTGCGCTTTTGTTTCGCCAAGAAAGACGCCACACTCGACGCGGCGCTCGAACGACTTGCCGCCATCGCGCCGGCGGCACGACCCAGGGAGGTCTAAAGCAATTGAAGACGGCTCTCATCGCCCTTTCGCTGGCTCTCGCGCCGTTGGCGGCGCTCGCGCAGGAGAAGGTCGTCCACGTCTACAACTGGAGCGACTACATCGACCCGAAGTCGCTGGAGGAGTTCACCAAAGAGACGGGAATCAAGGTCGTCTACGACACCTACGATTCGAATGAGATGCTCGAGGCCAAGCTGCTGGCCGGCAAGACGGGCTATGACATCGTGGTGCCGACGACGACCTTCCTGCAGCGCCAGATTCAGGCCGGCGTCCACCAGAAGATCGACCGCGCGAAGCTGAAGAATCATGACGGCCTGTGGCCGGACCTGATGAAGCTGCTCGCCAGCTACGACGCCGGCAACGCCCATGCCGTGCCCTACATGTGGGGCACGACCGGCATCGCCTACAACGTGGCGAAGGTGAAGCAGCGCATCGGCGAGACGCCGATGAACAGCTGGGACATGATATTCAGGCCCGAAAATCTCAGGAAGCTGGCGGATTGCGGCGTCTACGTGCTCGACAGCCCGGAGGATCTGTTCACCAACGCGCTGAACTATCTCAAGCTCAGCCCGAATTCGAAGAAGCCGGAGGAGCTGCGCAAGGCGTCCGAGCTGTTGCAGAAGATGCGGCCGAACGTGAAGAAGTTCCACTCCTCGGAATATATCAACGCGCTGGCCGCCGGCGACATCTGCGTCGCCGTGGGATGGGCCGGCGACAGCCTGCAGGCGCGCAATCGCGCCCGCGAGGCGAAGAACGGCGTCGAGATCAATTACGTCATTCCGAAGGAAGGCACGCTGATCTCGCTCGACAGTTTCGTCATTCCGAAAGACGCGGCGCATGTCGCCGAGGCGCACGCCTTCATCGACTTCATGCTGCGGCCGGAGATCGCGGCGCGCAACACCAACCTGACGAACTTCGCCAATGGCGTGCTCGCCGCCAAGGCGCTGGTCGACAAGGAGGTGGCGGAGAACAAGTCCGTCTATCCGGACGACGAGACGATGAAGAAGCTGTTCACCGTGCAGCCCTTCGACGCGGCGACGCAGAAGATCGTGACGCGCGAATGGACGCGGGTGAAGACCGGAAAGTGAGACGCGCGCCGCGCCGGCTCCGACGTCGGCGCGGCGCCTTCAGTGCGCCTCGTCCCAGTTCTGCGCGGCGCGCGCGTCGACCTGCAGCGGCACGCTGAGCGCGATCGCCGGCAGCGGCGCCTGCGTCATGACCTGCCGGGCGACCGCGATCGTCTTCTCGACCTCAGCGTCGGCGACCTCGAAGACGAGTTCGTCGTGCACCTGCAGCAGCATCTGCGCGCTCAGGCCTGCGGCGTCGAGCGCATCGTCCATGCGGATCATGGCGCGGCGAATGATGTCGGCGGCCGAGCCTTGAATCGGCGCGTTGATGGCGGCGCGTTCGTTGAAGGCGCGCTCGCTCGGATTGGATGAGGCGATGCGCGGATAGTGCATGCGGCGCCCGAAGATCGTGGTGACGAAGCCGTCCTGTTTCGCCCGGCGCTTGGTCTCCTCCATGTAGTCGCGGATGCCCGGGAAGCGCTCGAAATATTTGCGGATGTAGGCGCCCGCCTCCTCGCGCGGAATGCCGAGCTGATTGGCGAGGCCGAAGGCCGAGATGCCGTAGATGATGCCGAAGTTGATGGCTTTGGCGCGCCGGCGCACCTCGCCGGGCATGTCCTTCACCGGCACGCCGAACATTTCGGACGCGGTCATCGCGTGGATGTCGAGCCCGTCGGCGAAGGCCTTCTTCAATTGCGGAATGTCGGCGATGTGGGCGAGCAGACGCAATTCGATCTGCGAATAATCGGCCGAGATCAGCTTGCGGCCGGGCGGCGCGACGAAAGCGGTGCGGATTTTCCGCCCCATCTCGTTGCGCACCGGAATGTTCTGCAGATTGGGCTCGCTCGACGAAAGGCGGCCGGTCGTCGTCGAGGCGAGCGCATAGGAGGTGTGGACGCGGCCGGTCTGCGGATTGACGTAGGTCGGCAGCGCGTCGGTGTAGGTCGATTTCAGCTTCGCCATCTGCCGCCAGTCGAGAATGCGGGCAGGCAGTTCGTGGCCTTGTTCGGCCAGATCCTCCAGCACGCCGGCGGCGGTCGACCAGGCCCCGGTTGCGGTCTTCTTGCCGCCGGGCAGCGCGAACTTGCCGAACAGGATGTCGCCAAGCTGCTTGGGCGAGCCGAGGTTGAAGCTCTCGCCGGCGAGCTGATGAATCTCGTGCTCCAGCCCGGCCATGGCCTGCGCGAAGTCGCCGGAGAGACGCGCCAGAATCGCCCGGTCGATGGCGACGCCGCGCCGCTCCATGCGCGCCAGCACGCGCGGCAGCGGACGCTCGAGGCGCGCGTAGACGGCGCCGAGGCCTTCGGCCGGGAGTCGGGCGCGCAGCGCCAGCCAGAGCCGCAACGTCACGTCCGCGTCTTCGGCCGAATATTCGGTCGCCCTGGCGATCTCGACGCGATCGAAGCCCTTGAAGCTGCGGCCTGTGCCGGCGACCTCGCCGAAGCTGATCGGTTTCCAGTTCAGATGCAGCTCGGACAGTTCGTCCATGCCGTGGCCGTTCCTGCCCGAGTCGAGCACGTAGGACATCAGCATCGTGTCGTCGGCCGGCGCGATGTCGATTCCACGCTGGCGCATCACCAGCCAGTCGAACTTGACGTTCTGGGCGATCTTCAACACAGCGCGGTCCTGCAGCAGCGGCTTCAGGCGCTCGAGCACGATCGCTTCATCGAGCTGCCCCGGCAGGATCGCGGCGCCGGCGCCGTCGCCGAACAGATCGTCGCCGCCGGGCGGCCGATGGGCGAGCGGCACGTAGCAGGCCCGGCCCGGCTCGACGGCGAGCGAGACGCCGACGAGGCTCGCGGTCATCGGATCGAGAGAATCCGTCTCTGTGTCGAAGGCGAGGCGGCCCGCGGCGCGCGCCTCGGCGAGCCAGGCGTCGAGCCGTTCGAGGCTGGTCACCGTCTCGTAGCGCGAGCGATCGATCGGCGGCGTGCGCGCGGCCTGCAACGCCGCGGCGACAGAGGCGGCGACGAGCGTCGCCGGAGCCTCGACGACAGACGCCGCGTCCCTGGCTGGCGGCGCGACGCCCGCCGGCGGCCCGGCAGCGGCGCCGACGGCCTCGCCGTTGCGGGCGCGCCATCCCGCCTCGCCGAGGAATGCGGCGTCCGGCTCGATCGCGCCCGCGTCGACCTCGTAAAGTTCGCCGACGCGACGGGTGATGGTCGTGAACTCCAGCGCCTTCAGGAACGCGATCAGCCGCTTCGCGTCGGGCTGGACGAGACGCAGCTCCTCGAGCGGCGTTTCGACCGCGACATCCTCGACCAGCGTCACCAGCCTCTTCGACAGGCGGATGCGTTCGATGCTGGCCGGGTCGGTCAGGGTCTCGCGGCGCTTGGGCTGCCTGATCTCGCCGGCGCGGGCGAGGAGCGTGTCGAGATCGCCATATTCGGCGATGAGCTGGGCCGCCGTCTTGACCCCGATGCCGGCGGCGCCCGGCACGTTGTCAGTGGAATCGCCGGCCAGCGCCTGGACGTCGACGACCTTGGCCGGCGGCACGCCGAAATAGTCGATCACTTCGGCCTCGCCGATGCGCCGCTCCTCGCGCGAGCCGGCGCGTCCGGCCTCGCCGGAGGCGGGGTCATACATGGCGATGCGCGGACCGATGAGCTGCATCAGGTCCTTGTCGGCCGAGACGATCAGCACGTCGGCGCCCGCCTTCTCGGCCTGGCGGGCGTAGGTGGCGATGAGATCGTCGGCCTCGTAGACGTCCTGCTCGACCGGCGTCAGGCCGAAGGCGCGCACGGCGGCGCGGAACAGCGGGAATTGCGGGACGAGGTCTTCCGGCGGGTCGGAGCGGTTCGCCTTGTAGGGAGGATAGAGTTCCTTGCGGAAGGAATTTTCCGACTTGTCGAAGATGATGGCGAGGTGCGTCGGCTTCACGCCGGCCGCGCCGTCGCGGACGAATTGCAGCAGCTTGGCGCAGAACAGGCGCACGGCGCCGGTCGGCAAGCGGTCTGAACGGTAATTGTATTTCTGGTCCTGCCGGATCGACTGGAAATAGGCGCGGAAGACGAAGGACGAGCCGTCGACGAGGAAGACATGGTCGCCGGGTCTGATCGGGTCCGTCATCACGCAAATTCGTTCCTGAGAGGGCGTCGCCCACCATAGTCGCCGCGGCGCGCCCGCGCCATCATGGGCCGGGGCGAGGCTTGCGGCCGGCGCGGATTTAGTTTACATGTAAACTAATGGCCGCGCCGCCGCGGCGTTTCGTATCCGTGGGAGTGAGACGATGCCGAGCTACAAGGCGCCGGTCGAGGATGTGCTGTTCCTCCTCAACGACGTGTTCGAGATGTCGCGCTATTCGAACCTGCCCGGCTTCGCCGATGCGACGCCGGACGTGGTCGAGGCGATCGTCGGCGAGGCGGCCAAGCTGTGCGAGGAGACGCTGGCGCCGCTCAAT
>JAEULW010000117.1 GCA_016793505.1 Methylobacteriaceae bacterium | reverse complement strand
TGCGCCATCCGGCGCGGTTCGAGGCGCGCCGGCGCCTGATCCTCGATCTGGCGGCGCGCGCCGACGTTGCGCCGGCGCAGGAGCTCGTCGCCGCGCGCCGCACGCTCCGGCCGCGCGGCGCCCGCGTCGCGGCGTGGCCGGAGACGCGCTGGGCGATGGAGGCGACGCTGGCCGAACTGGCGCGCGCCGCGCCCGGCTTCGCGCCGGCGCCGGGGGCGCGGATCGCGATTCCCTTCGTCGCCGACCGGCAGGCGGCGCTGGAGCGCGCCGTCGCCGCGGCGCGGCTCGCGCCCGGCCTCGAGGTCGCGGCCGTGGCGCTCGGCCGCGACGGACGGATCATCGCCGCGCAGGGCGGGCGCGACTATGGCGCGACGCAGTTCAACCGCGCCGTGACCATGCGCCGCCCGGCGGCGTCCACGGCGAAGATCTTCGTCTACGCCGCGGCGCTGGCGCAGGGCCGACCGCTGGATGCGGCGATGCTGCGCGCCTTCGCCGACTCGGACAATGACGCGGCGGTCGATCTCGCCCGGCGCGTCGGCGTCGAGCGCGTCGAGGCGGCGGCGCGGGCGCTGGGCCTCGCGACGCCCTTCGCCGTCCGCGACGCGCAGAATGTCGCGCTCGGCGCCAATTCGGCCGGGCTGATCGAGCTGACCGGGGCGATGCTGCCTTTCGCCTTCGACGGCGCGGCGCCCTCGCCGTGGGGCGCGCTGGCGCTGCGCGAGGCGGAGGGTCGGCTGTGGCGGCGCGTCGCCGCGACGCCCGCCCCGCTGGCGCCGGCGACGATCGCCGGCATGCGGCGGCTGTTGCGCGCGGTCGTGGCGTCCGGCACGGCGGCCGAGGCGATCCGGCGGCTGGAAGTCGCCGCCGGCAAGACCGGCACGGGCGAGGGCAACCGCGACGGCTGGTTCATCGGCTACACGCCGACGCATGCGATCGGCGTCTGGCTCGGGCGCGACGACAACGCGCCGCAGCCCGGCCTGACGGGGGCCCGCGCGGCGGCGCTGTTCGACGCGATCGGCGCTTCGCTGGGGGCGCAGGCGGGCGCGCCGGCCGCCATGGCGCGTGCGCCGGCCCGGGCCGTCGCGGCGCAGACGACGCGCATCGCCCGCACGCCGCCGAAGCCGCCCGTCCGGCCAGCCGCAGACAGGGCGCTGACGGCGCGGCGGTGATCGCGCGTCAGATGCGGGCGAGCAGCACGGCGAGCCCGACCTGGCGGCCGACGCCGGTCTTGTCGAAGATCGCCTTCAGGTGGTTGCGCACGGTGCCGTCGCTGACGCCGAGGCGCAGCGCGACCTTGGCGATCGACAGGCCCTGGCCGATCAGCGTGGCGACGCGCGCCTCGGCCGGCGACAGGGCGAACAGGCGGCCGAGCAGCTCGATGCGCTCGGGCGCAGGCTCGACGACGACGTCGAGCTCGGTCAGCACGCAGAGGCAGACGAGAGAGGACGGCGCGAAGCGCGACACCGGAATGAAGCGCGCCAGCCAGCGCCCGCCTCTGGCGGCGGTCAGCACGACGGCGGTGGACTCGGCCAGAGCGAGCGCGCGATTCAGCGCCGCGTCGAAGGCCGGCTGTTCGCGGCGTAGCCGCAGGCGGATCGCGCCGTCCTCGAGCGCCAGCACATGCGCGTCGTCCGGCGTCCGCTCGATCGGAAATGCCTCGCGCCCGGCGGTCAGGCCGAAGACGCTGCGCCCGCCCGCCAGCACCGGGCCGACGCCGCCGAGCAGATGGCCGGGCAATGTCAGGTTGGCGAAGGCGACCGCCGCCCGGAGCGAGGGCAGTTGCGTGGTCAGCTCCGCCAACTCGGCCGGCGAGAAGGGCGGCCGGTCGAAGCGCCGCTTGATCGACAGATGCACCTCGTCGCCGCCCGGCAGCACGCCGAGCAGGGCGCAGGCGTGCCAGCCGAAGCCGATCGGCCGCAGGAACTCCTGATAGTATGGGTCGCGGGCGATCTCGTCGGGCGCGAAGTCGTCCTGGTCGAGACGGAAGCCCGAGTCGAGACCGGGCCGCACGCGGGCGACGCGCGGATCTGCCGGCCGGTCGCCGCGGACATAGGCGGCGACAGGATCGACGACGCTCGCCGACGGCGCCATGCCGATGGTCACGTCGGCGCGGCTGCGCACCAGCACAGCGCCATCGCCCGCCCCGAGCGCGGCGATTCGCGTCAGGGCGTCGGTCATCAGGTCGCCGGAGGATGCGCCGGCCAGCAGCATGGCCGACGCTTCGCTCGCCATCATCGCTTCAGCCCACGAGGAGCGCACCCGGGATCAGTATGCGGGGCGAGCCGGATGCGCGCAATACCCTGTTCGGGATGCCGAAACAGCCCGTGGCGCGGACGCCGGGCTAGAGGATGCCGTAGCGGGCGAAGACGTCGGCGAGCCGGTCGCCGCGGCGCAGGTCGGCCAGCGTGTCGCGCTCGCCGGCGACCTTCTCCATGGCGAGGCGCAGCACGTCGGCCTCGGCGGCGCGCGGCACGATGACGACGCCGTCGGCGTCGCCGAAGACGAGATCGCCGGAGGCGACCGGCGCGCCGGCGCATTCGATCGGCTCGTCGATGGTCATCACCTTGCCGCGGCCCTTGGAGTCGAGCGGCGCGACGCCGCCATGGAAGACCGGGAAGCCGAGGGCGCGGATCGCCTTCACGTCGCGCACGCAGCCGTCCATCAGCGCGCCGGCGGCGCCGCGCGCCATCGCGGCGGTGGTCAGCAATTCGCCCCAGGGGCCGACGCGCGCGGCGTTGGCGCAGGCGAAGACCGGGATTTCGCCGGGCTTCAGACTGTCGATCAGCGCGATCTCGAGTTCATACGGATTGACGCCGGCCGGGGCATGCCAGACCTCCATGAAGGCGGCGGTGCGGGCGCGCCCAACCATGATCGTGGCTTCGTCGAGCGGGCGGATGCGCGAGGCGACCGCCTGATGGCGCAGCCCGAGCTGATCGAGGCAATCGGAGACTACCGAGGCGAAGAGCTTTTCGCGGATGTCGGCGAGCGTCGGCGTCATGGCGGCCTCCCTGCCGGCCGGCGCCGGTCGCCGAGAGACTGCCGCAAGCCGCGCCGCCGCGCCAGCGCCCCGCCTTGGCAAGCGAACCTTGGCAAGCGAACCTTGGCAAGCGAACCTTGGCAAGGACGGCGGGGCGTGGCATTGCCCAAGGCATGACCGCCGCTCTCGCCGCGACCGCCGATCCCGCCGCCGACCTTGTCGCTGAGATGCGCGCGCTGGGCGCCGCCGCGCGCGGCGCGGCGCGGGCGCTGGCGCTGGCGCCGCGGTCGCAGAAGGATGCGGCGCTGACCGCCGCCGCCGCGGCGCTCCGGGCGCGCTCAGGCGAGATTCTCGCCGCCAATGCGCAGGACGTCGCCGAGGCGGAGAAGCGCGGCACGGCGGGCGCCTTCATCGACCGGTTGAAGCTCGATCCGGCGCGCGTCGAGGCGATGGCGAAGGGGCTCGAGGAGATCGCCGCGCTGGCCGATCCGGTCGGGCGCCGGCTGGCGACCTTCACGCGGCCGAACGGCCTCGTCATCGACCGCGTGGCGACGCCGCTCGGCGTCGTCGGCGTGATCTACGAGAGCCGGCCGAACGTCACCGCCGACGCCGGCGGGCTGTGTCTGAAGGCGGGCTGCGCGGCGATCCTGCGCGGCGGTTCGGAGAGCTTCCGCTCGTCGCAGGCGATCCACGCCTGTCTCGTCGAGGGGCTGCGCGCCGCCGGCCTGCCGGAGGCGGCGATCGCGCGCGCGCCGACGACGGATCGCGCCGCCGTCGGGCTGATGCTCGGCGGGCTCGACGGGGCGATCGACGTGATCGTGCCGCGCGGCGGCAAGAGCCTCGTCGCCCGCGTGCAGGCGGAAGCGCGCGTGCCGGTGTTCGCGCATCTGGAAGGGATCGTGCATGTCTTTGTGCACGCCGCCGCCGATCTCGACATGGCGAAGACCGTGCTGAAGAATTCCAAGCTGCGGCGCACCGGCGTGTGCGGGGCGGCCGAGACGCTGCTCATCGATCGCGCCTGCGCGCCGACGCATCTGACCCCGCTCGTGACCATGCTGCTCGAGGCGGGCTGCGCGGTGCGCGGCGATGCGGCGACGCAGGCCGCCGATCCGCGCGTCACGCCGGCGCGCGAGGAGGACTGGTCGACCGAATATCTCGACGCGGTCATCTCGGTGAAGGTCGTCGACTCTCTCGACGCGGCGATCGCCCATATCGAGCGCTACGGCTCGCATCACACCGACTGCATCGTGACCGGGGACGAGGGCGCGGCGGCGCGTTTCCTCGCCGAGGTCGACTCGGCGATCGTGCTGCACAACGCCTCGACGCAGTTCGCCGACGGCGGCGAATTCGGCTTCGGCGCCGAGATCGGCATCGCCACCGGCCGCATGCACGCGCGCGGGCCGGTCGGCGTCGAGCAGCTGACCAGCTTCAACTACCGCGTGCGCGGGACCGGGCAGGTGCGGCCGTAGCGATTTATTGCGAGTTTACCTGGATCGAGGTCAAAACGGGTAAGTTCGGTTGAAATGATGGGCTGCATCCGAAATTCTTCTGCTCAGGCAACAGGCGCGCCGCCGCTGTTCGACGCCTTCATGCGTCGCGCCATGCCGCAGCTTCCGTGACCCGCACGCCGGTCTTTCAGGGTCTGCCGCCCTCGGCGCCGGGCATGGCCATCGGGCTGTTCGGCGGTTCGTTCGATCCGGCGCATGAGGGCCATCTCATGGTCTGCGACATGGCGCTGCGCCGGCTCGGGCTGGATCGGGTGTGGTGGATCGTGACGCCCGGCAATCCGCTGAAGGCGACTGAGGGGCGCCCCTCGCAGGCGGCGCGCATGGCGGCGGCGGCGGCGCTGATCGACGATCCGCGCGTCGCCGTCACCGGCTTCGAGGCGCGGATCGGCACGCGCTACACGGCGCAGGTTCTCGCCTGGCTGACGCGGCGTCGGAGCGACGTCGATTTCGTCTGGATCATGGGCGCCGACAATCTGCGCCAGCTGCATCTGTGGAAGGACTGGCGCGCGATCGCCGCCGCCATGCCGATGGCGATCGTCGACCGGCCGGGGGCGACGCTGTCGGGCCCGCTCGGCCGGGCGGGGCGGGCGCTCGCCGGATATCGCGTCGCCGAAAGCGCGGCGCCGACGCTGGCGCGGCGCGCCCCGCCGGCCTGGACGCTGCTGCACGGGCCGCGCTCGCCGCTGT
>JAEULW010000116.1 GCA_016793505.1 Methylobacteriaceae bacterium | reverse complement strand
GGGCCGGAGGCGCGCGCCGACATCTCGTGGATCGTGCGCGCCGCGAGCTCCTTGCCGGCGCCTGGCGCGCCGGCGATCAGCACGCGCGAATTGGCCGGGGCGACGCGCTCCAGCACCTGACGCAGCTGGTTGATCGCGGTCGAGCGGCCGATGATGCGGTGCGTCGCGCCGGCCTTGGCGCGCAATTCGCTGACCTCGCGCTTCAGCCGCGAGGCCTCCAGCGCGCGGTCGGCGACCAGCACCAGCCGGTCGGCCTTGAACGGCTTCTCGATGAAATCATAGGCGCCGAGCTTGATGGCGCTGACGGCGGTCTCGATGTTGCCGTGGCCGGAGATCATCACCACCGGCACGCCGGGATGCTGCTGCTTGACGACCTCGAGCAGCTGCAGCCCGTCGAGCCGCGAGCCTTGCATCCAGATGTCGAGGAAGATCAGTTGCGGCCGGCGCTGTTCGATCGACGCCAGCGCCTCGTCGGCGTTGCGGGCGACACGCGTCGCATGGCCCTCGTCCGACAGGATGCCGGAGACGATGTCGCGGATGTCGGCCTCGTCGTCGACGATCAGAATGTCACTGCTCATGATGGGGTTCGCGGTGCGGGTGAAGGGGAGTCGCCGTCCTCGGCGCCGTTCGGGCCGGCGATCGGGAACCACAGGCGCACCCAGGCGCCGCGCTCCCAGAAGCCGGCGTCGGCGGCGTCGAGAAGCTCGATGCCGCCGCCATGGTCTTCGAGAATTTTCTGGACGATCGGCAGGCCGAGGCCGGTGCCCTCGGCGCGGGTCGTCATATAGGGCTCGAGCAGGCGCTGGCGGTTCTCGGCCGGAAAACCCTTGCCGTCGTCGATGACGTCGATGCGCGCCAGGCCATCGGCGACGTCGAGCCGCACGCGAATGCGACCGACGCCGTTTTCGGCCGCGGCGGCGACGCCTTCGGTGCCGTTCTTGATGACGTTCGTCAGCGCCTGCGACAGCAGCCGCCGGTCGAACACGGCGCGCAGGCCGGCCGGAATCTCGTCCTCGAAGGCGATCGACGGATGGCCGACGCGCATCAGGAACAGCGCCTGCCGCACGGTCTCGGCGAGATCGTCCTCGGCAAGGCGCGCCTTGGGCATGCGGGCGAAGGAGGAGAACTCGTCGACCATGCGCTTGATGTCGTCGACCTGACGCACGATCGTGTCGGTGCACTGGTCGAAGACCTCGCGGTCGGTCGTGATCACCTTGCCGTATTTGCGGCGCAGACGTTCGGCCGAGAGCTGGATCGGCGTCAGCGGATTCTTGATCTCGTGGGCGATGCGGCGGGCGACGTCGGCCCAGGCCGCGGTGCGCTGGGCGGAGACAAGATCGGTGATGTCGTCGAGCGTGACGACGCGCCCGCCGCCGGCGGCCGCGCCCTGCTCGGCGGCGACGCGGACGTTGAAGATGCGCTCGCGTCCGCGTCGGGTGAGGCTCGTCTGACCGTGATAGAGCCGGCCGCGCCCGGCGCCGGCTTCGGCGAGAACCTGGGCGAGTTCCGGCGCGACGTCGACGAGCGGGCGGCCGCGCAGGGCCTCGTCGCTCTGGTCGAGCAGCTGGCGGGCGGCGGGGTTCACAACGGTCACGGCGCCCTGCGCGTCGACGCCGACGACCGCGGCGGGCACGCCGGCCAGCACGGTCTCGGTGAAGACGCGGCGCGCGTCGATCTGCCGGCTCGCCTCGATCAGGCCGTTCTGCTGGAGGCGCAGCTCCGAGGTCATCTTGTTGAAGGTTTCGCCGAGATGGGCGAAATCGCCCTCGCTGCGCTTGACCGGCACCTGCACATAGAGATTGCCGCCGGCGACCGCGTCGGTGGCGCGGATGAGACGGCGGATCGGCCCGACGAGGCGGTTGGCGAAGGACAGGCCGAGCCACATCGCCGACAACAGCATGATCGCCGCCGTCAGAAGGAACATCACCGCAAAGGCGATGAGGATGTTGTCGCGATGCCGGTCGAAGGCGTCGTAGAGAGCGATGACGTTGCCGGCCTCGCGCGGGAATTCGACGGCGAAGGCGTCGAGTTCGCGGGCGACGTAGAGATAGGTTTCAGCATAGGCCGAGAGCTTGCGCAGGGCGACGAAGCTGCGCCCTTCCGACAGCACGAGGCAGAGCGGATCGCCCTTGTCGGCGTCGTCGAAATCGGACGGTTCGGGCGTGACGATCGGCGTCTTGCCGGGGCCGAGCGGCTGCTCCACCACCGTTCCGTCACGCCTGATCATCGCCGCCGCGCTGAAGCCGAGGAAGCGCGCGCGCGAGGCGAAATAGTCGCGGAAGACGGCGCGGTCGGCGTTGAAGGCGGCAAGGCCGCGGTCGAGATCGGAGGCGGTCAGGTCGGCCTCGCGCAACAGCGACTTGCATTGCGACTCGCGGTAGAGCCGCGCCGCCTCGGCGGTGTTCTGCACGAAACCGCGGACATCCTGCATGAAGGCCGGGTTGAGGCCGCGCTCGATGACCAGCGAGGCGACGATGGCCATCACGACGGTCGGCGCGGCCGCCACGATCGCGAACAGGGCGACGATGCGGATGTGCAGACGCGCCGCGGCGGCGCCGGCGCGCCGGGCCCTGAGCAGCCGCGTCACCTCCCAGGCGATCAGCGCGAACAGGACGAGAATGATCACGCCGTCGGCCGCGAACAGGCCCAGCACGACCTCGTTGGTCGGCGCGACGGGCGTCAGGCCGGCGAAGATCAGGATGGTGGCGAGAGCGCAGAGGATCGCCAGGCTGACGGCCAGTGGACCGAATCGCGCCACGGCGCCCCGCTCGCCGCGGGTCGCGACGACGGTCACTTCGGGCGGCTGGCCGGCCTCGCCGACGCTCATCCAGTGATTTCTCCGCGGCCGGCTCTGGGCGGGACGATTCGATGCCGGAATGCAACGCTGTTGCAGAAATGCGACAAAATCGCGCCGCGGGCAAGGGCGGCGCCCGGCCGGGACCCGTGCAGGGTCCAGAAAGGCGCGGCGCGCCATGGTCCGCCGGCTGTGCGGTCTTGACCTCACCCGGAACCGCGCGGCACGGGGCCGGAGCGTCGCGCCAGCGGCGCTTCGGCCAAGCCGGCGGCCGGCGCCCGCTGCGGCGATTCATCACCGCGATGGTTCACATTTGACTTAATTTCTTCTTAGGTGTTGATAGGGGCGTTGGACTGCGCGGCGGCGCGTCGACGATCAAGGATGCGGTGACCGTGGGAAGGGTCGTTCGATGACAAAAGTCAATTTGGTCGCGTCATTCGCGGCCGCTCTCGTAGGGACAGTGGCTGTCGCCGCCAGCGCACAGGCCGCGACGATCACGTATAACGGGTTCACGATCACGGGTCAGAACGTCGGCATTTCCGGACCGGTTTCGTTGACCGCCAACGCCGGTCAGATCAAGCTGGACGTCGTCGGCGCGCCGGACGTGCTGGCCTGGTGCGTGGACATCTACCACACGCTCAGGAATTCCGGCACTTACTCGTTCGGCCCGCTGGTCAATGACAGCGCGACGCCGACGCCGCACGCGCTCAGCGCGGCGACGATCGGCAAGATCGGCGCGCTCGTCAATCATGGCGACGACCTGATCGCCGCCGCCTCGACGCTGGCGCAGAAGAGGGACATCGGCGCCGCCATCCAGCTGGCGATCTGGAAGACCGAGTATTCCGGTCTCTCCTACACTGCGTCGGGGGCGGTGACCGGGCTCGTCAATACCTATCTCGGCAACATCGCGTCGGGCGCCTGGGCGCCGGACTCTTCGATCCGCGCGCTGACCTTCCAGGGCAATGGCCAGACGCTGGTCACAGGCGTTCCGGAGCCCTCGACCTGGGCGATGATGCTGATCGGCTTCCTCGGTCTCGCGATGGCCACGTCGCGTCGCCGCAAGGAGGCTGCGCTCGCCGCCTGAGCCGCGGCGCCGGGGTGCGGCGCCGACCGGCTGACGCCTTTCAGACGCCCGGGCTTCGGCCCGGGCGTTGTCGTTTGCGCCCGCCTCAGCCCGGAAAGACGCGGGCGCGGCCGGGCTGGGCGGCGAGCGACACCGGCGCGCCGACTTCCAGAAGGCCCTGCCCTGAATCGAAGGGCCGCTCGACGAGAATTTCCGACTGGCCGACCGCAACGCCGTAGCGCATGGCGGCGCCGAGAAATTCGCGATGCGCGATCCGCCCGGCGGCGCCTGCCGCCGCCGCGCCGGCGGCGAGCTCGCAATGTTGCGGTCGGATCATCAGCCGGGCGCGGTGGCGCGCCGGCTCATCGGCCGCGAGCGGAATGCGGATCGTCGCTCCGGAGCGGAACACCGGATGGCCGTCCTCCAGCGTCACTTCGCCTTCCAGAATATTGGCGGCGCCGAGGAAGCCGGCGACGAACAGATTTGCCGGGTTCTCGTAGAGGTCCATCGGCGCGCCGACCTGCTGGATCGCGCCGTCGTTCATCACCGCAATGCGGTCGCAGATCGTGTTGGCCTCCTCCTGATCGTGCGTCACGAAGATGGTGGTCAGGCCGAGGCGCTGCTGCAGGTCGCGCAGTTCGCGACGCACCTGCACGCGCATCTTCGCGTCGAGGTTCGACAAGGGCTCGTCGAGCAGAAGCAGCTTCGGTTCGACGACGATGGTGCGGGCGAGCGCGACGCGCTGCTGCTGGCCGCCCGAGAGCTGCGAGGGCCGACGGTCGGCCAGATCGCCGAGGCCGACGAGATCGAGCGCGGCGGCGACGCGCGGGCCGATCTCACTCCTGGGCAGACGCCGCTCCTCGAGGCCGAAGGCGACGTTGCGGGCGACGGTCATGTGCGGCCACAGCGCATAGGACTGGAACACCATGCCGACGTCGCGCCGCCAGGGCGGCAGGGCCGAGACGTCCTCGCCGGCGATGCGCACGGTCCCGGTCTGAGCCTGCGCGAAGCCGGCGATCAGGCGCAGCAATGTGGTCTTGCCGCAGCCCGAGGGGCCGAGAAAGGCGAAGAACTCGCCCGGCTCGATGGTCAGATCGACATCCTTGAGCACATGCGTCGCCCCGTAAGACAGGTTGACGCCGGCGATCTCGACGCCGGCCGGCTCGCGGTTCGCGGATGCGCGCATCAGACCTTCCTCACCGCATCTCGGGCCCCTGCCCCGTCTCGAACAGCCGATGCGACAGGAAGGCGCACAGGCCGACGATCGCCACGGCGATCATGCCGAGCGCCGCGCCCGGCCCGCGCCCGGCGGGCGACTGCATGTAGACATAGAGCCCGTAGGCGAGCGGGGCGTCGGACGCGTTCTGCACCAGCATCATGGTCGCCGACAGTTCGACCGAGGCGGTGGCGAAGGCGGTGACGAAGCCGGCCAGCATGCCGCCCGCCATCAGCGGCAGGAGGATGCGGCGCACCGTGCGCGGACGCGTCGCGCCAAGATTTTCGGCCGCCTCCTCGAGCTGCGGGGAGACCTGTTGCAGCCCGGCGGTGCAGGCGCGCAGCGCATAGGGCAGACGCCGCACGGCGAGCGCGATGACGATCATGAACCAGAAGGTGGCGAGCGGCTGGCCGGTCGGCAGCGTGACGCCGTAGAACGTGCGCAGATAGCCGATGCCGATGACGACGCCGGGGGCGGCCAGCGCGCCCATCGCCAGATAGTCGAGGCCGGCGCGGCCGGGAATACGGGTGCGCTGGACCAGCCAGGCGATCGCCGAGCCGACGGCCACCGCCAGCACGCCGGCGAGCGTCGCATAGAGCAGCGTGTTCCAGACATATTGCGGCGTCTCGGCGAAGACGCGGCCGTAGTGGGCGAGCGTGTAGCCGTCGGGCAGCGGCGCGAAGGACCAGACCGTGGCCAGCGACAGCAGGATCAGCCCGACATGCGGCGCCAGCGTCAGCGCCAGAATGAGCAGCACGACGGCGTAGGCGAGAAGCTTGTCGCGCGGCCGCATCTCGCGCCGCGCCAGGCCGCCGCCGCCGCGCTGCACGGTGGCGTAGTCGCGCCCGCGCGTCGCCAGCGCGGCGATCCACATCGAGCCCACCGACACGGCGATCAGGATCACCGAAATGACGTAGCCCATCGGATCGGCGAGGCCGATCGATGTGATGCGCAGATAGGCCTGCGGGGCCAGCATCTCCTTGACGTTGAGCAGCAGCGGCGTCGCCAGATCGTCGAACACCTTGATGAAGACGAGGCTGGCGCCGGCGACATAGCCCGGCATCGCCAGCGGGAAGACGATGCGCCGGAACAGCCGCAGCCCCGAGGCGCCGAGATTCTGCGCGCTCTCCTCCATCGACCGGTCGATATTGGCGAGCGAAGCCGAGACGTTGAGCAGGATGAACGGGAAGTAGTGGATCGCCTGCAGGAGGATGACGCCGTTCAGCCCTTCCATGAAGGGGATGTTGACGTCGAACCAGTCGCCGAGCAGCAGGTTGATCGAGCCGTTGCGGCCGAACAGCAGCTGCATCGCCACCGCCCCGGCGAAGGGCGGCATGATCAAGGGCACGACGCCGAGCGTGCGGATCAGCGCCGCGCCGCGGAAATGGAAGCGGGCGGTGATCGCGGCGAGCGGCAGGGCGAACAGGCTCGCCAGCACGACCGTCATCGCCGACACCCAGAGCGAGTTCCACAGCGAACGCAGGAACAGCTCGTTGCGGGCGAAATCGGCGAAGTTGACGAGGGTCGGCGCGCCGCTGCGCGGATCGAGAAAGGCGACGACGACGACGATCGCCACCGGCGCGACGAGGAACAGCGCGAGGAAGGCCAGCACGCCGGCGGCGAGCAGCCATTCGCCGAGCGGCGTCGCCGGGCGGCGCGCCGGCGCCAGCGGCGCGGCGACAGCGCTCATGACGAGGCCGCCGGAGCGGGCGCGGCGTCCGTCACGGGGCGAGCTTGGCCGCCTCCTGCGCCTTGGCGAGGGCGGCGGCGTATCTGTCGCGCGCGAAGGCCGACCATAGCGACTCGACCTCGGCCTGGCGCGGCGCCTTGGTCTGGCCGCCGGCGCCGGCGAAGGCGTCGCGCAGCTCCTGCCCCGCCGCCTGCTCGGCGTTCGCCGGCATGGCGGCGATCAGCGCCCGCGCCTCGGCGAGGAGCGCGGCGGCCTGCGCGTTCGGCTTGGCCGCCAGCTTCGCCTCGACGTCATGGATCGCCTTGGTCGCCGCTTTCAACGGCTCAAGCGCGAAGGTGATGGTCTGGTCGAACAACGCGTCGACGACGCGGTAGCGGCGCTCCGAAAGGGCGACGTCGAACTGCAGCGAGGGCAAACCGATCGCGCCCTTGAAGGGATTGGGGAACTCCGCCGGCGCCTTGGCGTAGATCGCCGGATTGACCGGCAGCCGGCTGACCGAGGGCGTCAGCAACAGCTCCTGCCCCTTGTCGGACAGCAGGAAGTCGACGAAGGCGCGGGCGGCCGGCGCGTTCGGCGCATTGGCGACGATCGCCACATTGGCCGGCACGACGGTCGACACCGAGGGATAGACGAACTTCACCGGAAAATTCGCGGCGCGCGCCGAAAAGGCGAAGAAGTCGATCACCACGCCGAGGCCGACCTGGCCGGAGTTGACGGCGTCGGGCACGCCGAAGGAGCGGTCGGTGACGGTGCGCATGTTGCCGGACATGGCCTTGATCGTCGCCCAGCCCTTGTCCCAGCCCTCGCCCTGCAGGATCGTCTCGATGGTCAGATGCGTGGTGCCCGAACGCGAGGGCGCGGTGATCATGACGTGGTCGAAATAGACCGGTTTTGCGAGGTCGGACCACTCTTTCGGGTCGGGCAGGCGGTTGGCGCGCGTGTAGCGCTCGTTCCACATGATGCCGTAGCCGGAGGCGGCGAAGCCGAAATACAGGCCGTCGCGATCATTGATGTCATAGGGGCCGATCCTGGCCGGAATGCCGGACGCCGGCGGCGTATGCTTCTGCAGCAGGCCGTCGCGCTTCAGCACCTCGAAAGCGTCCGGCGCCGAGGCCCAGAACAGATCGACCTGATTGTTCGAGCGGGTCTCCTGAAGGAAGCGCACGCCGGCGTTGGTGTTGCGGTTCTGCACTTCCAGCGTGACGCCGGGATGGGCCTGCTCGAAAGCCTTCTTGAACGGTTCGGTGACGTCCTTCGAAAAGGAGGTGACGACGGTCGCCTTGCCGGCGGGCGCCTGGGCCGCGACGGGCGAAGCTAACGCGGCGAAGAGCGCCGCAGTCAGCGCAGCGAGATTGCAGTACATGGAATCCTCCCGGTCATGCCGGCAGGATGACCGCCGAGGCCGGGCGCGGCAAGCCCGGCGGATCGTCGCGCGGGCGGCGCAAAATCACGCGGAAGGGGTG
>JAEULW010000112.1 GCA_016793505.1 Methylobacteriaceae bacterium | reverse complement strand
CTCGACATGTCGGTGCAGGCGCAGATCGTCGATCTGCTGCGCGATCTGCAGCAGCGCCGCGGCCTCGCCTATCTGTTCATCAGCCACGATCTGAAAGTGGTGCGCGCTCTGGCGACCGATCTCGTCGTCATGCGTCACGGCAAGGTGGTCGAGGCGGGCGCGGCCGCCGGCATCTTCGCCGCCCCGCAGCAGGATTACACGCGCGCCCTGTTCGCCGCCGCCTTCCGTATGGAGGCGGCGGGCGCGGGCGTGGTGAACCAATGAGCCGGGCGATCCTCATCGTGCTCGATTCGGTCGGCTGCGGCGGCGCGGCGGACGCCCATCTCTATGGCGACGCCGGCGCCGACACGCTCGGCCATATCGCTGAGGCCTGCGCAGCCGGCCGCGGCGATCGCGCCGGCTTGCGCGCCGGGCCGCTGGCGCTGCCGCATCTCGACGCCCTCGGCCTCGGCCTTGCCTGCGAGAGCTCGACAGGGCGCCTGCCGCCGGGCCTGTCGCGTCCCGCCGCGCCGCGCGGCCTCTACGGCCATGCGGTCGAAACCGCGTTCGGCAAGGACACGCCGTCCGGCCACTGGGAGCTCGCCGGCGCGCCGGCCGCTTTCGCCTGGGGCTATTTTCCCGATACGCGGCCCTGCTTTCCGCCGGAACTTGTCGCCGCGCTGGTCCGCGAGGGCGGGCTGCCCGGCATTCTCGGCGACCGTCACGCCTCCGGCACGCAGATCATCGAGGAGTTCGGCGAGGAGCATCTGCGCAGCGGCGCGCCGATCGTCTACACCTCTGTCGATTCGGTGCTGCAGATCGCCGCGCACGAGACGGCGTTCGGCCTCGAGCGCCTTTACGATCTCTGCCGCATCGCGCGGCGGCTCTGCGATCCCCTGAAGATCGGCCGCGTCATCGCCCGGCCCTTCGAGGGCGCCCATGCCGGCGACTTCCGCCGCACGCCGCGCCGCAAGGATTTCGCCATTCCCCCGCCCGACGGTTCGATCCTGCAGCGCGCCGCCGAGGCGGGGCGCGCCGTGTTCAGCATCGGCAAGATCGGCGACATCTTCGCCCACCGCTTCACCGGCGAGGAGTTCAAGGGCGCCTCCAACATGCAGCATGTCGATCTGACGCTCGATGCGCTGCGCCGCGCCCCGGACGGCGCCTTCCTGTTCGTCAATCTGGTCGATTTCGACACCGAGTTCGGCCATCGCCGCGACGTGCCGGGCTACGCCGCCTGTCTCGAGCAGTTCGACGCGCGCTGGCGCGATCTCGAGGCGGCGCTGCGCCCGGGCGATCTCCTGATCCTTGCCGCCGATCATGGCAACGACCCGACCTGGCGCGGCACGGACCACACGCGCGAGCACGTACCGGTGCTCGGCTTCGGGCCGGGCCTCGCGCCGCGGGCCATCGGCCGGCGGGCGAGTTTCGCCGATGTCGGGGCGACGCTCGCCGCCCATCTCGGCCTGCCGCCGACGGTCAAAGGTGACAATTTCTTAATCCAGCGCGTCAGCCTGCGTTCACATTCGCCGCGCTAGAACTACATTGATCGCAGCCGGAGCGACGGCCGCCGCTGGGGCGTCGCCGTCGATGCCGGAGCCGACCGGACGCGATCAGGAGGACCGAGCGATGAATTTCCTGCGTGGGGGCGCGATCGCGCTCTTTCTCGGGCTTGCGAGCCAGGCCAACGCCGCGCCGCTGTTCGACTGGTCGGCCCGGTCCCCGGCCGACGGGATGTTCCAGAACGTGCAGATGGTGTGCGACTACAATCGCTGCATCGATCCGCGCACCGGCGCCTATACCCAGTCGAGCTGCAACCGCGGCCGCTGCGTGCCGCTCGGCGGCATCGTCGGCTACGATCGGTCGGGCGCGCAGGGCGGCTACGCCGGCCCGCGTCGCGGCTATGACGACCGCTACGAGCGCCGCCGCCGCTGGGAGGAGGACCGCTATTACGAGCGCCCCCGGCGCGAATGGCGCGGCCCGCCGAGCGGCTACTACCGCGAAGGCCCGCCGCCGCCGGGCTGGCGCGCCCCCGGCTGGTGACGACCCTTTTGTGACGAGCGCCGCCCTTCGGGGCGGCGCTTGCGTTTCGGCGCCGCCCGCCGGTCGCGATTGACGCCGGCGCCGCCACGGCGCCATCCTTCGCCGATCCGGCGCGACCGGCGGCGTGTGGGGCCTTTCTGACAGGAAGGCCCCGTCGCGTTTTCCGGTCGCCCGATCCGCAGGGCCGCCGCATGACGACGCCGAACAAGCCGACCCATATCCGCCTGACCTCGCATCCCGAGCCGGGCGCGGCGGCGCAGCGTTTTCCGATCGACTGGGGCGCGACGACGGCGGCCGAACGGGGACCGGTCATCGGCTCGGTGACGCGCCCGGGCGACCGCAATGTCATCGGTTCGCATGGCGGCGCCTATGCGCTCTATCGCGCCCTCGCCGTCTCGGCCGGCGCGCTCAATCCGCTGGCGCGGCCGGACCTGACCAATACGAGCCCCGCCTTCGCCATCGGCCCGCATCCGCAATGGTTCGATCCCGGCAAGATCGTCTCGCTCGATCCCTGGGGCCATATGGTGCAGGAGGGCTTCGCCCGCGAGATCGCCGAGGGGCTCGACATCCGCCCGACGATCGCCGTGACGAAGGCGCGGCTCAACATGCCGGAGATCGTCGCGGCGATCGCGGCGGGCCGCATCGCCGTCGACGGCTCGATCGTCAAGGCCAATGGCGATGTCTCGGTGATCAAGATTGCGGTCGATCCGGTCTGGCATCTGCCCGGCGTCGCCGCGCGCTTCGAGGTCAGCGAGACGCAACTCCGGCGCACGCTGTTCGAGCAGACCGGCGGCATGTTCCCTGAACTGGTGACGCGTCCCGATCTGCATGTCTTCCTGCCGCCGATCGGCGGGGCGACCTGCTACATCTTCGGCGACGCCGCGGCGATCGCCGATCGCAGGCGCCGCCTCGCCTGCCGCGTGCATGATGAATGCAACGGCTCGGACGTGTTCGGCTCCGACATCTGCACCTGCCGACCCTACCTGGCGCACGGCATCGAGGAATGCGTGAAGGAGGCGCAGGCCGGCGGCGCCGGCCTCATCGTCTACAACCGCAAGGAGGGTCGCGCCCTCGGCGAGGTGACGAAGTTCCTCGTCTACAACGCCCGCAAGCGTCAGGAGGGCGGCGACACCGCGGCCACCTATTTCGAGCGCACCGAATGCGTCGCCGGCGTGCAGGACGCGCGCTTCCAGCAACTCATGCCCGACGTGCTGCACTGGCTCGGCGTGACGAAGATCGACCGCTTCATGTCGATGTCGAACATGAAGTTCGACGCGCTGGCGAAAGCAGGCATCGAGATCGGCGAGCGCGTCGCGATCCCCGATGAACTCATTCCGCCCGACGCCAGCGTCGAGATGGAGGCGAAGAAGGCGGCGGGCTATTTCGCGCCGGCCGGCGCCGCCTCGGCCGACGAGCTGAAGCGCGTCTCCGGCCGCGACCTCGAGAAATACTGAGGCGCGGCCCGTGCGCTCCCTTCGCGCGTCAATGCGCCGCGCCGGAATCGAACACCGGCTCGAATCCGCCCCAGAACATCCGCTTGCCGTCGAACGGCATGTCGGCGGGCGGCTTCATCTCCGGATCGTCCTGCATCTTCGCCCAGGCCGCGTCGCAGGTCGCGCGGTCCGGCCACTCGATCCACGAGAACAGCACCGCCTCGCCGGGCTCGGCCTTCACCGCCTTGCGGAAATCGGTGAGTTTGCCGTCCGGCACGTCGACGCCCCAGGTCTCGACCATGCGAACGGCGCCGTAGCGCGCGAACATCGGCCAGGTCTTGCGCGCCATGTCGACATAGGCCTGCCGGTTGGTCTCGGGCACGGCGAGAACGAATCCGCTGTAATAGGGCATCGGCTCCTCCATCGGCGGCGCTCTGGCGCCTTTCCGTCACGCCGGACTAGAGTGGAACTAAGACGAAACAGCGGCCCGGACGCCGGGAAAGGAAGCGATGGACGCCGCTGACGCTGCGCGCCGACTGCTCAGCGCCCGCGCCGTGCGCGAGCGCGCCCATCGCATGCTGGCGCTGGCGCGTGAAGAAAAGCTCACGCATTGGCGGCTCGACGAAGCCGCGCTGCCGGGAATCGTCGATCGCGTCGTCGCGACGACGCGCGCGGCCTATCCCGATCTCGACATCCCGTTTCACGCGCGCTGGCGGCATTTCGTCGTCGAGGGCGAGGACTGGTGGGACGAAGGCGAGCGCCACACGCTGTTCGCCGACGCGGCAGAAAGGGCGCGCTGCGAGATCGATCTCGCCGTCGTCTCGGTTCTGCTCGACGCCGGGGCCGGGCCCGACTGGCGCTATGAAAGCGCGCGCGGGCCCGTGCTGCGCCGCTCCGAAGGGCTCGCCATCGCCAGTCTCGAAATGTTCGAGGACGGTGTCTTTTCGACCTCCGCGAAAGACGAATGGCGCGCCGATGCGGCCGGCCTGACGGCGATCGACGCGGCGCAGCTCTCAGACGGATTCAAGGTCAGCCCGACCAATCCGCTGATCGGGCTCGAGGGCCGCGCCGCGCTGCTGAATGCGCTCGGCCGCGTCGTCGCGGCGCGGCCCAGCGTCTTCGCCCGTCACGACGTTCCACGCCCCGGCGGGCTCTACGATCATTTCCGCCGCCTGACGCGCGGCGCGCCGCTGCCGGCCGAAACCATTCTCGAGACGGTGCTGGCGCATTTCGGCCCGATCTGGCCCTCGCGACTCGAACTCGGCGGCGTCGCCCTCGGCGACTGCTGGCGACATCCCGCCATCGTGACGGACGACCCGACGAGCGGTCTTGTTCCTTTCCACAAGCTGTCGCAGTGGCTGACCTATTCGCTGATCGAGCCGCTGCGCCGCGGCGGGATCGAAGTGGTCGACATCGACGCGCTCACCGGCCTGCCGGAATATCGCAATGGCGGCCTGTTGATGGATGGCGGCGCGCTCATCCTGCGCGATCCGGACGCGGCGACGCGCCCGCACGCGCCGGGCGACGAACTGATCGTCGAATGGCGCGCGCTCACCGTCGCGCTGCTCGACGAGATCGCCGTCGCGATGCGCGCCCGGCTCGGCATGGATGCGACGACATTGCCGCTGGCCAAGGTGCTGCAGGGCGGCACGTGGACGGCCGGCCGCGAGATCGCGCGCGAGAAACGCGCCGACGGCGGGCCGCCGCTCGTCATCGCCAGCGACGGCACGGTGTTCTGACTTGCAACCGTCTTGGCGCGCGCAGCGAAGCGATCCACTCTCGACACCGGGCTCCATGCCGGTGGATTGCTTCGCTGCGCTCGCAATGACGGAGAGGACGAAGCCGGTCGCCCATCGCGGCGCGACAGCGAGGAGCACATGATGCAGGGCGTTTACGTCGTCGGCCATCCGCTGGTGCAGCACAAGCTCACTTTGATGCGCGACAGGTCGCGCTCCACCAAGGGCTTCCGCCAGCTGCTGCACGAGATCGGCATGCTCTTGTGCTACGAGGTGACGCGCGATCTGCCGACTGAGATGATCGAGGTCGAGACGCCGCTCGGCAAGACGATGCAGCCGATCATCGCCGGCAAGAAGCTCACCTTCGCGCCGATCCTGCGCGCCGGCATGGGCTTTCTCGACGGCATGCTCGAACTCGTGCCGTCGGCCCGCGTCGCCCATATCGGCCTCTATCGCGATCCGAAGACGCTGGTCGCAGTCGAATACTATTTCAAGGCGCCGTCCGACGTCGCCGAACGTCTCGTCGTCGTCACCGATCCGATGCTCGCCACCGGCAATTCGGCGAGCGCCGCGCTGGAGCGGCTGAAGGAGCGCGGCTGCAAGGACATCCGCTTCGTCTGCCTGCTCGCCGCGCCGGAGGGCGTCGCCAAGCTGCGCGGCGATCATCCCGACGTCGGGATCTGGACCGCCGCGATCGACGATCATCTCAACGATCACGGCTACATCGTGCCCGGCCTCGGCGACGCCGGCGACCGCATGTACGGCACCAAGTGAGCCGCCCCCGCGCGTGACCTCTCTTGCGGTCTATGGCGGCCTGTTCCTCGCCGCGCTGCTCGCCGCGACGATCCTGCCGGCGCAGTCGGAAGCCGCGCTGGCGGCGGCGATCGTCGCCGGGCGCGAGCCGGTCTGGGCGCTGGTCGCCGTCGCCAGCCTCGGCAATGTGCTCGGCTCGGTGGTCAACTACGCTCTCGGCTACTTTCTCACGCGCTTCGAGAACCGGCGCTGGTTTCCGCTGACGCGCGCGCAGATCGCCAAGGCGGAGGGCTGGTATCACCGCTGGGGCAAGTGGTCGCTGCTGCTGTCCTGGGCGCCGGTCGTCGGCGATCCGCTGACGCTGGTCGCCGGCGTGCTGCGCGAAAATCTCGCGGTGTTTGTCGTTCTGGTGACGATCGCCAAGGTCGGTCGCTATCTCGTGATCGCCTGGGCGCTGGCGTGAGGGCGGCGCGACGCGCTATGCGAACGCGGACGCATTCTCGATCTCCGGAGGTTTCATGAGCATCGACGTCGCCGTCATCGTCGGCAGCCTGCGCAAGGACTCGCTCAACCGCAAGATGGCGAAAGCCCTCGCCGGCCTCGCGCCGCCGGCGCTGAAGCTGGAGATCGTCGAGATCGGCCAGCTGCCCCTCTACGATCAGGACTCCGACGCCGCGCCGTCGCAGACCGTCGTCGATTTCAAGGCGCGCATCGCGCGCGCCGACGCGCTGCTGTTCGTCACGCCCGAATACAACCGCTCGATTCCGGGCGTCCTGAAGAACGCGCTCGACGTCGGCTCGCGCCCCTATGGCAAGAGCGCCTGGAGCGGCAAACCCGGCGCGGTCGTCTCCGTCTCGCCGGGCGCGATCGGCGGCTTCGGCGCCAATCATCACCTGCGCCAGGTGCTGACCTTCCTCAACGTGCCGACGCTGGCGCAGCCCGAGGCCTATGTCGGCGGCGCCGGCGACCTGTTCGACGCTGAGGGCGCGATCGCGAAGGAAGCCACCCGGCAGTTCATGACGAGTTTCATGGCCGCCTTCGAAAGCTGGATCGGCAAGGTGAAGGGCTGAAGGTTCAGGCCGGCGCCTCGAGGCGGCGCCCGGTCATGATCTCGACCGCCAGCACGAGCGCGCCCGGCCCGGGCGCGATCGTCGCCGCCTCGCCCGAGACGTCCGCGACGTCGTAGCGCGACAGCCGCGCCGCGCCGCTCGCGGTCGTCACGTCGCAATCGCCGGCGGCTGAGACGAGGAAGGCGCGCGGCGCGGCGCTGCGCCATGTCTGCGCGCCCTCGAGCGCGCGCACGCGATGCGTCAGCGCGCCACGCCGCGTCATCACGTTCAGATCGACGATCGGCCCGGCGAGCAGGCGCGCATGGACCTGCGCCTCGCCCGGAAAGGCGAAGGGGACGCCGCGCCGCAGGCTGCGCTCCTCGTCCTCGCCGAAGCGCAGCGCCAGGCCCTCGCCGTCGACGACGGTGAGCGTGCGATCGATGTCGGGGAAGGGCGAGAACGGCCCGTCGCTCGCCACGTCGGCGAAGCTGATGCGCCAGTCGAAGGTGTCGAGCCCGGCGTCGGGCGGGGCGATGGCGACGTCGCGCGTCACGCCGCCGCCATTTTTCCACGGGCGGGCGAAACGGTCGCGCGCGGCGAGCAGGCGCATCGCCGTCAGCCGCCCTGGCGGTCGCCGGGCAGCGGCGGCAGGCCGGCGGCGTCCGTCGCGGCGAGCCAGTCCGGCGCGTCGTCGAGCGGATGGTCGGGGCAGGAATTGACCGCCCAGCGCGGCCCGACGTCATGCATCTGCGCTTCGACGCATTCCACCTCGAGCCGGATCGCCGGCCCGCCGGAGAAGGTCAGGATCACCGCGCCGGAAGGGGCCCGTCCCGGCTCGAAGCTGATCGCCAGCAGTTCGAGCAGCAGCTCGGGGTCGGCCCGGTCGATCATGGTCGACGACACGCGGGTGACGCGGTTGAAGTGCAGCCCCGCCATCACCCGCTCGCGCCGGCCGCTGGCGTAGCCCTCCCAGTCGAAGCGCGACAGCATCAGCGCGAAGCGCCGCTCCTTCGGCAGCCAGGTGAGATCGCGCGCCGGCGCCAGCGCGTCCTGCGTATGCGCCGAAAGGACCGCGAGATCCTCCTCGTCCAGCGCGAACAGCTTCAACTCGTGCGGCGCGTCCGTCATCACCATCTCCTGCAACGCCTATCTAGGCGCCCGCCGGCGCGACTGCAAAGGGGGCGCGACAGGCCGCCTCGCCCCGGCGCGTGACGCGCCGCGCCGGTCGGGTCATGATCGGGCGATGCGCACGCTGCTCTTCGCCCTCCTCCTCGCCGCGCCGGCGCTCGCCGAACCGGCGCCGCCGCAGGGCGTCGCGCCGGGCCTCGTCGTCCGCCCGCTCAGCGCGGTTCCCAACGCGCAGGCGATCGGCGCGCGCCTCTGGGTTCCCGATCTCGACGCCGGCTTCATTCCGCAGGGCCTCGCCGTCGATGGCGCGCGGCTGGCGCTCGCCGGCTACGTCTCGACCGATCGCGCGCAGGGGCGCGGCCCCTGCCGCGTCCTGTGGATCGACCCGGCGCGCGGCGCGGTGACGCGGCGGCTCGATCTGCCGCCTGCCTGCGGCCATGCCGGCGGCGCCGCGGCGCTGCCGGGCGGGCGCCTGCTCGTCGCCGATACGCGGGCGTTGTTCGTCGTCGGCGCGGCGGGCCTCGAGCGCGCCGTCGCGCTCGCCGGCGGGCTGCGCGGCTCCTTCGCCGATTTCGATGGCCGCGACGTCTGGATCGGCGCCTATGACAAGGCCGGCGGAACGCTCTGGCGCCTGCCGCTCGCCGCGCTCGACAAGGATGCGATCGACGCGCGCGACGCGCTGGAGACGCGCGTCGCGCCGGCGGAGATTCAGGGGCTCGCCTTCGATCGCGCCGGTTCGATGTGGGCGAGCGTCTCGAACGGCCGCGCCGGCGCGCTGCTGCGCCTCGACGCCGCCGGCGCCGTGACGGCGCGCTACGCCGCGCCGGCGGGAATCGAGGACATCGCCTTCGCGCCCGACGGAACGCTGTGGGCCTCGTCCGAAGCCGGGACGCGCCGCTGGTCGGACTGGCCGACCTTTTTTCCCCTGGTCTTCTCGATCGACGTGACGGCGCTGCGCTGAGCGCTCCTCACGGCACGACGCGCACCGCGCCTTTCGCCGCGCTCTGGGCGAAGGCGGCGTAGGCGCGCAGCGCCGTCGTCACGTTGCGCTTGCGCGGGGCCGGCTTCCAGGCGTCGGCGCCCTTCGCCTGCATCGCCGCACGCCGGCGCGCCAGCGTCGCCTCGTCGACGGCGAGGTTGATCGTGCGGTTCGGAATGTCGATCTCGATGCGGTCGCCTTCCTCGACGAGGCCGATCGTCCCGCCCTCGGCCGCCTCAGGCGAACAGTGGCCGATCGACAGGCCCGACGTGCCGCCGGAGAAGCGCCCGTCGGTGATCAGCGCGCAGGCCTTGCCGAGCCCGCGCGATTTCAGATAGCTCGTCGGATAGAGCATTTCCTGCATGCCCGGCCCGCCCTTCGGCCCTTCGTAGATGATGACGACGATGTCGCCGGCCACGATCTTGTTGCCGAGGATCGCCGCCACCGCCGCATCCTGCGATTCGAACACGCGGGCGGGGCCGGAGAATTTCAGGATCGACTCGTCGACGCCGGCCGTCTTCACGATGCAGCCGTCGGTCGCGATGTTTCCGGTCAGCACCGCGAGGCCGCCATCCTTCGAGAATGCGTGCGAAGCCTTGCGGATGACGCCCTTCTCGCGATCGAGGTCGAGCCCCTCCCAGCGCCGGTTCTGCGAGAAGGCGGTGAGCGAGGGCACGCCGCCGGGCGCCGCCTTGAAGAAGTGATGCACCTCTTCCGAATTGGTGCGCGCCACATCCCAGCGGTCGAGCGCGTCGCCCAGGGTCGCCGCATGCACCGTCTTGGCCGAACGGTCGATCAGCCCGGCGCGGTCGAGTTCGCCGAGAATGCCCATGATGCCGCCGGCGCGATGCACGTCCTCGATGTGAACGTCCGAGACGGCGGGCGCGACCTTGCAGACGCAGGGCACGCGCCGCGACAGCCGGTCGATATCCTCCATCGTGAAGTTCACGCCGGCCTCGTGCGCGGCGGCGAGCAGATGCAGCACGGTGTTGGTCGAGCCGCCCATGGCGATGTCGAGCGTCATCGCATTCTCGAAGGCGGCGAAGGTGGCGACCGAGCGCGGCAGCACGCCGTCGTCGTTCTTCTCGTAATACTGCTTCGCCATGGCGACGATGCGGCGCCCGGATTCGAGGAACAGGCCCTTGCGGTCGGCATGGGTCGCCAGCTGCGTGCCGTTGCCCGGCAGGCCGAGGCCGAGCGCCTCGACGAGACAGTTCATCGAATTCGCCGTGAACATGCCCGAGCACGAGCCGCAGGTCGGACAGGCGTTCTGCTCGTAGCGCGCCACTTCCGCGTCCGACACCTTGTCGTCGGCCGCCGCGATCATCGCGTCGATGAGATCGACGGCCTTCGTCTTGCCGGAGTCGAGCACCACCTTGCCCGCCTCCATCGGCCCGCCGGAGACGAAGATCGCCGGAATGTTGAGCCGCAGCGCCGCCATCAGCATGCCGGGCGTGATCTTGTCGCAGTTGGAGATGCAGACGAGCGCGTCGGCGCAATGCGCGTTGGCCATGTATTCCACGGCGTCGGCGATCACCTCGCGCGAGGGCAGGCTGTAGAGCATGCCGTCATGCCCCATGGCGATGCCGTCGTCGACCGCGATGGTGTTGAACTCCTTGGCGACGCCGCCCGCCGCCTCGATCTCGCGCGCCACCATCTGGCCGAGATCCTTCAGATGCACATGGCCGGGCACGAACTGCGTGAAGGAATTGGCGATGGCGATGATCGGCTTGCCGAAATCGCCGTCCTTCATGCCGGTGGCGCGCCACAGGCCGCGGGCGCCCGCCATGTTGCGGCCATGGGTGGACGTGCGGGAGCGATAATGCGGCATCGGGCTCGTTCCAGTCGAAAGGGGCAGGGGACCTGTCTAAGTCCCGCCGCCCCTCCGGGCAAGCGCCGACCATCCTCCCGCCGGTCAGGCGAGCCGCGCCGCCAGCGTGTCGAGCAACATCTCCGGCGTGCAGGGTTTCTGCACCAGCCGCGCCTCCGGATAGGCCCGGGCGATGGTTTCACGGGAAACATGGCCCGAATGGAAGACGAACGGCACGCCCCGCCGCGCCAGCAGATCGGCGGCCGGAAAACTGTCCGCGCGGCCGAGCCGGACGTCGAGGATCGCCGCGTCGATGCGCACCCGCTCGGCCGCCTCCATCAGCGCGCCGAGGTCGGCGAAGGGGCCGATCAATTCGGCCCCCGTTTCGAGCAACACATCCTCGATCTCGAGGCTGACCATCGGCTCGTCCTCGGCGAGGAGGACGCGTTTGCCCATCAGCAGGGCGCGCGAGGCGCGTTCGGGGCGGAAATGGCTCATGTCCTGGCTCCGCACGGGCGCCGGCGGCGCAGGGGTGGAGAATCGCTGGATGAACGCTTTGCCCCCGGGCGCGTTCCCACAGCCGCGCTGCGGCGAAGCGGCGCGCCCGCTGCAGGGTGAAGCGGCGCTTAATACGGCAGGCCGACGTAGTTTTCGGCCAGCGCCGCCTGCGCCGCGGCCGAGCCGGAGAGCCAGTCCAGCTCGGCCTGCTGCAGCCGTTCGCCGAACGGATCGCCCTCGAAACGATGAGTCAGCGCCGTCATCCACCAGGAAAAGCGCTCGGCCTTCCACACCCGCGCCAGCGCCCGCGCCGAATAGGCGTCGAGACCGGCGGGCGAGCCCTCGATGAAATGCTCGGCCAGCGCCTCAGCCAGATAGACGACGTCGCTCGCCGCCAGATTGAGGCCCTTGGCGCCGGTCGGCGGCACGATATGGGCGGCGTCGCCGGCCAGGAACAGCCGGCCGAAGCGCATCGGCTCGGCGACGAAGCTGCGCAGCGGCGCGATCGATTTTTCCAGCGCCGGCGCCACTGTCACCGCCGCCGCCGCCGCCTCGGGCAGGCGCCGGCGCAATTCGTCGAAGAAGCGCGCGTCGCTCCACGCCTCGGCGCGCTCGTCCGCCGCCACCTGCACATAGTAGCGGCTGCGCGTCGGCGAACGCATCGAGCACAGCGCGAAGCCGCGGGCGTGGCGGGCGTAGATCAGCTCCTCCGCGCAGGGCGGGGCGTCGCAGAGCAATCCGAGCCAGCCGAACGGATAGACGCGCTCGAAGGTCTCGATCGCGCCGGCCGGGACGCTCTGGCGGCAGACGCCGTGAAAGCCGTCGCATCCCGCGATCGCCGCGCAGACGAGGTCGCGTGTCCGGCCGCCCTCGCGCCAGGTCACCCGCGGCGCGTCGCTGTCGAAATCGGCGATCGTCACATCCTCGGCGTCATAGATCGTCGGCAGGCCGGCGGCGGCGCGCGCCGCCATCAGGTCGCGCGTCACTTCCGTCTGGCCGTAGACGGTGACGGCCCGGCCGGTCAGCGCCGCAAGGTCGATGCGCAGCGCCCGGCCGTCGCTGGCGATCGAGAAGCCGTCGTGCCGCAGTCCCTCGGCGTCGAGCCGCGCCCCGGCGCCGGCCTGTCGCAACGCCGCGACGGCGCCGGGCTCGAGCACGCCGGCGCGGATGCGCGACAGCACATGCGCCTGCGAGCGCCGCTCGAGGATGACGGCGTCGATCCCCGCCGCATGCAGGAGCTGGCCGAGCAGCAGCCCGGCCGGCCCAGCCCCGATGATCGCCGTCTGCGTCCGCATCAGAGGGAAACTCCGTGCTGTCCCACGTCAGTCGCAGACCTCGGTCGGCTGATCCGCCGCGACAACGCAATCGGCCTGAAATCCCTCGACCGTCGGCGACACGATGATCGTCGTCAGCCGCTCCGGCAGCCGCGTGCGGATGATCTCGTTGATCCGCGCGGCGTCGAGCGCGGCGATGTCGTCTGCCGCGCGCAGCGGCGCGTCGGCCGGCCGTCCGGCCAGCAGCGCCGCCCGGATCGCCCCGGCCGCCGAGGCGGCGCGGGTCAGCGTGTCCGACTGCCCGGCGATCAGCCGGGCGCGGATCGGCGCGATCTCCTGTTCGCTCAGACCCTCCTCGCGCAGCCGCGCATATTCCGCGCGCATCGCCGCCAGCGCGCGCGGCGCGGCGCCATGCTCGACCGCGCTCTGCATGGTGAAGCGCCAGGCGTTCTCGCCGAGCGGCTGCATCCAGGCATAGGCGCCGTAGGTGGCGCCGAGCCGCTCGCGCACCGCCCGCCACAGCCGCGACGCCGGTCCGCCGCCGAGCGCGCCGGTGATGATCGAGCGCGCCGGCGCCGCGTCCTGATCCGGCCAGCGCAGCGCCGCGCCCATCGAGAGCGCGGTCTGCGCCACCGGCCGCAGCACGATGATGGTGCGCGCCGGCCCGCCCGGCGCCAGCGAAGCGGCCGGCGGCGGCGCGGCCCGCGCCGGCAGGCCGGCGAAGACGCGGTCGACGATCGCCGCCGCCGCGTCGCGCTCGAGCGGCCCGGCCGCGACGACGACCAGGTTGTCGCGCGCCAGCGCCGCCCGTCGCCAGGCGTCGATGTCGGCGGTCTCGATCGTCTGCACCGTGTCGGGCGGGTCGAGCAGCAGCAGCGCCCGCTCGGCTGCGCCAGGCGCCAGCGCCCGCGTCAGCATCAGGCCGGCGGCCCGGTCCGGCCGCTGCCGCGCGTCGCGCAGCCGCGCCAGCAGCGCCGCCTTCTCGCGCGCCAGCACGCGCGCCGGCAGGCGCGGCGCGGCGAGGATGTCGGCCAGCGTCTCGCTCGCCGCATCGAAGTGCCGCGCCGCGGCGAACAATTCGCCGAGCGTCGCGGTGGCGGTGCGGCGCAGGCCCAGCGAGGCGCCGAAATCCTTCAGCGCCTCGTCCATCGCCGCCCCGTCGAAGCGCGCGCCGCCGCCGGCGACGATCAGATTGGGCGCGAGTTCGACGAGGCCGGCCTTCGCCGGATCGGCGAGGGCGCTGCGGTCGCGCCAGAAAAACGCGATCGCCTGGTCGATCTCGTCGGCGATGCGGAGATGGGCGAGACGCAGCCCCCCCGGCGTCGGCGCGTCGGTGATCGTCGGCGCGTCGGCGGCGCGCGCCGCGCCCGCCGCGATCGCCAGCGCCAGCGCGGCGAGAACGAGGCGGCCCATCATGGCGCCCCCGCCGGCGCATAGTGCAGTTCGGCCTCGCGGCCGGGCGCGGCCAGCATCGCCAGCGCGGCGTCGATCTCGGCCTTCGTCGTTTCGGCCACGAGCCGCGGCATGTCGGCGAGGCGCGCCGGATCGGGGCGCTGCGCGGTCGGCGCGGCGAGCCAGTCGGCGAGCCGGGCGGCGCGCGATTGCGCCGAGCGCGCCCCGCGCTCCTGCGCCAGCGCGTAGCGCTGCTTCAGCCGCGCCAGCGTCGCCTCGTCGAGTCCGCGTCGGGCGAAGTCCGCCAGCCAGTCGCGCAGCGCGTTGGCGAGCGCCGGCGGCGCGACATGCGCCTCCGGCGTCGCGTCGAAGGTGAACTGCCACAATCCTTGCATCGGCGCCTCGATCCCGACCCGCCGCAGGCTGCGCGCCACTTCGGCGCGATCCACCAGATCGGCATGCGGCCCGCCCGGCAGGCGGCTCGTCAGGAATTCGTTGATCAGCCAGCGCTGCGCCTGCGCCCTGGCGTGATCGCCGGGCGGCGCGGGAACCAGCTTGATCAGGCTGACCGACGGCTCGCTGATGCGTGCGTCGGCGGCGGCGAAGACGCGCGTCTCGGGCGTCGGCGCCGGCGGCTGCGCCAGCCAGTCGCGCCGCGCCGGCGCGGCGTCCGGCTCGGCCGGCGGCAGGCGCTGCTCGGCGATGGCGCGCAACGCCTCGGCGTCGATCGGCCCGGCGACGACGAAGGCGACGTTGGCGCGGCGATACCAGCGCGCGTGAAAGGCCTGCGCCTCCTCCACCGTGTAGGCGGCGATGGTCTGCGGATCGGCGATCGGCCAGCGCCCGAGCGGGTGGTCCGGCGTCAGGAAGGCGCTGGCCGCGCGCGCCGCCCCGACATAGGGGCTCGAGCCGACGCGCCAGTCGTGCTCCTGCCGCACGACGTTGCGTTCGCGCGCCGCGTCGGCCGGCGTCGCCGAAAAATCCCGCAGCCGCGCGCCGTAGAAGGCGAACAGGCGGTCGAGCCGCTCCACCGCGTCGGGGCCGGAGGGGAAGCTGTGCGAAAAGCCGGTCGCCGCATGCGTGGTCCAGCCGTTCGACGCGCCGTCGGCGAAGAAGCGCAGCGCCTGATCCTCGTGCTGCGCATTGCGCCCGACCAGCACCAGATGCTCGAGATAGTGCGACACGCCGCGGCAGCC
>JAEULW010000055.1 GCA_016793505.1 Methylobacteriaceae bacterium | reverse complement strand
GCCGGGCGCCTGCTCTCCAAAATTCTTGTAGGAGGTCTTCGCCGCGATGGCGCGCCACTTGTCGGCCTGTTCCGCGCTCATGGTGACGACCTGCACGCCTGCGCCCTTGAACGCCTCGACCATCTTGTCGTCGAGCTTGCGCGATTCGCCGTCGAAATACGCCTCCGCCTTCTTCGAGGCGTCCATGATCGCCTTCTTCTGCGCGTCGTTGAGCTTGTCGAAGGCCGCTTTCGACATCAGCACCGGCTCGTACATGAACCACAGCGCATGCTCGCCCGGCGCCGTGACGCATTTCAGCTGCTCGAACAGCCGGAACGAGGTGAAGCTGCCCGTGGACGTGTCGGTGCCGTTGGCGACGCCGGTCTGCAGCGCGTTGTAGACCTCGTTCGAGGGGATCGACACGATCGAGGCGCCGGCGCCCGCCCACATTTCCGAGAAGGTCGCGCCCGCCGAGCGCACCTTCAGGCCCTTGGCGTCGTCGGGTTCCAGAATGCACTTGTCCTTGCCGCCGAAGGCCCCGGCGAGCCAGGCGTCGGCCAGCACGATGATGCCGGCCTTCTCGATGATCGCCTTGATGTCCTTCATGAAGGGCGAGGCGTTGATCTTCTTGGCGTGCTCGTGATTGCGCACGAGCCCCGGCATCAGCGTCGCGCCGAATTGCGGATGCGAGCCCGAGGCGTAGTCGAGCGGGAAGGAGGAGATGTCCGCCTGGCCGCGCTGCAGCGCGCGCCACTGCTCCTGCGCCTTGACCAGGCTCGCGCCCGGAAACACCTTGATCTCGATGCCGACATTGGCGGCGTTCACCTCGCGCGCGATGATCTGCACCATCTCGTCGCGCGCATCGCCCTTGCCGCCGGGAAACTGGTGCGAGGCCTTCAGCACGATCTGCGCCTGCGCGCCCGAGGCGGCGAGACAGGCGGCGAAAGCCGCGGCGAAGACAGGCGCGCGAAGCATGTGAATCCTCCCGTAGCGAAGCGCCGCTCTCGAGGCGGCGTGATCGCCGCAGGCTGCCACAGCGCGGCCACGAAAACAAACGCGCGGCCTGTGCTGCGCCGCCGGACCGAGCGCGATCATCACAACCGCGACTCTTTCCCGTGAAGCGGGGGCAAGTCGCCGAAGGCGACAGAGGGGGCGGGCGGCGCGCGGCGACGGGCGTTGAATGCAAGTCTGTATCGCCCCTCCCCGACCCTCCCCCGCTGACGCGGGAGAGGGGGCGCGGCGGCGTCTGCGCCTCGCTGCGCTCAGGCCGCGCGGCGCTCCTGCGCGGGCGTGCGCTTCATGCGGCGCAGCAGCTTCGCCCCGCTCGCCTCGACCCGGCCCGTCGCGCCGGTGAGCGCGCCCGGCTCGATCTCGAAGCCGAGCAGCCGCGCGCGATCGACCTCGCCCGGCCAGTCGAGCCCCTTCGTCAGCGCCGCCTCGAAGCCGAAGCGCGCGTAGTAGGGCGCATCGCCGACCAGCACGATCGCCTTGTGCCCGCGCTGCGCGGCGCGCCACAGCGCCTCGCGCATCAGCATCGCGCCGACGCCGAGCGATCGGTGCGAGGCGGCGACCGCCAGCGGCCCGAGCATCAGCGCCGGCCGGTCGCCGATGCGCACATGCCAGAGCCGCACCGTGCCGATTGCCTCGGCGCCCTCGCGCGCCGCCAGCGACAGGCCGGCGGCGGGCAGCCGGCCGGCGCGCAGCGCCTCGCTCGACTTGGCGAAACGCGCCGCGCCGAAAGCCGCGTCGAGCAGACGCTCGCGCGCTGCGACGTCGCTGTCGCGCTCGTCGTCGATGCGGATCGCCGCGTCGTTCGCCGGCGCGCGCAACAGCGCATTCGCCTGCGCGAAGCTCTGAGCGCGCGCAATGTCGGAGACGACAGGAAACAGTGCGGTCATCTTTGCCTCCGTCGAAGGCAGGACGACCCACGCACCACCGCGAGCGGCGCCGTACGGGACAGATGGCTGGTGAACGCCGGAACCCGGCGAGGCTTCCCTCTCCCGCTGGCGGGAGAGGGCCGGAGGCTTTCGCCTCAGATGCAGTGCGTCTCGAGCGGCGGGAAGCCGTTGAACGCGACGGCCGAGTAGGTCGTCGTGTAGGCGCCCGTTCCCTCGATCAGCACCTTGGCGCCGATCTCGAGGCTGACCGGCAGTTCATACGGCGTCTTCTCGTAGAGGACGTCGACCGAATCGCAGGTCGGCCCGGCGAGCACGCAAGGTTCGGTCGCATCGCCGTCATAGGCGGTGCGGATCGGATAGCGGATCGCCTCGTCCATCGTCTCGGCCAGGCCGTTGAACTTGCCGATGTCGAGATAGACCCACTTCACCTTGTCGTCGTCGGCCTTCTTCGAGATCAGGACGACCTCGGCCTCGATGATGCCGGCGTTGCCCACCATGCCGCGGCCCGGCTCGATGATCGTCTCCGGGATGCGGTTGCCGAAGTGCTTGCGCAGCGACCGGAAGATCGCCTCGCCATAGGCCTTCACCTTGGGCACGTCGCGCAGATACTTCGTCGGGAAGCCGCCGCCCAGATTGACCATCTGGAGATGGATTCCGCGCTCGGCGAGCTCCTTGAAGATCGCCGAGGACGAAGCCAGCGCCCCGTCCCACATCTTCGGATTGCGCTGCTGCGATCCGACATGGAACGAGATGCCATAGGCGGTCAGGCCGAGCCGGTGCGCATGCTCGAGCACGCGCGGCGCCATCGCCGGCTCGCAGCCGAACTTGCGGCTGAGCGGCCACTCCGCGCCGTCGCCCGAGGACAGGATGCGGCAGAACACCTTCGCGCCGGGGGCGGCGCGGGCGATCTTCTCCACCTCCACTTCCGCGTCGACCGCGAACAGGCGCACGCCGAGCTCGTAGGCGCGCGCGATGTCGCGCTCCTTCTTGATCGTGTTGCCGAAGGAGATGCGGTCGGGCGTGGCGCCGGCCGCCATCGCCATCTGGATCTCCTGCACCGACGCGCAGTCGAAGCACGAGCCCAGACGGGCGAGGAGGTCGAGCACTTCCGGCTGCGGGTTCGCCTTCACGGCGTAGAACACGCGCGTGTCGGGCAGCGCCTTGGCGAAAGCGAGATAGTTGTCGCGCACCACGTCGAGATCGACGACCAGCACCGGGCCGGTGTCGCGGCCTTCCTCGCGGCGGCGGCGCAGAAACTCCTGGATGCGGTCGGTCATCGGCGTATCCCCCAACGTCCGGCTCTGCGCCGGTCCAAGACACAAGCGATGCGTCTGGTCCTGCCGGTCGGCGCGGCTTTGGAGGCGCGCGCCTGCGGTCGATCCATCCGCAGCCGGCTGTCGGTGAGCGCCCGAAGGCGCGCCGTCATCCGGCAGTTGCTGCTCGGTAGGCCGACGATCCCGCTGGCGACGGAGAGTCGCTGCGCAGGCGGTCAGCCATCGTTTGGAAGGGGAAAATCCCGATCCGCACGCCCGGCAAGAAAGACAAGCCTCTTCATGTCGCCGACCTTTGGAGGGTCGACTGAGACGAAAAAGCCCGGTCCGTCGTTGCTTTAAGTCGCGTCCCCCGTTGGGCGGGGTTCGCCGGTTCGCCTCCGGCTGCCGATCTTTTGCTGGCGGTTGACCGGCCTCTTGTCCGGATCCCCGCCGACCGACACACGACCACAGGCACGTGCGATTTGGGCAAGCGGAGAGATAGGGGCGAGCGCCCTGCTCCGCAAGAGTTTTCTTGCCCCGCGGGCCGATTTTCCACGGCCGCACGACGCCCGATCGCGCGGCATGCCTGAAAAGCCGTGAAAATCCGCGCCAGAACTGCGGATTTTCCCCGTCGGCCGCCGCATTCGGGGCGGCTTGCGCCGCCGCCGGAACCTGCCTAGGTGCATGAAGCGGCGGCGCGGTGGCGGCCCTCGCGCCTCGAATCGGAGTGTGCAATGCCCTCGAACCGGTCCGCCCGGATCGCGCCCGTCTCCCGCCGCGCGCTGCTCGCCGGCGCCGGGGCGGCGGCGCTGGCGGGCGGCGCCCTCGCCCAGCAGCCCGCGCCGGCCCCGCAGATGCCGCCGGCCGCCGCCCCGGCCGCCCCGGCGCTGAAATTCGGCTACGAGGATGTCGTCGCCCGCGCCCGCGATCTCGCCGCCAGGCCCTACGCTGCGGCGACGCCGCCCCTGCCGGAGGCGCTCGCCAATCTCAGCTACGACCGCTGGCGCGAAATCCGCTTCCGGCCGGACAAGGCGCTGCTCGCCGGGGCCGGGCCGTTCCGGCTGCAGATGTTCCATCCCGGCTTTCTCTACCGTCGGCCGGTGACGGTGAACGTGGTGCGCGCCGGCGTGCCCTTGCCGACGCCGTATGCGGCGGGCCTGTTCGATTACGGCGGCAATGTCTTCGACAAGGCGCTGCCGGTCGATCTCGGCTTCGCCGGCTTCCGTCTGCACGCCCCGCTCAACGATCCGCGCGTGCATGACGAACTGATCGCTTTTCTCGGGGCGAGCTATTTCCGCTTCCTCGGCCGCGGCCAGCGCTATGGCCTGTCGGCGCGCGGCCTCGCCATCGGCGTCGGCGCGGCCGAGACCGAGGAGTTTCCGCACTTCAGCGAGTTCTGGATCGAGGCCGCCGAGAACGGCGCCGACCGCGCCGTGATCTACGCCCTGCTCGACGGCGCCTCCGTCGCCGGCGCCTTCCAGTTCCACGTCTATCCCGCCGCCGAAACCGCGGTCGAGGTGGTGGCGACCCTGTTCGCGCGCCGGCCGATCGCTCGCCTCGGCCTCGCCCCGCTCACCTCGATGTTCTTTTCCGGCGAGAACGAGCCGCGCCGGCTCAACGACGATTTCCGCCCCGAGCTGCACGATTCGGACGGCCTGATGCTGCATTCAGGTTCGGGCGAATGGATCTGGCGCCCGCTGCGCAATCCGCAGAAGACCGAGTTCTCCGCCTTCGTCGAGACCAATCTGCGCGGCTTCGGCCTGATGCAGCGCGACCGCGTGTTCGAGCACTATCAGGACCTCGACATGGAATATCACCTGCGGCCTGGCTACTGGGTCGAGCCGCGCGAGGGTTTTGGCGAGGGCCGCGTCGAACTCGTCGAGATTCCGACCGGCGACGAGACCAACGACAACATCGTCGCCTACTGGACGCCGAAACAGGCGATCGAGCCCGGCCAGCAGGCGCGCTTTTCCTATCGCGTCACCTCGATCGGCGGACGCCGCCTCAATCCTGGCGGCTTCGCGCTCAACACCTTCCAGACCGAGGCGCGCGCCCGCGGCTCGGCCGAGCCGCCGCTCGCCAACACGCGCCGCTTCATCGTCGACTTCGTCGGCGGCGAACTGCCCTATTTCCTCGGCGATCCCGGCCAGGTGCAGATCGTCCCCTCGATTTCCGCCGGCAAGATCCTGCGCACCTTCGTCGTGCCCAACGCCGAGACCAAAGGCTTCCGCGCCGCTATCGACGTGCAGCTCGACAATGGCCACCCGGCCGATCTGCGCGCTTTTCTCAGGGCGGGCCCGCGCGCGCTGACCGAGACCTGGCTCTATCCCGTCGGCAGATGAATGCGCCCGCGTCGGTGCGCCGGCGCACGCGGCGAACGCAGACGAGGCGATAAGCGCGAGGCCCGCGCGGCGGCGCCAGCGCCAACGCGCAGTTCCAGAGGGGATTTCATGCAACGAGCGATTCTTGCCGGCCTCGCCGTCGGCGCCATGATCTGCGCTTCGGGCGCGGCCCGCGCCCAGGATTGCGGCGGCCTGCAGGTGACCGGCACGCCGATGGTGACGCCGGTGACCTACAAAGTGTCGGGTTCGGTTCCGCGCGTCGGCGCCGGGCCGGCGCTGGACAACGTCGCGCGCGCCGTCGCCGCCGAAGGCTTCTCCAACATCCGCGTCGACAGGAAGCTCAGCTCCGTCGACGCCATGCAGGAGATGTCCGGCTCCGGTCGGCCGCAATTCGTGCGCTTCGTCGTGCGCAAGCGCGGCGCCGGCGTGCAGGTCGACGCCACTTTCCGCGTGCAGGCGGGACAGGCTTCGCCCGAACAGGCGGTGCACGACTATCTCTGCCGCGTCATCCGCGGCGCCGCCGGCTGACGACGCGCCGCGCGACCTCGTCCTGAGCGCAGTCGAAGGACGAGATCGCTGGCTGCGATTCACATCGCGCCCGACGCGCTCGCCCTCAGCCCTTGAAGAACAGGTCGGCAGCCGCCTTCGAGGCCTGCTTGGCCGCCTTCGCCGCCTCGAGCCGGGCGATCTCGGCCTGCAGCAGCTCGATGCGCTCGGCCAGTTCGTCGACCGATAGCGCATCGAGCGTCTGGCCGATCTCGTGCGTCGTCTTCTTGCGCGGCGGCGCGCCGAAGATGTCGTCGTCCTCACGCGCCATGTCGCCTCTCCGATTGCGCCGCGCCCGCCCCGTCGTTACCACGTCGCAGCGAGCCGGAGGAGACGCGACGATGAGCGCTGGGGCCGAAATGACCGCTGTCGAGATCGCCGCGCCCGGCGGACCCGAAGTCCTGCGGCCGACGCGCCGGCCGAAGCCGCGGCCCGGCCCCGGCGAGATGCTGGTGAAAATCGCCTTCGCCGGCGTCAACCGGCCCGACGTCATTCAGCGTCAGGGCCTCTATCCGCCCCCGCCCGGCGCCTCCGACATTCCGGGGCTCGAATTTGCCGGCATGGTCGTCGAACTCGGGCCCGAGCCCGGGCCGTTCCGCGTCGGCGACAGGGTCTGCGCGCTGGTCGCCGGCGGCGGTTACGCCGAATACGCCGTCGTGCATCACTCCAACGCGCTGCCGATCCCGCGCGGCCTCGACGCGGCGCACGCCGCCGGCCTGCCCGAAACCTTCTTCACCGTCTGGACCAACGTCTTCGAGCGCGGCGGACTGAAGAGCGGCGAGACCTTTCTGGTGCATGGCGGGACATCGGGCATCGGCACGACCGCGATCATGCTCGCCAAGTCTTTCGGCGCGACGGTGATCGCCACCGCCGGCTCGGCCGCCAAATGCGAGGCCTGCCGCGCCCTCGGCGCCGATCTCGCCGTCGACTACCGCGAACAGGATTTCGTCGCCGCCGTGAAAGCCGCGACCAGCGGCCGCGGCGCTGATCTCATCCTCGACATGGTCGGCGGCGACTACATCGAGCGCAATCAGGAGGCCGCCGCGCAGGGCGGACGGATTGTCCAGATCGCTTTCCTGAAAGGCTCGAAGGTGACGATCGACCTGCGCCGCGTGATGCTGAAGAAGCTGACCTACACCGGCTCGACGCTGCGCGCCCGCTCCGTCGCCGAGAAGGCGGCGATCGCCGCAGCGCTCGAAAAGCATGTCTGGCCGCTGCTCGCCGAAGGCCGCTGCCGGCCGGTGATCGATTCGCGGTATCCGCTCGCCGAGGCGGCCGCCGCCCATGCGCGCATGGAGTCGAACGCGCATATCGGCAAGATTCTGCTCGAGGTCGGCTAGGCCCGACCCGACGGTTTGCCCTGGCGCGCCGCCGTGCTACACGGCCGATATGAGCCTGCGCCCGATCCGGTCGCGACGAAGCCGTCGCTGAAGCCCGCGCCCCGCGCGATCGCCCCCGCACGTCTTTCGTCATCCCGGATGCCGGCCCCATGACCGACCTGTCGCTCGCCCTCGCCAACGAATCCCCCGCCGACCTGCCGATCGTCGAGAAGCTCGCCGAGCGCGCCTTCGGCCCCGGCCGCTTCGCCCGCACCGCCTATCGCCTGCGCGAAGGCGCAGCGCCCGACTACGATCTGTCCTTCGTCGCCCGCGTCGGCACGCTCGTCGTCGGGGCGAACCGCATGACGTCGATCCGCCTCGGCGCGGCGCCCGGCATGCTGCTCGGCCCGCTGATCGTCGATCCGATGTTCCGCTCGCGCGGCATCGGCCGGGCGCTGATCGAGCGCTCGCTCGCCGCCGCCCGCGCCGCCGGCCACAGACTGGTGCTGCTCGTCGGCGACGAGCCCTATTACGGCCGCATGGGATTTGCGCGCGTCCCGCCCGGAAGGCTGGTCATGCCGGGCCCGGTCGATCCGGCGCGCCTTCTGGTGTGCGAACTCGTCGAAGGCGCCTTCGCCGGCGTCACGGGCGCGGTCCTGCCGGCGCTGTGAGGCGGCGGCGCCTCGGCCTGAGCGCAGTTGAAGGGCGCGGCGCGTCAGCCGCCTCGCGGCCCGCGGTCACACCGCGATGATCGTCGCGCCGACGGCGTGTTGCAGGGCGCGCGGGTCGGCCGAGAAAACCGCGAGCGGCGTGCCGGCGGCGGCCCAGACGATGTCGTATCGCAGCAGCGTTTCGTCGATGAAACTCGTCATCGGCGCGGCGTGGCCGAGCGGCGGCACGCCGCCGATGGCGTAGCCCGTCGTCTCGCGCACATAGGCCGCGTCAGGACGCGTCAGCGCCTCGCCGAGTCTCGCCGCCGCCTTCGCCTCGTCGACGCGGTTGGCGCCGCTGACCAGCAGCAGATAGGGCCGGCCGCTCGCCGCTCCGCGGAAGATCAGCGACTTGACGATCTGCGCCACGGCGCAGCCGCAGGCCGCGGCCGCCTCCTGCGCCGTGCGCGTCGATTGCGGCATGACGCGAACCTCGATCGCCAGCCCCGCCGCGGCCGCCGCCGCGGCGACGCGCCGGGCGGCGGCGGGCAGGTCGTCAGCGGCGGCGGGCGGCGATCCGGACATGCGTGCTCCACGGGCGCCGCGGTGGCGTCGCGGCGCAGCCGGGCGTATAGACGCTGCGAGCAGGATCCGCCATGGACGAGAGTCACCCCTCTTCCGGCGCCGGCGGCCGCCCCGCCCTCGCGCCGGTCCCCAATCTCGCCGAGGCGATGCGCCGCGCCCGCCTCGAGTCGGCCGAGCAGGGCCAGGTCGCCGCCGATCTGCGCAATGGCGAGATCGCCCGGCTCGACATGCTGCGCGAAGCGCTGCGGCCGGTGCTGGCGCAGGTCCCTGACGAGGTCGACCTGTTCGATGTCGGCGTCACGGCCGGCCAGCGGCCGCGGCTGTTCATCGACATGATCGGCTTCGTCGAGATGGCGCGCGACCGGCGCACCTACCGTTTCCTGCAGGACACCCGGCACGGGCGGCTGACGATCGCCGAGAGCGAACGCATCGACGTGATGACCCAGGCGGCGGCCGACTACGTGGCGCGTCGCCTGATCGAACGGGAAAA
>JAEULW010000037.1 GCA_016793505.1 Methylobacteriaceae bacterium | reverse complement strand
CGCCTTCTCCATCTGCACGGTCTCGACCGCCTTCTCGCGCTCGACCTCGAGGCGGCGCCGCTCGGTCTCGTGGCCGATGCGGATTTCGTCGAGCTGACGCTCGGAGGCGATGCGGGCGCGCTCGACGTCCTCGCGGCTCTCGATCTCGGCCTCGCGCAGCGCCTGCACGCGGGCGATCTCGAGCTGTTCGAGCGCGCGGCGGCGCTCGAGCCGGGCGGCCTCGACCATGCGTTCGCGCTCGACCTCGGCGGTCTCGACGTCGCGCTTGGCGACGATCTCGGCCTGCCGCACGGTGGCGTCGGCGGCGACCGCCTCGGCCTTGCGGGCGGCGAGGCCGACGACGCGCGTCTGCTCGGCCTCCTCGACCGCGCGCCGGCGGTCGATGTCGATCACCTCGCGCGTCTTCTGGCTGGCGATGCGCTCCTGCTCGATGGCGAGTTCGGTCGCCACGCGCGCCTTCTCGATCGACTCGCGGCGGGCGATCTCGGCCGCCTCGATCTCGCGCGTCCTGACGATGTCGCGCGCCTTCACCGCCTGTTCGGCGGCGATGCGCTCGGCCTCGAGCGCGCGCTTCTGGGCGATGCGCGCCTGCTCGACCGCCTCGTCCGCCGCCACGCGCGCCTCGTCGATCGCCCGGTTGCGGGCGATCTCGCGGGCCTTGGTGTCCTCGTCCGCCGCGATGCGCGTCGCGGCGATCTGCTTCTCGCGCGCGATGCGGGCGGCCTCGACCGCCTCGCCCGCGGCGATCTCGGCCGCCTCGACCATCTGCTGGCGGGCGATCTCGAGTTCGCGGATGCGCCGGTCCTCGGCGATGCGCGCCTCGCTCACCTCCGCCGCCTGCGCGATGCGCAGCCGCTCGACCGCCTCGCGGGCGGCGATGTCGGCCTCGTCGAGGGCTTTCTGACGGGCGATCTCGCGCTGGCGGATGTCCTCCTCGCCGCGGATGCGGGTCTGGGCGAGCAAGAGATCCTGCGCCATGCGGCGCTTTTCGTTGGCCTCGTTGGCCTCGATCTCGGCCTGGCGGATCGCCTTGCCGCGCTCGATCTCGAGCGCCTGCGTTTCGCGATCCTTTGCGATGCGCGCCTCCTGCACCGCCTGTTCCTGGGCGATGCGGGCGCGTTCGGTCGCCTCGCGGGCGGCGATCTCGGCCTCCTCGATCGCCTTCTGGCGGGCGATTTCCTTGGCCTGCGTCTCCTGCTCGTTGGCGATGCGCGCCTCGCGCACCGCGCGCTCCTGCAGGATGCGCGCGGTCTCGACCGTTTCGCGCGCGGCGATCTCCTCGGCCTCGATCTCCTTCTGGCGGGCGATCTCGCGGGCGCGCACCTCGCGCTCGGAGGCGATGCGCGCCTCGGCGATGGCGCGATCGTTGGCGATGCGCGCCTTCTCGATCGCTTCGCGCGCGGCGATCTGCGCGCTCTCGGCCTCGGTGTCGCGGTTGGCGCGCTCGCGCGCCAGCTCGGCGCGCTGCTGGGCGCGGCGGAATTCGACCTCGCGCTCCTGTTCGAGCCGCGCCGATTCGCTCTCGCGCTCGATCTCGAGCGTCTGCTTCTCGGACTCGAGATTGCGGGCGCGGATCAGGATCATCGTCTCCTGTTCGATGTCGTTGCGCAGCTTGCGCCGCTCCTCGATGTCGCGGATCAGCGTGGTCAGGCCTTCGGCGTCGAAGCGGTTCGAGGGGTTGAAGAATTCGAGCGCGGTCTGGTCGATGTCGAGGATCGCGACCGATTCGAGCTCGAGGCCGTTCTTTTCGAGATCCTCGTTGGCCGCCTCCTTGACGCGCGCCACGTAGGCGCCGCGCTGCTCGTGCATGTCGGCCATGCCCATCTCGGCGGCGACCGCGGTGAGCGCGCTTTCGAACTTGCCGGACAGCAGCGCATGCAGGCTCGCCGGCTCCAGCGTGCGCCGCCCCAGCGTCGCCGCCGCCATCGCCACCGAGGCGCGATCGGGGCGCACGCGCACATAGAACTCGGCCTCGACGTCGACGCGCATGCGGTCGCGCGTGATCAGCGCGTCCTGCCGCGTGCGCGCGATTTTCAGCGGCAGCACGTTCATGTTGACCGGCGTGATGTCGTGGATGATCGGCCAGACGAAGGCGCCGCCGTCGATCACCACCTTCTCGCCGAGGAAGCCGGTGCGCACGAAGGCGACCTCCTTCGTCGAGCGCCGGTAGAGCCAGTGCATCACCCAGTACAGGATGAAGATGGCGACGACCGTGACGATCAGCCACAGGATCATCTGCCCGATGAGTTGCGCCGTCATCGTCTGTCTCCCCTGTCAACGGTCGGCGACGGGCCCGCGGGGCGGGTCTGTTCTGTCCGCGTCATCGCTGTGCTTCCTTCCTGCGCGGCGGCCGCGATCCGACGATCAGGCGGAACGTCTCGGCGACGAGCTGCGCGAAAGCCGGATCGTTGATGTGATGGCTGCTGCGGATGATCTGGCGGCTGGCGGTCTGTCGCACCGTCGCCTCGAGCGTCGCATAGAGCGCCTGACGCGCCTGCGGATCGTGGAAGGGCTGGCCCGGCGCATCGAGCGCCGAGACGCCGCCCTCCGGCAACAGGAAGCGCACCGGCCCTTCCATGCGGTTGAGCCGCTCGCCGATGAAGCGGGCGATCTCGACGCATTCGGCCGGCGTCGTGCGCATCAGCGTCACCTGCGGATTGTGCGGATAGAAGAGCCGGCCGCGATAGCGCTCGGGCACCGTGTCGGGCGCGCCGAAATTGACCATGTCGAGCGCGCCGACGCTGCCGACATAGGGCAGCTTGCGGCGGATCGGCGCGCCGAAGCGATCCTCGTTCGCCGGGAACACGCCGCCGAACAGGAGGTCGGGAACTTCCGTCGTCGTCAGGTCGATGATCCCGCTCACCTTGCCGGAGTCGGCGAGCTTCTCCATCGACTGGCCGCCGATGCCGGTGGCGTGGAAGACCAGACAGTCGAACTCGTCTTTCAGCAGATCGGTGATCGCCTGCACCGCCGGCGTCGTCACGCCGAACATGGTCAGGCCGATCGACGGCTT
>JAEULW010000348.1 GCA_016793505.1 Methylobacteriaceae bacterium | reverse complement strand
CATGGAGGCGCGCACATTCTATCGCACCGACATCACCATGGTCGGCATGATCTCGATCGCGTTGCTCGGCCTCGTTCTGACCGGCGGCCTCGCCCGCCTCGAACGCCGCCTGATGCCCTGGCTGGCGCGCGAACCGGCGGGGGGCCGATGAGCGAGGGCCCGCTCATGCGCCATGCCGGCGCGATCGGCGTCGTCGCGCTGCTGGCGCTGTGGGAGGTGACCGCGCGGCTCGTCTGGCGCGATCCGGCGATCCTGCCGGCGCCGACGCAGGCGATCGCCCAGGCGCTGCAGACGCTCACCCTGCGCGAACTCGCCGGGCATGTCGGGATCAGCCTGTTCCGCATTCTCGCCGGCTTCGCCGCAGCCGCCGTCGCCGGGATCGCGCTCGGCCTGGCCTGCGGCTGGTTCCGCTTCCTCGACGTCTTCATCCGGCCGCTCGTCGAACTGTTGCGGCCGATTCCGCCGCTCGCCTGGATTCCGCTGGCGATCATCTGGTTCGGCCTCGGCGAGCCGTCGAAGATCTTCGTGATTTTTCTCGCCGCCTTCTTCCCCGTCTTCACCAGCGCCTGGCGCGGCGTCGCCCTGATCCCGCCGGTGATCTTCCGCGCCGCGCGGACGATGGGCGTCGACGGCGCGCGGCTCCTGTGGAAGATCGGCGTCCCCGCCGCCATGCCCGACATCGCCGTCGGCCTGCGCGTCGGCTTCGGCCTCGCCTTCGGCATTCTCGTCGCCGCCGAGCTGATCGCCGCCGATCAGGGCCTCGGCTATCTCATCATGCAGGCGCGGCAGGTCGGCCATCTCGGCGTGTCGATTTTCGGCATTCTGCTGATCGGCCTGCTGAGCAGCTTCGCCGACCGTCGACTCGGCGCTCTGATTCAGCGCACCATCGGCCGCTGGGCCAAGGTTTGAGAAAAGGGAGGACGTGCTCATGAACAGACGCGAACTGATGACCGGCGCCGTCGCGCTCGGCGCCGCCGGGATCGCCCCGTCCCTCGGCCACGCCCAGGCGAAGTCCGAGATCGCCACGCTCGAACTCGGCTTCGGTCTCGATCCGGTCTTCGCCCCGCACGTTCTGGCGATGAGCAAGGGCTGGCTGCGCGAGGCCGGCTTCACTCAGGTCAACACCAAGACCTTCACCAGCGGCGCGCTCGCCGGCGAGGCGCTGATTTCCGGCCAGATCCATCTGTGGACGCCCGGCAACCTGCCGCCGATCTCGATGGTCGCCAACGACGTGCCGGTCGTCGTGCTCGGCACGAACTGCATCGCCACCGAGGCGGACAATCTCGTCGCCCGCAAGGACGCCAACATCCGCAAGCCGGAGGATCTCTACGGCGTCAAGATCGGACTGCTCGCCGGCTCGAGCGCCAGCGCGATGCTGCACAACATCGCCAAACGCTACAATCTCGACGAGAAGCGCCTGCAACCCGTCAACCTGCCGCCGCCCGAACAGCTCGCCGGCCTGAAATCCGGCGCCGTGCAGGCGATGCTGTGCTGGCAGCCCTGGGGCTACAACGCGCTCGCGGCTGGCGGCGAACTGATCCACAGCGGCACGACGAGCCATTTCGAGGCCAACAAGGGCCAGCCGGCGCAGGTCTCGGCGACGCGCTCGATCTTCGTCGCCAGCAAGGATTTCGTCCGCGCCAACCCGAACGCCACGCGCGCCCTCATGGCTGCGCTGGTGCGCGGCCAGAGATACGCCGCCGATCCGGCCAACCGCGCCGAAGTGCTCGCCCTCGTGGCGCAGGAGACCAAGCAGGATCGCGCTCTCGTCGAGGCGATCTGGGGCCAATATCGCTTCGATCCGACGATCGGCGAGGGCTATGTCGCCGACATGCGCTCGATGTCGAAATTCCTCGTCGCCTCGGGCCGCGTGAAAACCGAGGCCGACCCGATGGACTACACCTACACCGCGCCCGTCGCCGCCGCCGACGCCAGCCTCGTCGCCATCCCCGGCAAGGCGAAGCTCTGATCGGATGGAGACGATCGGCGTCGCCCTGATCGGCGCGGGCTCGATCGCCGACTACCACCTCGGCGGCATGGCGCACGTCGCCGGCGCCGCGATGCGCCTCGTCGTCGGGCGCGATCTCGAACGCGCCCGCGCCGTCGCCGCCCGTCACGGCGTGGCCGGGGCGACCGACGACCTCGCCGCCGCGCTGGCCCGCGACGACGTCGCCGCGGCGATCGTCGCCACGCCCGACCACACGCACGAGGCGATCGCCGGCGCGGCGATCGACGCCGGCCGCGCCGTGCTGCTGCAGAAGCCGATGGCGCCGGATTCGGCCGCCTGCCGCCGCCTGATGGCGCGCGCCGGCGCGGCGGGCGTCGATCTGCAGGTGAGCTGGATGCATCGCTACTTCGAGGAGATCGACGCCGCGCGCGCTCTGATTGACGCCGGGCGCGTCGGCGCTGTCCGCTCGGTGCGGCTGCGCAATGCGACGCCCGGGCCGGACTGGGGCGACTGGTTCTTCCGGCGCGACTGCGTCGGCGGCGGCGTCGTGCTGCAGCTCGGCGCGCACGGGCTCGATCTCGTCGGCTGCATGTTCGGGCGCATCGTCTCGGTACAGGCGCATGTCGCGACGCTGCGCCCCGAGCGCCGCCTCGCCGACGGACGAAGCGTCGCAGTGGAGAACGCCGACACCGCGCTGGCGATCTATCGCCTCGCCGACGGGCTGCTCGTGCATCACGAAATGTCGATGATCGAGGCCGCCGGCGTCGATCGCTTCCGCATGGAGATCTATGGCGACGAGGGGACGATCTGGCTGCGCAGCGAGCGCGGCCGCCTCGCCTCGATCCGCCGCGGCGAACCGGGCTGGACGACGCACGACCTGTCGCAGGCGCCGCTCGGCGCACGTCATCATCAGGACTGGATCGACGGCCTTCGTGGCCGCGCGCCGCGCCGCGACACGGCGCGCGACG
>JAEULW010000301.1 GCA_016793505.1 Methylobacteriaceae bacterium | reverse complement strand
CCGGGCGCTTGCCGCGCGGCCACGGCGTCTCGCGCCTCGTCGACCTGCCGCCCGGCTTCGACGATCAATGGGCGGCGCTCGGCATGACCCGACCGGGCTGACGCGGCCTGCCGGGCGCCGCGCTGCTCAGCAACCTCCCTCGCACGACCTCAGTCGATCGTGTCGACGCGGTCCTCGTCGTCAACGCCCCGTGCAGCGCGCCTCGGCGAAACGACGCGCTCGCGCGACGTGATCTTCGCCGGGCGACGGCGAGTCGTGACCTCGGGAGCGGACCGAGCCCGGCGCGATCGAACCGGTCTGCGAAAGCGCGAACCGGTCTGGCTGCGCGACAAACCTCTCGCCGACGGAAATCGAAAACTCGGCCGCAGAGACCGGCGGCGGAACGCGTGGCGAATGGGCCACAAAGTCGGTCTCAGCCCGGCGAAGTCAGCCGAATGCGAGCGCTATCCCGCGGACCAAGCGGGAGAACAAAAAACTCGAAAAATCCAGCGATATCAATGAGTGGTGTTTGGTGGAGCTGATGAGATTCGAACTCACGACCTCTGCAGTGCGATTGCAGCGCTCTCCCATCTGAGCTACAGCCCCGAACCGGCGCGGTCTATACGTCCCGCCCGCTCCCCTTGTCAACGACGCGCCGGCAGCGCGGCGGGCGGGGTTGCCCCTCGTCCGCCGCCCGACTACATCGGGCGCGCCCCCCGCGGAGCTGCAGATGCGCGCCCTTCTCGACGTCGTCCTGATCCTGCTCGATCTTTACACCTATGTGGTGATCGCCGGCGTCATCCTGTCCTGGCTGCTGGCCTTCAACGTCGTCAATTATGGCAACCCCTTCGTGCGCTCGGTCTGGCAGGCCGTCAGCGCGCTGACCGAACCCCTGTTGGGGCCGATCCGCGCCCGCCTGCCCAATCTCGGCGGCGTCGATGTCTCGCCGGTCGTGCTGCTGCTCGGCGTCTTCCTGTTCAGGCGGATCATCGAGCTCTACATCTATCCGAACGTGTTCTGAATCGTGACGGCGCCCGGCCCCTCGCGCGCCTGGACGTCGCGGACGGGCGGCGTGACGCTGACCGTGCGGCTGACGCCGCGTGCGGCGCGCGACGACCTCGCCGGCTGCGAGCGCCGCGACGACGGTCGCGAGGCGCTGCGCGCCCGCGTCCGCGCCGCGCCCGAGGACGGTCGCGCCAACGCCGCGCTGGTCCGCCTGCTCGCCGACGCGCTCGACGTCGCGGCCTCCGCGGTGACCCTCGTCGCCGGCGCGACCGGCCGCACCAAGACGCTCGCCATCGCCGGCGATCCGCAGGCCCTTTCGGCCCGCCTCGCCGCGCTCGCCGACACGCCGCCAACAGGGGCCCGACGATGACCGCCAGCAAGACCGTCGCCGGCAATTTCTTCGAGGATTTCCGCCTCGGCCAGACCATCCGGCATGCGACGCCGCGCACCGTGACGGCTGGCGACGTCGCCCTCTACACGGCGCTTTACGGGACGCGCTTCGCTGTGCAGTCCTCCGACGCCTTCGCCCGCAAGATCGGCTATCCGCACGCCCCCGTCGACGATCTGCTCGTCTTCCACATCGTCTTCGGCAAGACGGTGCCGGACGTCTCGCTCAACGCCGTCGCCAATCTCGGCTATGCGGCCTGTCGCTTTCTCGTTCCCGTGTTTCCGGGCGACACGCTGTCGGCCGCCTCCGAGGTGATCGGCCTGAAGGAGAACTCCAACCGCCAGACCGGCGTCGTCTATGTCCGTTCGAAAGGCGTCAACCAGCGCGGCGACGTCGTGCTCGACTATGTCCGCTGGGTGATGGTCAGGAAGCGCGACCCGAACGCCGCGATCGCGGCGGAGAAGATTCCCGAGCTGCCCGGCGCGCTCGCCCCCGACAGCCTCGGCGACGCCTGCCCGCCGATCGACGCGCGCCACTACGACGTCGGCCTCGCCGGCTCGCCGCACCGCTTTGCCGACTACGCCGCCGGCGAGCGCATCGACCATGTCGACGGCATGACGGTGGAGGAAGCCGAGCACATGCTGGCGACGCGCCTCTACCAGAACACCGCCAAGGTGCATTTCAACCAGTTCACCGAGGGGCAGGGCCGCTTCGGCCGCCGGCTGATCTATGGCGGGCACGTCATTTCGCTCGCTCGCGCCCTCACCTTCAACGGCCTCGCCAACGCCTTCCATGTCGCCGCCATCAATGGCGGCCGGCATGTCGCCCCGCTCTTCGCCGGCGGCACGGTGCATGCCTGGAGCGAGGTGATCGAGACGAGCCCGATCGCCGGGCGTGATGATGTCGGCGCGTTGCGCCTGCGCACCATCGCCACGAAGGACAGGCCCTGCGGCGATTTCCCGCTCAACGGGCCGGACGGCAAGGCCGACCCGGCGGTGATCCTCGACCTCGACTACTGGGCGCTGATCCCGCGCTGAGGCGAAGCCATGCGCCTGCCCGCAGACGCCGTGCTGATGGTCGTCGACATGCAGATGGCGATCGACGATCCGCGCTGGGGGGCGCTGAACAACGCCGGCGCCGAGGCGCAGATCGCCGCCTTGCTCGCCGCATGGCGGGAGGTCGGCCTGCCGGTTCTCCATATTCGTCACGACTCGCCCGAGCCGGCCTCGCCCTATCGCGCCGATGCGCCGGGCCATGCGTTCAAGCCCTGCGCCGCCCCCATCAAGGGCGAACCCGTCTTCGCCAAGCAGACGACGAGCGCCTTCGCCGACGGCCGGCTCGACGCGGCGCTGACGAAAATCGGCGTCACCGCCCTCGTGCTGTGCGGCGTTCTGACCCAGAACTCGGTGGAGGCGACGGCGCGGTCGGCTGGCGATCTCGGCTATCGCGTCTTCGTCGCCGCCGACGCCTGCCGGGCCAGCGCGAAGACGGACGCGACCGGCCGGCGCTGGAGCGCGGAGGAGGTTCACGCCCTCGCCTGCGCCAATCTCGCCGGCGAATACGCCCGCATCGTCGACGTCGGGACGGCGGTCATGGCGGCGCGCCTCGCCGCCGCGATCCGCGACCGGCGGGCGGCGAAGGCGCGGTGAGGCCGCCCCCAGGGGCGGCGGGCGGGTCGGCCCGGCTCCGCCCCACGCGACCTTCGGCCGTGTTGCGACCGGCCGGCGAAGGCGCTAGGTGAGAAGCGGAAATCCAGTCGGAGACCGTTCGATGGCCGACGCCGAAGCGCGCGCCGAAAAGCGCCCGCGCACCACGACCGCGGAGCGCCCGCTCTCGCCGCATCTGCAGATCTACAAGCCGATGCTGACCATGCTGATGTCGGGCATGCACCGCATCACCGGCTTCTTCCTCTATTTCGGCACGCTGCTGCTGGCGATCTGGCTGATCGCCGCGGCGACCGACGCCAAGGCCTTCCAGACGGTGGCGGCGATCTACGGCTCCTGGTTCGGCCGGCTGGTGCTGTTCGGCTACAGCTGGGCGCTGCTGCTGCACCTGATGGGCGGCCTGCGCCATTTCGTCTGGGACACCGGCCGCGCCATGGGCCATCCCGAGCGCGAATACATGGTGATCATCTCGCTGGTCGGCAGCATCGTGCTGACGGCGATCGTCTGGATCATCGTCTTCGCCCGCAGCTGAGGAGCGCCTGATGTCGCAACCCCAACGCAGCCTGCGCACCGAGCTCGGCCGCATCCGCCATCTCGGCGCGGCGCGCTCCGGCACCGCGCATATGTGGATTCTGCACGTCACCGCGGTGGCGATGGTGCCGCTCACCTTCGGTTTTCTGTGGGTGATGCTGAGCCTCGTCGGCAAGGACTACAACGCCGTGCGCGCCGCGCTCGCCGCCCCGCTGCCGGCCATCGTGCTGCTCGGCTTCGTGCTGGTCGGCATCTGGCACATGCAGATCGGCATGAAGGCGATCATCGACGATTACGTGCCCAATCCGCACCAGCGCGAATGGTTCCTGATCGCCAATCTGTGCGCCTGCTGGCTGCTCGGGCTCGCCTGCGTCTACGCCATTCTCAAGATCAGCTTCGTCTGATCGCGCGCCGGCGCGCCGCCCGGCGCGCCTTCCGACTTTGCATCGAGGCACTACGCTCATGGCCACGAACGGCGCCGCCGCTCCCGCAACCCGGTCCGCCTATCCGATCACTGACCACACCTTCGACGTCGTCGTCGTCGGCGCCGGCGGCGCCGGTCTGCGCGCCACGGTCGGCTGTTCGCAGGCGGGCCTGCGCACGGCCTGCGTCACCAAGGTCTTCCCCACCCGCTCGCACACCGTCGCCGCGCAGGGCGGCGTCGCCGCCGCCCTCGGCAACATGGGCGCGGACGAGTGGAAATGGCACATGTACGACACCGTCAAGGGATCGGACTGGCTCGGCGATCAGGACGCGATCGAATATCTCTGCCGCAACGCGCCGGAAGCCGTCTACGAGCTTGAGCATTGGGGCGTGCCCTTCTCGCGCACGGTCGACGGCAGGATCTATCAGCGCCCCTTCGGCGGCATGACCACCGACTACGGCAAGGGCCCGCCGGCGCAGCGCACCTGCGCAGCGGCCGACCGCACCGGCCACGCCATGCTGCACACGCTCTACGGCCAGGCGGTGCGCTATTCGACCGAATTCTTCATCGAGTATTTCGCCATCGACCTGATCATGGATCAGAACGGGCGCTGCTGCGGCGTCGTCTGCCTGAAGATGGACGACGGCACCATCCACCGCTTCCGCGCCGCGATGACCATCCTCGCCACCGGCGGTTATGGCCGCGCCTATTTCTCGGCGACGTCGGCGCACACCTGCACCGGCGACGGCGGCGCCATGGTGCTGCGCGCCGGCCTGCCGCTGCAGGACATGGAGTTCGTGCAGTTCCACCCGACCGGCATCTACGGCGCCGGATGTCTCATCACCGAAGGCGCGCGCGGCGAGGGCGGCTATCTCACCAACGCCGCCGGCGAGCGCTTCATGGAGCGCTACGCCCCGAGCGTGAAGGACCTCGCCCCGCGCGACATGGTCTCGCGCGCCATGACCATGGAGATCCGCGAGGGCCGCGGCGTCGGCAAGGGCAAGGATCACATCTATCTGCACCTCGACCATCTCGACCCGAAGATCCTGCACGAGCGCCTGCCCGGCATCTCCGAGAGCGCCAAGATCTTCGCCGGCGTCGACGTGACCAAGGAGCCGATCCCCGTCCTGCCGACGGTGCATTACAACATGGGCGGCATCCCGACGAACTATCATGGCGAGGTGCTGCGCAAGAAGGACGGCGATCCCGACGTCGTGGTGCCCGGCCTGATGGCGATCGGCGAGGCGGCCTGCGTCTCGGTGCACGGCGCCAACCGCCTCGGCTCGAATTCGCTGATCGATCTCGTCGTCTTCGGCCGCGCCGCGGGCCTGCGCGCCGCCAGCGTCGTGACGCCGGGCGAGAAGCAGCCGGATCTGCCCGCCGATTCGGCCGATCTCTCGCTGTCCCGGCTCGATCGTCTGCGCTACGCCGATGGCGGCTCGCCGACGGCCGACCTGCGCCTCAAGATGCAGCGCGTCATGCAGAGCAACTGCGCCGTCTATCGCGACGGCCCGACTCTCGAGGAAGGCAAGCGCCTCATCCACGAGGTCTGGGACGCCTCCGGCGACATCCGCGTCACCGACCGCTCGCTGGTCTGGAACTCCGACCTCATCGAGTCGCTCGAATATGAAAACCTCATCATCCAGGCGGTGGTGACGATGGACGGCGCCGAGAACCGCAAGGAATCGCGCGGCGCCCATGCGCGCGAGGACTTCGACAAGCGCGACGACGTCAACTGGATGAAGCACACCCTGGCCAGCATCGACGACCGGGCGCGCACCGTGTCGATCGACTACCGCCCGGTGCACAGCTACACGATGACCAACGAGGTCAGCTACATCGAGCCGAAGGCGCGGGTTTACTGAGGGAATGTCGCGTCTATGCTGCGATCGCCTGATGACAGGAGATCACAATGGACGGCTGGCAAAGGTTGTCGCTTAATTTCAACGTTATCTGGCATGCGGGGTTCACCTTGAAATCTGTCATCCCGCGTCCTGACGGCGGAAAGGACATGTTTTTCGAGCGCTTGCCAACCTCCACGTTCCATCCTGGCACTGTCATGATGTGGGCAGTGCTCGATGCGAAGGGCATGCTGACAGCAGTGTGGGGCACATGATCGGCAAGCGATCGCGGCGCGCGTAAAGGGACATGGCGGGCGGTCTGGAGACGACGCTCAGGCAGCTCTATTTCGGCGACGCGCCGGCGGCGCGGCGCTTCCGCTACGCCCTCGTCGCCTTCGACCTCGCCACCATCGCGCTGTTTCTCGTCACCGCGATGATCGAGGAGGGCTGGTGGATCGTGCCGCTCGATCTGGCGGTCGCCGCCGTGATCGTCGTTGAATTCGGCGCGCGGCTGATCGCCACCGCCAATCGCCGCCGCATGATCCTGAGCTGGGCGAGCCTCGCAGACGCGATCGTCGTCGTCTCGCTGATCCTGCCCGCCTTCATCGAGAATCTCGGCTTCCTGCGCGTCATCCGCGCGCTGCGCCTGTTGCGCTCCTATCATCTGATGCGCGATCTGCGCGCCGAATCCGACTGGTTCCGCCGCTACGAGGACGTCATCCAGCGCTCGACGAACCTGCTTGTCTTCATCTTCATCGTCTCGTCGATCGTCTACGTCACGCAGCACGGCAATCCGGGCATCAACAATTATGTCGACGCCCTGTATTTCACCATGACGTCGCTGACGACGACCGGCTATGGCGACATCACGCTGCAGGGCAATGCCGGCCGGCTTCTGTCGGTCGTCATCATGGTGATCGGCGTCAGCCTGTTCCTGCGCCTGCTGCAGGTCATCTTCCGCCCGCCCAAGGTGCGCTTCGAATGCCCGGCCTGCGCGCTGCTGGTGCATGATTTCGACGCCGTGCACTGCAAGCACTGCGGCCATGTGCTGAAGATCCCCGACGAAGGGGCGGTGTGAGACCCGCCGACGGGCCAGGCAGAACTTATGCAAGATACTGATAAGTCGCCTCTTTGCCGTTGAGTGTCAGGTTGCCGGCGAAGCGTCCGGTCGGCGCCGGCGATCGCCGGCCCCACCCCGCCCCGCGTTGACACGGGCCGGCAAAGCGCGGATTTCTGGCCGCCCGCGCAGGACCATCCATGTCGCCCACCAACCGCAAGCCCGTCGCCTCGTCCAAGGAGCCGCCGCAGGAGCCGTTCAAGCGCGCCGTCGCAGGGGCGATGCGCGCGCTCGCCGCGCGGCCCGATCTCGAGGTCGTCTACGCGTCCGAAAAGCCGGGCCTCGCCGTCTCGCCCGAGGGCGGCCGCGCCCGCCTGCCCGAGCCGCCGCGAAAGCTCTCGGCCCGCGAGGCGGCGATCGTGCGCGGCCATGCCGACTCGATGGCGCTGCGCCTCGCCGTGCATGACGAGGCGACGCATCGCCGGCTGATGCCGCAGAACCAGGCGGGGCGCGCCGTGTTCGAGGCGGTCGAGCAGGCGCGCGTCGAATCGATCGGCGCGCGCCGCATGGTCGGCGTCGCGTCCAATCTCGCCGCCATGCAGGACGATCGCTTCCAGCGCGCCCATTACGACGGCCTGACCGACCGCGCCGACGCGCCGATCGAGGAGGCGATCGCCATGCTGGCGCGCGAGCGACTGACCGGTCAGCCGGTTCCGCCCGCCGCGCGCCCGCTGGTCGACCTGTGGCGCGAGCATCTGGAATCGCGCGCCGGCGCCGATCTCGACCGCCTCGCCGGCTCGATCGACGATCAGCGCGCCTTCGGCAGGATCGTCCACAAGCTGCTCGCCGACCTCGACATGGCCGACGCGCAGGACATGGACCCGGACTCCGAGTCCGACGACGACGCCGACGAGAACCAGCCCGACAAGCCCGACGAGGGCGACGCCGAGACCGGCGAGTCGGAGTCCGGCGAAGCCATGGACATGCAGGCCGTCGAGGGCGCCCGCGACGAGATGGACGAAGGCGAGATGGAGGCGATGGACGCCCCCTCCGGCGAGTTTCCCGAAGACGCCGAGGAGGGCGACGCCGACGAGGCCGCCGAGAGCCGCCGCCGCGACGTCGCCGGCGATCCCAATCGCGGGCCCGACTACAAGGCCTTCACGACGCGCTTCGACGAGGAAGTGGCCGCCGCGGATCTCTGCGACATCGAGGAGCTGGAGCGCCTGCGCTCCTATCTCGACAAGCAGCTCGCCAATCTTTCCAACGTCGTCGGCCGGCTCGCCAACCGCCTGCAGCGCCGGCTGATGGCGCAGCAGAATCGCGCCTGGGAGTTCGATCTCGAGGAAGGCATCCTCGACACCGCCCGTCTCGTGCGCATCGTCATCGACCCGCAGCAGCCGCTGTCCTTCAAGCGCGAGAAGGACACCGATTTCCGCGACACCGTCGTCACGCTGCTGCTCGACAATTCCGGCTCGATGCGCGGCCGGCCGATCACCGTCGCGGCGACCTGCGCCGACATTCTCGCCCGCACGCTCGAGCGCTGCGGCGTCAAGGTCGAGATTCTCGGCTTCACCACGCGCAACTGGAAGGGCGGACAATCGCGCGAGGCCTGGCTGCAGGCCGGCAAGCCGGCCAATCCCGGCCGCCTCAACGATCTGCGCCACATCATCTACAAGGCCGCCGACGCGCCGTGGCGGCGCGCCCGGCGCAATCTCGGCCTGATGATGCGCGAGGGCCTGCTCAAGGAGAACATCGACGGCGAGGCGCTCGACTGGGCGCACAAGCGCCTGCTCGGCCGCACCGAGCAGCGGCGCATCCTGATGATGATCTCGGACGGCGCGCCGGTCGACGATTCGACCCTCTCGGTCAACCCCGGCAACTATCTCGAGCGGCATCTGCGCGCCGTCATCGAGGAGATCGAGACGCGCTCGCCGGTCGAACTCATCGCCATCGGCATCGGTCATGACGTGACGCGCTACTACAAGCGCGCCGTCACCATCGTCGACGCCGAAGAGCTCGGCGGCGCGATGACCGAGAAGCTGGCCGAACTGTTCGCCGAGAACGCCGCCCCGCCCGAGCCGGCGCCGCGTCGCCCCGCCCCGCGCGCCGCCGCCCCGGCGAAGACGCCCGGCAAACCGGCGAAGAAGGCGGCCGCTCCGCAGCGCAGCGCGGGCGCGCGTTGAGGCTGCGCCTCAGCCGGCGCGCGGCGCTCGGCGGCGCGCTCGGCGTCAGTGCGCTCGGCGCCGTCGCCTATTCGCAGACCGGCAATCCCCGCCTGCGCTCCGGCGCCTGGAACCCGCGCGACATCGAGGTGCGCGCCGCGCCGCTGTCGCGCTTCTCCATCGCCGAGCCGGAGGCGAGGCGTTTCGGGCAGCTGCATTTCCTGTCCGGCCTCGCCCTGTCCTCGCCCGATCCGAATTTCGGCGGCTTTTCCGGCCTGTTCATGCCGCCGGGCGGGCGCGATCTCGTCGCCCTCAGCGACAACGCCTATTGGTTGACCGGCCGGCTCGAGACGGCGGCGGACGGCGCGATGAGCGCGCTGGCGCAGACCCGCCTCGCGCCGCTGCTCGGCGCCAACGGCAGACCGCTGCAATGGGTCGGGCGTTGGGATTCGGAGGCCCTCGCCATCGCCCCGAACGGGACCGCCTATATCGGCTTTGAGCGCGTCGGCGAGATTTATCGCTGCGATTTCGGCAAGGAAGGAACGGCGGCGCGCGCCACGCTGGTCGAGGCGCCGGCCTGGCTGCGCAAACTGCCCGACAACAAGGGGATCGAGGCGCTCGCCGTCGCGCCCCCGGCGAGCCCGGTCGCCGGCGCGCTGATCATGATCGCCGAACGTTCGCACGGGCGCGCCGCCTACACCGTCGGAACGATGATCGGCGGGCCGCGCCCCGGCGATTTCCGCTTCGCCCGGCGCGACGATTTCGATGTCTCGGACTGCGCCTTCCTGCCCGGCGGCGACCTGCTTGTCCTCGAGCGCCGCTTCCGCTGGAGCGACGGCGTCGCCATCCGCCTGCGCCGCGTCGCCGCTGGCGAACTGCGCCCGGGCGCAACGCTTCAGGGCGTCAACATCTTCGAGGCGACGATGGCGCACGAGATCGACAACATGGAGGGCCTCGCCATCCATGCCGACGCGCAGGGCCGCACCATCCTGACGATGATCTCGGACGACAATTTCTCGATGATCCAGCGCACTCTGCTGCTGCAGTTCCGCCTGATCGAGTGAGCCGCGTTAACCTGTGGGACGCGCCGCGAACGAATCGCCGACGAATCGCTGATCGCGCCGCGTTGCCGCTGCGTTCACGCTACCGGCGCCGCCTGTCGACGGCCGGCGCCACAAGACGTCGCGCAATCGCAACCTGAGGCGCCGAAGAACCGTTAACGCGCGGAGCCGCCGCGGGACACGCCGCTCAGTAACCGCCGCCGCCGTCGCTGCCGCCGCCGCCGCCGTCGCGCGTGGTCGTTCCGCCCAGCCGATAGACGTCGCGCGGATCGATCCGCCGCGTCTCCTGCTGCTGCTGTTTCTGCCGGCCGTTGCGCATGCGTTGCAGCGTCGGCGAAAGCCCGGCCTGCCCCTGCTGCTGCGTCTGCTGCGTCGGCTGCTGGGTCTGCTGCGTCCGGGTGTTGGTTTGCTGTCCGCGGGGACTCTGGGCGGTGCCGCGGAAGTTCGACGGCGCGCCGCGCGGCGACTGCGCCGTGCCGCGATAGTCGGCCCCCGGCAGTCCAGAGGGATTGCCCGACGACGGCTGGCGCGCCCCGAACTGCTGCG
>JAEULW010000270.1 GCA_016793505.1 Methylobacteriaceae bacterium | reverse complement strand
GCTATCCGCTGCTGTCGGCCCCGGTGATGACCATCGTTCCGGCCAAGGTCGCGGGCTGCGACGAAGCGATCGCCTGCATGCCGCCGACGGCGCATCGCGCCATGATCGCCGGCGCGCATCTGTCCGGCGCGGATCGCATCTTCCGCGTCGGCGGGGCGCAGGCGATCGCGGCGATGGCCTATGGCACGCAGAGCGTGCCGGCCGTCGACAAGATCACCGGGCCCGGCAACGCCTATGTCAACGAGGCCAAGCGGCAGGTTTTCGGGCCGGTCGGCATCGATCAGCTCGCCGGGCCGAGTGAGATTTTCGTCCTCGCCGACGAGACGAGCGACGCCGAGATGATCGCCACGGACCTGTTGGCGCAGGCCGAGCACGACGTGCATACGCGCGTCGGCCTGATCACCACCAGCGAGCGGCTGGCGCGCGCGACGCTGGCCGCGGTCGATCGCCAGCTCGGCGACCTCTCCACGGCGGCCGTCGCCGGCGTTTCGTGGCGCGACAATGGCGAGATCGCGCTGTGCGCTGACGAGGCGGCGATGATCGCCTATTCCGATCATGTCGCCGCCGAACATCTGCAGGCGCATGGCGCCGATCCGCACGGGCTGGCGAAGCGGCTGCGCAACTACGGCTCGCTGTTCATCGGCGAACTCGCCAGCGTCGTCTATTCGGACAAGTGCTGCGGCACCAATCACACGCTGCCGACGATGGGCGCGGCGCGCTACACCGGCGGGCTGTGGGTCGGCTCCTACCTCAAGGTGTGCACGCATCAATGGCTCGACGCGCGCGGCGTCGCGGCGGTCGGGCCGCCGGCGGCGCGGCAGAGCGCCAGCGAGGGGCTCGAAGGGCATCGCCGCGCCGCGGCGCTGCGGCTGGAACGTTTGCAACAGGCGCCCGTCGCGCCGCGCTGAGGCGGGCCGCGCGGCGCCATCGGGAGGCGAGATGAGCGACAGCGACAAGGGCGGCAAGGCGCAGCCGCGGGCGGCGCGCGAGGAGAGCCGCAAGTCGACCGCGCAGCAACAGGTGCTGCAGGTGGAGCGGCGCGATTATGTCGATCTCGCCCCGACAAACCGGCCGCGCAGCCAGAGCCTCGCCGGCTTCGAGGACTGCTACACCGACATCGTCGACTACATCGTGCGCTGCACGCACCGGATCTGGGACGAGCGCGACGTCGGCCTGATCTATACGCATTACACGCACAATCCGGTGGTCTACACCTCGCTGGGCACGATCTACACGCGCGAGGAAATCGTCCGCGACACGATCCAGCGCCTCGTCAGCTTTCCCGAGCGGCGGGGCATGGCGACGCAGGTGATCTGGCGCGGCGACGACGTCAACGGCTTCTACACCTCGCATCTGGTCACCGGAACGGGCCGGCATACGCAATTCGGGCATTTCGGCCCGCCGACCGGGCGCAGCTTCACCTCGCGCACTTTCGCCGACTGCATGGTGTTCGAGAATCGCATCTATCGCGAGTGGATCGTCGCCGACAACATGGCGATCGTGAAGCAGCTCGGGCTCGATCCCGATGTCATCGCCGCGGACAAGGCGCGGGCGCTGCTGGAGCGCGGCCTGCCGGTCGTCGACGTCGGCGAGAATGATCGTCTGAACGGCCAGTATCCGCCGGAGACCAAGGCGGACGTGTCGATCGCCCACAGCGACAGCGAGGCCGAATGCCTGACCTGGCTGCACGAGGTGTTCAACAAGCGGATGTTCGGGGCGATCCGCAAGGTCTATGCGCGCAACGCCATGTGGCACGGGCCATTGATGAAGGAGATGGTCGGCCCGGCCGCGGTGACGCAGCAGCTGCTCGGCCTCGTCGGCTCGATTCCCGACGCCAACTACACGGCCCAGCACATCTGCTCCGTGCCCTGCGAGGAGGGCGGCGAGAAGATCGCCGTGCGCTGGCTGATGGAGGGCCACCATCTCGGCTATGGCGTGCTCGGCGCGCCGACCGGCCATCGCCTCGCGGTGATGGGCATGTCGCACTACCATGTCGTCGACGGCAAGATCGTCGACGACTGGACGCTCTATGACGAGCTGTCGCTGCGCACGCAGATGAAATATGGCGAGCTGTCGCGCTGAGCGCGGCGACTCCTGTCGAAAAATCCGGATCGCGTTCCCGGCGGCTTCGCCGCCGCCGGGGATGACATCACTCCGGGGCTCAGCCCGTGTGCAGGGCGATCTGTTTCCAGATCGCCGTCTCGTCGTAGAGCACGAATTCGCGGTTGAGGCCCCAGGGGCCGAATTCGGCGTGGCTCATGCCCATGATGTGGACATGCGCGCCGGTCGGCGCGCCGAAGGCGCCCCAGCCGTCATGTTTGCCGTCGAGCGACCAGCGCAACGCGGCGCGCGGCGGACGCATCGAATCCTCGCGGCCGATGCAGTGATGGATCGTGAAGGTCGCCGAGGGAAAGGCGGCGCGCAGCCCCATCCAGAATCCGTCCGCCGCCGGCCAGCCATGCGCGGTGACGCCGCCCGGCAGTTCGAGCTGCGCGGCGCGATCATATTCGCGCGGGATCAGCGCAAGGTCGGCGCCCATCAGCCGCGTCATGATGTCGGCGTAGCGCCGGCCGACTGGATGATCATTGCCGCGCCCCTTGTAGGGGCCGGCGACGTCGATCGCCGGCGTGAACGGCCTGACGCAGCGCTCGGGTCCGCCCTCGCGGGCGATGAGGTCGACGGCGAAGGCCTTCGGCTCCCAGCCCATCTGGCGGACGATGGCGCCCTGATCGCGCACCAGCCACTCGTCATAGATGGCGTTGTCGCGCGCCGCGCAGTCGGCGATGATGCGGTAGACGAGCGATTTGCCGGTCGCCTTGCCATACATGCCGTCGCGCAGATGCGTCGCGGTGGAGAGCAGGCGATGCGAGGAGAGGAAGCCGCCCGGCGCCTCGCACCAGATCACATCCTCGCCGAGCAGCGTGCGATCGGGAAATTCCGCCAGCGTCGCCATGGTGGCGGCGATGACGCCCTTGTTGCCGACGACGACGGAGGCCGGCGAGCGCACCGGCATGGCCTCGCCGTAATAGTGCAGCAGAGTCGCGACGCCGCGGTCTTCCCAGATCTCCTTGGTGATGCCGAGAATGTAGTCCGGCGGGTCTTTCCATTTGGGGTCGAAGCCCGGCATGCTCATTGCGGATGTTTCCTTGCTGTCGAAAGACGGAGGCTTCAGCGGCCCGGTTCGCGGGTGCGGCCGGGCGGAATGCGCGCCGAGTCGCGGATGACGAGACGGGCCGGGATCATCGCGGCGCGCGGCTGCACCGCGCGGCGGTCGATCTGCGCCATCAGGATATCGACGGTGGCGGCCACCATGTCGGCGGCCGATTGCGCGACGGTGGTCAGGCGGTAGCCGCCCCAGCCCGCCTCGGGCACGTCGTCATAGGCGACGATCGAGACGTCGTCGGGAATGGTCAGGGCGAATTCGGCGCGCAGCACGTCGATCACCGCGAAGGCCATGTGGTCGTTGGCGACGAAGACGGCGTCGGGCCTGTCGCCGCTGGCAAACAGCGTGCGCGCGGCGCGGGCTGCGCCCTCGAAGGTGTAGCCGCCGACGGCGCGCCGCCACAGCACGACGCCGCGCTCGGCGAGGCCGCGGTAGAAGCCGGCCTCGCGGTCGCGGCTGGTCGAGGAATCCTCGTTGCCGGCGATGAAGGCGATGCGGCGGTGGCCGCCGTCGACGAGGAAATGCGCCAGCAGGCGGCCGCCTTCCAGATTGTCGCTGGTGACGCTGCTGGTCGGCGCAGAGGGCACATAGCGGTTGAGCAAGAGAACCGGCGTGCCGGTCTTGGCGCATTCCCCGGCGAGCGAGGAGGAGAGCGTCGCCGAGGCCATGATGATCGCCTCGACCTGGAACTGCAGCACTTTCTGCACCAGCGTGTCCTGGTCGCCCGGGTCGGTCATGAACAGCAGCACCTGATAGCCCTTCTCCTGCAGGGCGCGCGACAGATGCTCGATCAGCACCGGATAGAACTGGTTGTCGAGATAGGCGACGACGACGGCGATGAGGCCGGAGCGGCCGCTGATCATGGCGCGGGCCAGCGCGTTCGGCCGGTAGCCGAGCTTCTCGGCGGCCTTCAGCACCTTCTTGCGCGTCGCCGCCGAGACGCTGGCGCCCGGCGAGAAGGCGCGGCTGACGGCGGATTGCGACACTTTGGCGAGTTTCGCCACGTCGCTCGAGGTCACGCCGCCCTTCGACATCGCCTCACGTCCTCCGCGCGGCGCAGGCCGCCGCGGCGTCTGTTGTAGCAAGCCCGCTCACTTGGCGCGCGCCTTCTCGAGCGGGGCGCCGGCGAGCCATTCGGCCATCAGCCCGGTCGCCGTCGGGGCCGCCTCGAGCGTGACGAGATGGCCGCTGCCCTCGATCACGACCAGATGGGCCGCCGGCGCCAGCGCCGCCATGGCGCGATGCGTCGCCGGCGGGCAGAGAGCATCCTCGCGGCCGGCGACGATCAGCAACGCGCCGGCATAGGCGGCGAGGGTGTCGGACTGGTCGCGACGCCCGAACAGGGCGAGCGACTGGCGTTCGAAAACCTCGAAGCCGGCGTCGAGCGCCATGTCGACGACGAGCCCTCGCAGCGCCGCGTCGGCCGAGGCCGCCTCGCCGAGATAGTTGGCCTTCATCTCGTCGACGACGATGCGGCGGAGAGCGCCGGCGCGCGCCGCCTCGATCTGAATGCGGCGGGCGGCGATGAAGTCGGGCGTCGCGGCGCGGTGATTTGTCGCCAGCAGCGCGAGGCGCTCGATCCGCTGCGGCGCGAGCCGCGCCGCCTCCATCGCGACGATGCCGCCAAGCGACAGGCCGGCGAGCGCGAAGCGCCCGGCCGGCGCGTCGTCGAGCAGGCGCCGCGCCATGGCCTCGATGGCGTCGTCGCGCGTCAGATCGGCGACGCGGCAGTCGCGTTCGCCGGCGAAGGCGGCGAGCTGCGGCGCGAACAGACGCGCGTCGCAGAGCATTCCGGGGACGAGGACGAGCGGCGTCATCGCCCCGCGGCGCGGCGGGCGGCGAGATCGGCGCCGCGGCGCAGACTGTCGAGCTTGGCCCAGGCGATGTCAGGATCGACGACGCCGAAGCCGGCGAAGGTCGAGAAGCCGCAATCGGTCCCGGCGATGACGCGCTCGACGCCGACGGCTGCGACGTAACGCTCGAGCCGCTGGGCGACAAGTTCGGGATGCTCGACGAAGTTGGTCGTCGAATCGAGACAGCCCGGGATCAGCACCAGATCGTCGGGCAGCTTCGTCTCGCGCCAGACCGTCCATTCATGGGCGTGGCGCGGATTGGCGCCCTCGAAGAGCAGCGCGCCGGGCTTGGCCTTCAGCAGCGCCGGCAGAACCGCGGCGAGCGCGACGTCGCGGGTGTGCGGGCCTTCATAGTTGCCCCAGCACACATGCATGCGCACGCGATCGCGCGGCACGTTGCGCAGCGCATGGTTCAGCACCTCGACATGCAGTTCGGCGCGTTTCAGGAAATCCGCCTCGTCGAGCTTCTTGTACATCATGTGGCGGCCGAGCCCGAGATCGGGCGCGTCGATCTGCAGGATCAGGCCGGCGGCGACGATCGCCTCGTATTCGGCGCGCATCCCCTCGGCGATGTCGGCGAGATAGGCGTCGAGGCTGGCGTGATAGTCGGAGGGCTGGAACAGCGCGATGACGCCGGGGCTGGCGGCGTTCATGAAGCCTTGCGCATAGCCGGCGGCGGCCATCGCCGCTTTCATCGCGGCGATGTCCTTGTGCAGCGGTTCGAGCGTCTTGACAGCGATCGGCCCGACGCAGCGCGGACGGCGATACTGCGGCGTGCCGCCGGCGCTCGCCAGCTTCTTCAAAAAGCCGGGATAGTCCTCGAGATCCTGCGGCGGATCGCGCGGGCTGTCGCCGTCGAAGCCGGTGAGCCGGTCCTTGACATAGGTGGCGTAGGAGATTTTCGAGGTCTCGCCGTCGGAGGGCAGATCGACGCCGGCCTGCTTCTGGCGGGCGACGATCGCGGCGGTGGCCCGCGTCATCGTCTCGTCATAGGCGGCCGCGTCGAAGGGCAGGCCCTTCTCGCGGCCGAACAAGAGATCGGCGACGATCGCCGAGCGCGGCAGCGAGCCGACATGGGTGGTTGCGATCGTCGCCATCGTGTTTGCGCTCTCAGTTCGGACGCCAGGTCGGGCCGGCCGGATCGTCGGTGTTGCGAATGCGGTAGCAGCTCGCCTCGCCGGTCATCGAGGGGGCGAGCGCATGCGGCAGGCCGGGCGGCACGGCGCAGGTGTCGCCGGGGTTGAGCGTCGTCTCGCCGCCCTGCCAGCTCAACCGCCAATGGCCGCGCACCGGCATCAGCACCTCGTGGCGCGGCGTCGAATAGGGGCTATCGGGCAGCGAGCCGCGGGTGACGAAATCGACCTCGAAGCCGGGCCGGTCGCGCAGCAGCGCGTCGGGGCCGATCACCTTGACAGGCTGCTTCGCCGCCAGCGCCATCATGTCCCAGTAGCGCGCGACATAGCCGGGGATAACCTTGTCGACCGGCACTTCCGGATAGGCGGCGAGCTGCTCGTCGGTGAGCAGCGGCATCGGCTTGACGCCTTCGGGCAGAGACTGGCCCTTCTTGGTGTCGTAGAGGCGGCCATTGGCGCCGAGCACGAGGCCGTGATCCTTGGCGTCGGTGATCACCTGCGGCGCCCAGATCACGCCGCCGCCGGCGTCGTTGCCGCCGAGGATCGCCATGATCATCCCGTAATCCGTGCCGATGTTCTCGAAGCCGCGGAAAATGCCGGTCGGAATGTTGAAGATGTCGCCTTCCTCGAGCGTCACCTCGCCGGCCTTGCCCCAGCGGCCCCAGAAAAAGCGCCAACGCCCTTTCAGGACGAAGAAGACTTCGGCGGTGCGGTGCGAATGCAGCGAGTTGCGGCACTTCGGCGGCTGGCCGGCGGCGCCGATGTTGAAGCCCGGCGTCTCGCGGATGTGGACGTGCTGGTCCGCCGCTTCCGAGACGCCGGCGCCGATGATGGTGAAATTCTCCTTCTGGTTCGAGCCCGGCGTGTGGGCGTCGATGAAGGCGGTGCGGCAGGGCTTGAGATCGCCATAGCGGACGATCCTCTTTTCCATCTCTTGCGGCGTCATGTTCTGGCCTTCCTGCGTTGATCGCTGTCCAATCGTTGCGCGCGGCGGATCAGCCCGCCGTCCAGCCTCCGTCGACGAGCAGGCTTGCGCCGGTGATCATCGCGGCGGCGTCGCCGGCGAGGAACACCACCGCGCCCATCACGTCCTCGACCTCGCCGACGCGATCGAGCTTTATCTTCGACAGGATCCAGGCGAGCCGCTCGGGATTGTCGAAGGTCGATTGCGTGAAGGCGGTGCGGATGAAGGTCGGGCAGACCGTATTGATGCGAATCCCCTGCTTGCCCCATTCGATCGCCATCGATTTCACCATGCCCTCGACGGCGTGTTTGGAGGCGGAATAGACGGTGCGGTCGACGCCGCCGACGTGACCCATCTGCGAGGAGATGTGGATGATCGAACCGCGACGGGCATGCGCGCGCATCGACCGCGCCGCGGCGACGGAGAGGAAATAGGCGGCGCGCCCATTGGTGCGCATCACCGCGTCGTAATCCTCCTCGCTCTTGTCGAGCGCAGGTCCGTGCCGGGCGATGCCGGCGGAGTTGACGACGACGTCGAGCGGGCCGAGCCCGGCGATGAGCGCGTCGACCGCCGCCTTGTCGTCCATGTCGAGCGGCGCAGACTCAGCCGACAGGCCGGCCGCGCGCATCGCGGCGACGGCGGCGTCGAGATCGGCGACGCCGCGCGCGGCGCAGACGACATGCGCGCCGGCCTCGGCCAGCGCGACGGCGCAGGCGAGGCCGATGCCGCGCGAGGCGCCGGTGACGAGCGCCTTGCGTCCGTCGAGCCGGAAGGAGGGCGTCCGCGGCAGGCGTGCAGCCGTCATTCGGCGGCCGCGCCGTAGGCGACGTTGCGCTTGCCGTAGCGGCGCACGCGCACATTGGCCTGCTCGGCGTGGCCGACGAAGCCCTCGAGCATGCACAGGCGCGAGCAATATTCGCCGACGAGGGCCGAGGCCTCGTCGGTCAGCACCTTCTGGTAGGTGTGGGTCTTCATGAACTTGCCGACCCACAAGCCGCCGGTGTAGCGGCCGGCGCGCCTGGTCGGCAGCGTGTGGTTGGTGCCGATCACCTTGTCGCCATAGGCGACATTGGTGCGGGCGCCGAGAAACAGCGCGCCATAGCTCTGCATGTTGGCGAGGAACCAGTCGTCGCGGTCGGTCATCACCTGCACGTGTTCGGAGGCGATGCGATCGGCCTCGGCGAGCATCTCGTCGTAGCTGTCGCAGAGGATGACCTCGCCATAGTCGCGCCAGCTCGCCGCCGCCGCGCCGGCGGTCGGCAGAATCTGCAGGAGGCGCTCGATCTCGGCCATGGTGGCGCGCGCCAGCTTCTCAGAATTGGTGATCAGCACGGCCGGCGAATTGATCCCGTGTTCGGCCTGTCCCAGCAGATCGGTGGCGCAGATCTCGCCGTCGACCGTATCGTCGGCGATCACCATGGTCTCGGTCGGTCCGGCGAAGAGATCGATGCCGACCCGTCCGAAGAGCTGGCGCTTGGCCTCGGCGACGAAGGCGTTGCCCGGGCCGACCAGCATGTCGACCGGGGCAATGGTCGCCGTGCCGAGCGCCATGGCGCCGACCGCCTGGATGCCGCCGAGGCAGTAGATCTCGTCGGCGCCGCCCATGTGCATCGCCGCGACGATCGCCGGATGCGGCATGCCGCCTTGCGGCGGAGCGGAGGCGACGACGCGCTTCACGCCGGCGACCTTCGCCGTCACGACGCTCATGTGGGCCGAGGCGACCATCGGATACTTGCCGCCGGGCACGTAGCAGCCGACGGACTGCACCGGGATGTGGCGATGGCCGAGGACGACGCCGGGCAGCGTCTCGACCTCGAGATCGGTCATCGTCGCTTTCTGCTTTTCGGCGAAATTGCGCACCTGCGCCTGGGCGAAGCGGATGTCGTCGAGATCGCGCTTCGACACCGCGGCCATCGCCGCCTCGATCTCAGCCTCGCTCAGACGGAAGGCGGGTGGGTCGTATCTGTCGAATTTCACCGACAGCTCGCGCACCGCCGCGTCGCCGCGGGCGGAGATGTCGGCGAGGATGGCCTCGACCTGGGCCCGCACCTTCGCGTCGTCCTCGGCGCGCTCGGATTGCGGTTTGGCCGTCTTCAGATGCCGGATCATCGCGTCTCCCGCCCCCGGGGCGCCTGCGGCGCCCGCAATCACAGCTTCGCAGAAGGTGACTACGTATGCAAGCCGGTCGCGGCGGGGCCTGCGCGCCGCCATGCGGCGAAAGACCGGCTTGATCTTGGGCAAGGCGCGGGACTGAATTTGCCGCATTCTGGCGCCATCTGATCGGGACGCAGGAGCGGTCGGCGACATGGATTACCGGGCGACATTTCAGGCGGCGGTCGATCGTCTCAAGGACGAGCGGCGCTATCGCGTCTTCTGCGAACTGGAGCGCGAGGCGGCGCGATTTCCCCATGCCGGGCGACGCGACGCGGCGGGCGAGCGCCGGCCGGTGACGATCTGGTGCTCGAACGACTATCTCGGCATGGGCCGCCATCCCGAGGTGATCGCGGCGATGCAGGACGCGGCCGGCCGCTTCGGGGCCGGGGCCGGCGGCACCCGCAACATCTCGGGCACCAGCCGGGCGATGGTCGAGCTCGAGGCCGAGCTCGCCGATCTGCACGGCAAGGAAGCCGCGCTGGTCTTCACCTCGGGCTGGATTTCCAACCTCGCCGGCATCTCGACGATCGCCCAGCTGCTGCCGGACTGCCTGATCCTGTCGGACGGGCTCAATCACAATTCGATGATCGAGGGCGTGCGCCGCGCCGGTTGCGAGCGCAAAGTGTGGCGCCACAACGACGTCGCGCATCTGGAAGAGCTGCTCGCCGCAGAGCCGCGCGAGCGGGCCAAGCTGATCGTCTTCGAGAGCCTTTATTCGATGGATGGCGACATCGCGCCGATCGTCGCGATCGCCGATCTCGCTGAAAAATACGGGGCGATGACGTATATCGACGAGGTCCACGCCGTCGGCCTCTACGGCGCGCGCGGCGCGGGCGTCTGCGAACGCGACGGCGTGATGGACCGCATCGACGTCATCGAGGGCACGCTGGCCAAGGGGTTCGGCGTGCTCGGCGGCTACATCGCCGGCGACGCGGCGCTGATCGACGCAGTGCGCAGCCATGCGCCGGCCTTCATCTTCTCGACGGCGTTGCCGCCGGCGGTGTGCGCGGCGGCGCGCGCCTCGATCCGGCTGCTGAAACAGCGGCCCGATCTGCGCACGGCGCATCAGCGCCAGGCGCGCATGACCAAGCACGCGCTGGCCGCCGCCGGCCTGCCGGTGATGGAGAATCCGTCGCACATCGTGCCGGTGTTCGTCGGCGACGCCGAGACATGCAAGGCGGCGAGCGATCTGCTGCTCGAGCGCCACGCCATCTACATCCAGCCGATCAACTATCCGACCGTGCCGCGCGGGACCGAGCGGCTGAGGATCACGCCGACGCCGCTGCATGACGATGCGATGATCGTGACGCTGGTCGAGGCGCTGGTCGACGTGTGGACGACGCTCGGCCTGCCATTGACGCCGGCCGAGCCGGCGGCCGCGGGCTGCGCCCTGCCGGAGCTGAAACGGGCGGCCGAGTGACGGCTGCGCAGCTTCTCCTGGCGATCGCCGCGCTCTACGGCGCGGCGGGGGTGGCGCTGATGGCGGCGGGGACGCACGCCGCCGGCGCAACAGCGACGACAGCCGGCCAGATGCTGCTGTTCCACGCCGCCGCGCTGATCGCGGGCACGGCGGCGCGCAAGGCCGGCCTTCTGCGCGATGGCGCCGCCCGCCTCGCGCTGGCGGCGATGGCGCTCGGCGTCGGGCTGTTCGCCGCCGATCTGGCGCTCAGGGCGACGGCCGGGGCGCGGCTGTTTCCGATGGCGGCGCCGCTCGGCGGCGGGCTGACGATCGCCGGCTGGCTCGGCCTCGCCGGGGCGGCGCTGGCGGCGCGGCGCTGACCGCGTCGTCTGGGGACGGCGGGCGCCCACGGGTCGCCGCGCGGCTCCGGCCGTCCTATATCTGGGCGCAAGGCGGAAGCCCGCCGCGCCGGATTCATGAACGTCTCCCTGCCCAATCGCCGGACTCTCGACCGCGCCGCCCGCGCCCGCGGCGTCACGGCGCTGCTCGGCCCGACCAACACCGGCAAGACCCATTACGCCATCGAGCGGATGCTGGCGCATTCCTCGGGCGCGATCGGCCTGCCGCTGCGGCTCCTGGCGCGCGAGGTCTACAATCGCGTCGTCGCGAAGGCCGGGCCGGAGCGCGTCGCGCTGATCACCGGCGAGGAGAAGATCAAGCCGGCCCAGCCCGCCTACTGGATCTCCACCGTCGAGGCGATGCCGCGCGATCTCGACGTCGCCTTCGTGGCGATCGACGAGGTGCAGCTCGCCGCCGATCTCGACCGCGGCCATGTCTTCACCGATCGGCTGCTGAACCGGCGGGGCCGCGACGAGACGCTGCTGATCGGCGCCGGCACGATGCGCGACATCATCGTCGAACTGATGCCCGGCGCGCATGTGACGGAGCGTCCGCGCCTGTCGAGCCTCGCCTTCGCCGGCGACCGCAAGCTGACGCGTCTGCCGCGACGCTCGGCGATCGTCGCCTTCTCGGCCGAGGACGTCTACGCCATCGCCGAACTGATCCGCCGCCAGCGCGGCGGCGCCGCCGTCGTTCTCGGCGCGCTCAGCCCGCGCACGCGCAACGCCCAGGTCGAGCTCTACCAGAATGGCGAGGTCGATTATCTCGTCGCCACCGACGCGATCGGCATGGGGCTCAATCTCGACGTCGATCACATCGCCTTCGCCGCCGACCGCAAGTTCGACGGCTGGCAGCACCGGCGGCTGACGCCGGCCGAATTCGGCCAGATCGCGGGACGCGCCGGGCGCAACCAGCGGGACGGGACATTCGGCACGACGGGGCGCTGCCCGCCCTTCGACGAGGAGCTGGTCGAGCGCCTGCAGGAGCATCGTTTCGACGCCGTGCGGACGTTGCAGTGGCGCAACGCCGATCTCGATTTTTCCTCGATCGAGCGGCTGCAGCAGTCGCTCGAGCGCCTGCCGCGCGAGGACGGGCTGACGCGCGCCCCGCTCGCCGAGGACGTGATGGTGCTCGACATCGCCGCCCATGACGAGCGCGTGCGGCGCGAGGCGAAAACGCCGGCCGACGTCGCGCGCCTGTGGGACGCCTGCCAGATTCCTGATTATCGGAAGGTTTCTCCGGCCGCTCACGCCGAGCTGGCGCTCTCCGTGTATCGTTTCGTCGTGCGCGCCGGGCGCATTCCGGACGACTGGTTCGCGGCGCAGCTGTTCGGATCGGACCGCGTCGACGGCGACATCGACGCGCTGTCGCGGCGCATCGCCCAGGTCAGGACCTGCACCTACATCGCCAACCGGCCGGACTGGCTCGGCGATCCCGCGCATTGGCAGGGTCTCGCGCGTCAGGTAGAGGACAGGTTGTCCGACGCCCTGCACGAGCGTCTCGCCCAACGGTTCGTCGACCGGCGGACGAGCGTGCTGATGCGCCGCCTGAGAGAGAACGCGATGCTCGATGCCCAGATCAACGCCGGCGGCGACGTCATCGTCGAGGGCCAGCACGTCGGACAGCTGCACGGCTTCCGCTTCACGCCCGATCCGCAGGCCTCGGGCGAGGCGGCGCGCGCGCTCAATGCGGCGGCGCAGAAGGCGTTGGCCGGCGAGATCGAGGCGCGCGCCGAGCGCGTGCATCAGGCGGTCGACGACGCCTTCGCGCTCGCCAATGACGGCGCCGTGCGCTGGCTCGGCGAGATCGTCGGCAAGATCGCGGCGGGCGACAAGCTGCTCGGCCCACGCGTGCAGGTGCTGGCCGACGAACAGCTGTCCGGCGCGGCGCTCGAGAAGGTGCAGCGCCGGCTCGATCTGTGGCTGGCGCAGCTGGTGACGAAGCGGCTCGGGCCGCTGCTCGAGCTCGAGAAGGGCGAGGGGCTCGAGGGCGTCGCCCGCGGCCTCGCCTATCAGATCGCCGAGTCGCTCGGCGTGCTCGACCGGGCCCGCGTCGCCGAGGAGGTGCGTGGTCTCGATCAGGACGCGCGCGCCGCGCTGCGCAAGCTCGGCGTGCGTTTCGGCGCCTATCACATCTATCTGCCGGCGCTTCTGAAGCCGGCGCCGCGGGCGCTCGCCGCGCAGCTCTGGGCGCTCAAGCATGGCGGCGTCGAGCAGATGAAGGGGTTCGACGAAGTGCCGCATCTGGCGGCCTCGGGGCGCACCTCCTTCGCCGCGCCGGACGCGGATGCGCCCAAAGGCCTCTACCGGGCCGCCGGCTTCCGCGTCGGCGGCGGGCGGGCGGTGCGCGTCGACATTCTGGAGCGACTCGCCGACCTGATCCGCCCGGCGATCGCCTACCGTCCCGGCGTCACGGCGGGGACGCCGCCGGCCGGCGCGGCGGATGGCGACGGCTTCGTCGTCACGGTGGCGATGACCTCGCTCGCCGGCTGCTCCGGGGAGGATTTCGCCAACATCCTGCGTTCGCTCGGCTATGCCGTGGAGAAACGCAAGGGGCCGGCGATCACCGTGCCGCTGCTGGCGCCGGCGCCGGTCGAGCCGATCAAGCCGAAGCCGGCCGAGGCGCCGGAGGGCGAGGCGACGACGGACGCGCCCGGCGAAGGCGAGACGGTCGCCGCCGACGCGTCGGCCGACGTCGCCGACGTCGAAGCGCCCGCGCCGGAGGCGGAAGCGCCCACGCCCGCCGTCGTCGAGGCCGAGGCGCCCGCCGCCGAGGCGGCCGCGCCGGTCGAGCCGCCGGTCGACGCGGCGCCGGAGGCGATCACGGCCGACGCCGCGCCCGACGGCGCGCCGGAAACGCCGGCCGAGCCGGAGGCTGTCGTCGCCGAAGCGCCCGCGGTCGAGGATGTTCTGATCGAGGTCTGGCGGCCGCATCGCCATCACCAGCACGGCCGCCGTCCAGAAGGGCGACAGGGCCGGCGTCCCGACCGGCGGCCGGAGCGCCGACGCGACGGCGAGGCGGCGCCCGCCGTCGCCGCCGAAGCGCGCCCGGCCGGCGCGCCCGGCGAGGGCGAGGCGCGACGCGAGGGCCGTCCGCCGCGGCGCGAGGGACGGCATGGCGAGCGACGGGACGGCGGGCGCGCTCGCCCGCAGGGGGCGCGGCCGCAAGGGGAGCGTCCGCACGGGGAGCGTCCGCAAGGGGAGCGTCCGCAAGGGGAGCGTCCGCAAGGGGAGCGTCCGCAAGGGGAGCGTCCGCAAGGCGAGCGTCCGCGCGGCGACCGGCCGCAAGGCGACCGTCCGAAGGGTCCGCGCCGCGACGGGCGTCCCGAAAGGGAGGAGCGCGGCCCGCGCCGTGACGATCGTCCCGGCGGACGGGCGACCTTCAGCAGCGAGCCGCCGCGTCGCGACCGGCAGCCCGATCCCGATTCGCCCTTCGCCAAGCTCGCCGCGCTGAAGGCGAAGCTCGAAGGGCGGGAGTGAGCCGCCCGACGCCGCCCGCCGAATCCGCGGCCGGGCGCCAGCGGCTCGATCTCTGGCTGTTCCACGCGCGCGTCGTGCGCACCCGGTCGCTGGCGCAGAAGCTGGCGACGTCGGGTCATGTGCGGGTCAACGGGCAAAGGGTCGAGCAGGCCGGCCGCGGCGTCCGGCCTGGCGACGTGCTGACCATTGCGCTCGATCGTCAGGTGCGCGTCCTGCGCATAGCTCGCCTCGCCGAGCGGCGCGGGCCCGCGCCCGAGGCGCAGACACTCTACGAAACGCTGGGCGCCGGCGACGAAGCCGCGGCGCCGGGCGGCGTCCTTGCGCCGCGCGCGCAAAGCGGCTAGCAACCGCCGGCAAGCCCGCCCGCGCCCGGCGGCGCAGCGAGGCCGGGGCCCGCCCCGGAGGAGCCATGACCTACGTCGTCGTCGAAAACTGCATCAAGTGCAAGTACATGGACTGCGTGGAAGTGTGTCCGGTGGACTGCTTCTACGAAGGCGAGAACATGCTCGTCATCCATCCCGACGAATGCATCGACTGCGGCGTCTGCGAACCGGAATGCCCGGCCGAGGCGATCAAGCCGGACACCGAGCCCGGCCTCGAGAAATGGCTCACCCTCAACGCCGACTACGCCAAGACCTGGCCCAATATCACGGTCAAGCGCGAGGCCCCGGCGGACGCCAAGGAATTCGACGGCAAGCCCGGCAAACTGGCGCTGTTTTCGCCGGAGCCCGGCCAGGGCGATTGAAAAAACAGGGTGTTTTCCGGCAAATGCCGGGGCGCCGGCGAGATCGTGGTTAACCCTGCCGCAAGGGCGGGGCGGCGCGCGGGGCTGCGCGCCCTTTCAAAACCCGGTCATGTGTGATATACACTTCCTTAACAGTCGCTCTTCTGTTTCCCCCGCACGCTCCGGCCGGCGACCGGAGCCGTTTTTTTGCGGCCTCGACCGAGACATCTCGGCATGACCCCCCGGCGGTCCGCCCGCAGGGGACGAGGCGTCGGGATTCGGATTCGAAGACGATTGTGACGGGCGAGGCGGCCGGAGCGGCGACCGGCTGGCGACGTCCGTCCTGAGGCCCGGGGCGTTTTTCCGGGCGATCGCCCCCGTTTCCACCACGGGGCGCCGAGAGGAGTTTCGACCGATGGCATCCGCGCGCAAGCCCCCCTCCAAGCCCGCCAGCCGGACCGCGACCGCAAGGTCCGCCGGCAAATCGGCCGGGACGAAGACCAGGACGACCAAATCGCCGGCGAAGGCCGGAGCGGCGGGCAAGTCCGCCAGGAAAGAGGCGGAGACCCGCGCCGCCGCAAAGTCCGCAGCC
>JAEULW010000253.1 GCA_016793505.1 Methylobacteriaceae bacterium | reverse complement strand
GGGTTGCAGACGACCTGGGGAGCCGGCGCGACCGCGGCGCCTCCGCACGCGCCGCGGTCGCGCTCATGGCGCTCGCCGGTCTGGCGGCTCTCGCCCTCGCCTCTTTGTCGGTCGGGGCGGCGCGCCTGCCGCTCGCCGACGCGCTGCGCGGCCTCGTCTCGGGCGAGGGCGTCGCCGGCCTCATCGTCCGCGAGATCAGACTGCCGCGGCTCCTGCTGTCGCTGTCGATCGGCGCGACCCTCGGCCTCTGCGGCGCGGCGATGCAGGGCTTGTTGCGCAATCCGCTCGCCGAGCCGGCGATCTTCGGCGCGCCGCAGGCGGCCGCGCTCGGCGCGGTGATCGTGCTCTATCTCGGCTTCGCCGGCGCGGTGTCCTTCGCCCTGCCGCTCGCCGCCATGGCGGCCGCGGGGCTTTCGGTCGCCGCGCTGATTCTCGTCGCCGGCCGCGGCGCCGGCCTCGTCACGCTGATCCTCGCAGGCCTCGCGCTGTCGAGTCTGGCCGGCGCCGCCACCTCGCTGGTCATCAACCTGTCGCCGAACCCCTTCGCCGTCACCGAGATCGTGTTCTGGCTGATGGGCTCGTTCGAGGATCGCTCGATGCGCCATGTCGCGCTGAGCGCGCCCTTCCTCGCCCTCGCCGCCCTGCTGCTGCTGTCGCGCGCCGACGACTACCGCGCCCTGACCCTCGGCGAGGAGGCGGCGGCCAGCCTCGGCGTCGACGTCGCGCGGCTGCGCCTGATCACCGTCGCCGGCGTCGCCATCGGCGTCGGCGCCGGCGTCGCGGTGTCGGGGGCGATCGGCTTCGTCGGACTCGTCGCCCCGCATCTCGCCCGCGCGCTCGTCGGCGGCGATCCGGCGCGCGCTCTGGTTCCGTCCGCCGTGATCGGCGCGGCGCTGCTCACCGCCGCGGACGTCGCCGTGCGGCTGATCCCGGCGACCGGCGAGATCAAGGTCGGCGTGCTGACCGCCCTGCTCGGCGTGCCGCTGTTCCTGTGGCTGATCCTCGCCCGCCGGTCCGGCTTTGCGGAGGAGGGGCCGTGACGGCGCGCGGCGCGCTCGTCGTCGAGCGCCTGTCGGTCGCGCTCGGCGGCCGCCCTGCCTTGAGCGAGGCGTCCTTCGTCGCCGCGCCCGGCGAATTCCTCGTCGCGCTGGGGCCGAACGGGGCGGGCAAGACCTCGCTGCTGCGCGCGCTCGCCGGCCTCGCCCGCGCCTCCGGGACCGTGCGCCTCGGCGAGGTCGATCTCGCCCGCCTGACTCCCCGCGAACGCGCCCGCCGCCTCGCCTGGCTGCCGCAGGCCGGCGCGACGCACTGGCCGCTGCCGGCGCGCGACATCGTCGCGCTCGGCCGCATGCCGTTCGGGGCGCCGGGCGGGCGCCTGTCGGCGGCCGACCGCGCCGTCGTCGAGCGCGTCATGGCGGCCTGCGACGTGACGCCGATCGCCGACCGGCCGGTCACCGAGCTGTCCGGCGGCGAACGCGCCCGGGTGCTGCTCGCCCGCGCCCTGGCGGTCGAGGCCGAACTGCTGCTGGTCGACGAGCCGGTCGCCGCGCTCGATCCGGCGCACCAGCTGATGGTCATGCGCCTGCTCGCCGACGAGGCGCGGGCCGGCCGCATCGTCCTTGCCGTGCTGCATGACGTCGGCCTCGCCCTGCGCTCGGCCGACCGGCTGCTGCTGCTCGAGGCCGGCCGCCTCGTCGCCGACCGTCCGACCGGCGAGGCCTTCGCCGACGATGCGCTCGACCGCGTCTTCGGCGTGAACTTCCGCCACGCGCCGGGGCCGACCGGGCCGCTCGTCGCCGCGACGCCGGCCTCGCCCGCCGGCTGAGGCCGCCGCCCGGAAGGGGGGTGCGGCGCGCCGCCCTTTCGGTCTATATGGGCGCCGTCCCGGGGCGGCGCAGGCGGAAAAGTGTTCGGAATCCACCTCAAACGGATCACCATCATCGTCCACGATCTGGCGATGACGGCGCTGGCCTTCGCCCTCAGCGTCTTCCTGCGCTGGCCGCTGCGCGAGATCGAGCCGCGGCTCTCGGCCTTCGCGGCGGCGCTGCCGATCCTGCTCGTGCTGGCCGCGATCGCCTATCGCCATTTCGGCCTCTACCGCTCGAAATGGCGCTTCGCCTCGCTGCCCGATCTGTTCAACATCTTCAAGGCGGCGAGCTTTCTGGCGGTGGCGCTGCTCGTCGTCGACTACGCCTTCGTCGCCCGCGGGCTCAATCCGCGCTTCCTGTTCGGCGAGAAGGCGGCCTTCCTCTACTGGGTCCTGCAGATGTTTCTGCTCGGCGGCCCGCGCCTCGCCTACCGCTACCTCAAATATGTGCAGTCGCGCCGGCCCGCCGACCGCGGCGCCGTCGCCAATGCGCTGGTGCTGGGCCGCCCGGCCGAGGCGGAGATCGTGCTGAGGGCGCTGGAGAGCGGCCTGCGCAAGCGCTTCGCCGCGCGCGGCGTGCTCTCGCCCCGCGCCTCCGATCTCGGCCTCGCCATCCGCGGCGTGCAGGTGCTCGGCGACTATGGCGAGCTCGAGCGCGTCGTCGCCGAGTCGAACGACAACAATCTGCCGATCACGCGGCTGATCTTTGCGCCGAGCGAATTCACGCCGGACGAGGAGTCCGAGCGGCTGCTCGCCACCGCCCGCAAGCTCGGCATCGCGCTGCTGCGCATGCAGACGCTGGAGGAGTCGGAGGATCAGGCGGCGCTCGCCCCGGTCGAGATCGAGGACCTCCTGTTCCGCCCCTCGGTGGAGGTCGACCGGCCGCGCCTCGCCGCCGCGCTGCAGGGAAGGCGCGTGCTGGTGACCGGCGGCGGCGGCTCGATCGGCTCGGAAATCTGCCATCGCGTCGTCGCCTTCGGCGCGGCGCAGCTGATGATCGTCGAGAATTCAGAACCCGCGCTGCACGCCATCCTCGAGGCGCTCGAGGAGCACCGCTCGCAAACCCGCATCGAGGGCGCGCTTGCCGACGTGCGCGATCGCGATCGCCTCGCCGCGCTGTGCGACTCCTTTGCGCCCGATCTCGTCTTCCACGCCGCCGCGCTGAAGCAGCTGCCCTTCCTCGAGCGCGACTGGGCCGAGGGCGTCAAGACCAACATCGTCGGCAGCCGCAACGTCGCCGACGCCGCGCGCGGCGCCGCCGCCGTGGTGATGATCTCCACCGACAAGGCGGTCGATCCGGTCTCGGTGCTCGGCGCCACAAAACGCTTCGCCGAAATGTATGTGCAGCTCGCCGACGCCGAGGCGCGCGCCGCGGGCCGCCGCCGGCTCATTTCGGTGCGCTTCGGCAACGTGCTCGGCTCGGTCGGCTCGGTCGTGCCGAAGTTCAAGGCGCAGATCGCCCGCGGCGGGCCGGTCACCGTCACCCATCCGGATATGGTGCGCTACTTCATGACGGTGCGCGAGGCCTGCGACCTCGTGCTCACCGCCGCCGCCAACGCCGTCGCGCCGACGCATGCCGAAGGCGCCGCCGCCTCGGTCTACGTGCTCAAGATGGGCCAGCCCGCCCGCATCGTCGATCTGGCGCGGCGGATGATCCGCCTCGCCGGCTTCGAGCCGGACAAGGACATCGAGATCGTCTTCACCGGCGCCCGGACCGGCGAGCGTCTGAACGAGCATCTGTTCGCCGCCGACGAGCCGGCGGTCGATATCGGCGTGCCCGGCGTCACCGCGGCGCGCACTCCGCCGGTGGATCGCGCCCGCATGGAGCGCTGGCTCGCCGACCTCGAGCGCTGCGCCCGCGCCGGCGATCGGGCTGGCGCCGAGGCGATTCTCGGCGAGGCGATCCCCGCCTTCGGCCGCCGCGCCGTCAGCCTGGCCGAGGCGCAGCCCAGCGCCGTCGTCACCGATCTGGCGCAGGCCCGCCGGCGCTAGGCGCCGCGTGCGAGGCGCCTGAGCGTCGCCGTCGTCCCCGCCAGCGCGACGATCAGCGCCGCCAGCGTGAAGCGCCAGTCGTCGCGGACGATCGCCGCCAGCGACAGCGCGGCGAGCAGCAGGTTGAGCGCCGCCACCCGCGCCAGCACCTGACGCACGCTCATGCCGCCGGTCGCCGCGCGCTGATAGAAATGCGTGCGATGGGCGATCCACACCTTCTCGCCGCGCGCCGCCCGCGCCGCCAGCGTGTAGCCGGAGTCCATCAGGTAATAGGCCGGCGCGATCAGCGCCGCGCCGAGATGGCCGGACAGCGCCAGGCAGGCGAGGCCGTAGCCGGCGATCAGCCCGATCGACAGCGAGCCGACATCGCCGAGAAACAGCCGCGCCGCCGGCGCGTTGAACGGCGCAAAGCCGATGACGCCGCCGAGCAGCGCCAGCGCCAGCAGGCCGACATGCGGCTGGACCGCGCCGAGCGCCGCGGCGCCGGCGATGACCACGGCGAGCGGCGCCATCTCGACCACCGTCATCCAGTCCATCCCGTCCATGAAGTTGACGAGATTGACGAACCACACGCCGGCCACGAGCAGCAGCGCGCCCTGCGCGAGCGGCGACAGCGCGTCGCCGAACAGCCGGCCCTGCGGCAGCACGGCGATGACGAGGCCGACCAGCGCGAACTGCGCCAGGAAGCGCGGCGCCGGATGCAGCGGCCGGATGTCGTCGATGGCGCCGAGGACGGCGAGGCCGCCGGCCGCCGCCAGCGCGATCGCCAGCGGCCGCATCTCGACCCCGCCCCAGCCCGCTGCGACGGCGGCGAGGCCGCAGACGATCGCAACCGCGATCATGATGGCGATGCCGCCGCCCTGCGGCGTCGGCCGCGTGTGCAGCCCGCGCGCCGAGGGCCGCGCCATGGCGTAGCGCGCCATCGCCGGCGTCAGCAGGAGGATCAGCAGCGCGGTCAGGCCGGCGGCGGCGGCGACGACGAGGAGGGATGGAAAGAGCGGCATCGCCGCGCTCTATAGGGCGCCGCCCCGGCGCCCGTCACGTCTCCGCCGCCTCGTGCCGCCAGTCCGCCGCCGCTTCTTCCGCGCTTTCGAAGATGTGCGGGGAGACGCCGCGCCCCTCCAGCGACTGGCCGAGCTTCATGCGCAGGAAGCCGCTCGTCGTGTAGCGCGAGGCGCCGGAATAGAAGCGGTCGTAGAGCGAGCGCACCATCGCCGCATAGTCGTCGAGCAGCTCCGGCGTGATCGAGAAGTGATCATAGTTGACGATGGCGTAGACCTTGTGGCCGATCGGCGCGAGCTTGCGCTCGGCCATGCGGCCGATCGCCTCGACATCCGCCTTCGAGCGCACCGCGAAGCGCTCCAGATTGACGAAGAACAGGTTCTGTTCCGGATCGAAGACGAAGCGCTGGTCGAGCGGGATGGTGAGCAGCGCGGCGCGCAGATCCATCGGCCCGTCTGTGAAGATGCGCGCGTCCATCAGCGCCGGATCGCGCGGGATCCGCGGCCGGAACGCCATCTTCGCCAGAATGTCGCGCTCGATGTCGACGCCGGGCGCGACCTCGGTGAGTTCGAGCCCGCCCGGCCGCAGCGCGAAGACGCAGCGCTCGGTGACGTAGAGAATCGGCCGCCCGCTTTTCACCGCCTCCGCGCCCGAAAAGGTGACGTGTTCGACCTGATCGACGAACTTGATCTCGCGACCGTCCTCGAGGATCGAAAGTCGCCCGCCGCCGATGTCGAGCTTCAGCCGGCCCGCTGTGAAGGTGCCGACGAAGACCACCTTCTGCGCCGTCTGCGAGATGTTGATGAAGCCGCCGGCGCCGGCGAGCTTCGGCCCGAACTTGCTGACGTTGAGATTGCCGTGACGGTCCACCTGGGCGAGGCCGAGAAAGGCCGCGTCGAGTCCGCCGCCGTCGTAGAAATCGAACTGGTTGGGCTGGTCGATGATCGCCTGCGTGTTGACGGCCGCGCCGAAATCGATGCCGGCCGCCGGAATGCCGCCGATCACGCCGGGCTCGGCTGTGAGCGTGATCAGGTCGATGATCTTCTCCTCGTTCGCCACCGCGGCGACGCCGTCCGGCATGCCGATGCCGAGATTGACGACGGAGTTCGGCTTCAGCTCGAACGCCGCGCGCCGCGCGATCACCTTGCGCTCGCTCATCGGCATGGCGGGGAGCGAACCGGCGCGCACGCGAATCTCGCCGCTGTAGGCGGGGTTGTATTGCGTGCCGAAGGTCTGCCAGTGGTTCTCGGGCTGCGCCACGACCACGCAATCGACCAGCACGCCGGGCACCTTCACGTGCCGCGGATTGAGCGAGCCGCTCTCGGCGACGCGCTCGACCTGCGCGATGACGACGCCGCCTGAATTCTTCGCCGCCATGGCGATGGCCAGCGCCTCCAGCGTCAGCGCCTCCTTCTCCATCGTCAGATTGCCGTCCGGATCGCCGGTGGTGGCGCGGATGACGCCGACGTGAATCGGAAAGGTCTTGTAGAGCAGCACGCTCTCGCTGCCGATCTCGATCGTCTGGACGAGGTCTTCGGTGGTGCGCGCGTTCAGCTTGCCGCCGCCATGGGCGGGATCGACGAAAGTGCCCTTGCCGATCCGCGTGACATGCGCCGGTCGATGCGCGGCGATGTCGCGGAACAGATGCACGATGACGCCTTGCGGCAGATTGTAGGCCTCGATCTTGTTGTCGATGGCGAGGCGCTGCAGTCGCGGCGCGAGCCCCCAATGGCCGCCGACCACGCGCTTGACCAGCCCCTCGTGGCCGAGATGGTTGAGCCCGCGCGATTTCCCGTCGCCCTGGCCTGCGCCATAGACGAGGGTGAGATCGCGCGGTCGCCCCGTGGCGTGGAAGCGCGCCTCCAGCGCCACGGCGATTTCTTCGGCGAAGCCGATGCCGACGAAGCCGCCGGTGGCGACGGCGTCGCCGTCGCGGATCAGCGCCACGGCCTCGGCGGCGGTGACGACCTTGCCTTTTTCGGGTGAACGCAGATGGGGCAGGACCGGATAGCTCATCGCCCCATGAGAGAGCCGCCGCCGGGCGCTGGCAAGGGGGCAGGGAACGCCACGCCGCGCGCGATCATGACGCAGACTGCTCCGAGGTTCGCGGTTTGTCCCAACGATACTGTTTGCAACTGAACCGAAAACGGGATTCGATGCGCGCCAGCGCGACCTTGGCCCCGGGCCGGCGTCGCGGCAAGACGCGCCCGCGCCGCAGGCCGGGCCGAACATGGGAGACGTCATGAAATCGCTCGCTCTCGCGGGGATGAGCCTCGCCGCATTGCTCGCCGGCTCCGCAGCGCTGCAGGCCAAGACGCTGGTCTATTGCTCGGAAGGCTCGCCGGAGAACTTCTCGCCGGCGCTGAACACCACCGGCACCAGCTTCGACGCCGCGCGCCCGATCTACAACAAGCTCACCGAGTTCGAGCGCGGCTCGACCAAGGTCGTCCCCGGCCTGGCCGAGAGCTGGACGGTGAGCGAGGACAGCAAGGTCTTCACCTTCAAGCTGAAGAAGGGCGTGAAGTTCCATTCGGTGCGCCCGCAGGGCGGCGTCGCCTTCACCCCGACGCGCGACTTCAACGCCGACGACGTGCTGTTCGCCTTCAACCGCCAGGGCGACGAGAAGCACCCCTTCCACAAGATCTCCGGCGGCAAGTACGACTACTACTCCGACATGGACATGCCGAAGAACGTCAAGTCGGTCGAGAAGGTCGACGACTACACCGTCAGGCTGACGCTGAACGAGCCGAACGCGCCGATCCTCGCCAATCTGGCGATGGACTTCATGGCGATTCCCTCGGCCGAATACGCCGCGGCGTTGCAGAAGGCGGGCAAGCTCGAGCAGTTCGATCAGGTGCCGGTCGGCACCGGTCCCTTCTCCTTCGTCGCCTACCAGAAGGACGCGGTGATCCGCTTCAAGGCCTTCGAGGCGCACACCGCGACCGAGAAGGCCAAGGTCGATGATCTCGTCTACGCGATCACGCCCGATCCGACCGCGCGCTACTCCAAGCTGAAGGCCGGGGAATGCCACTTCATGGCCTATCCGCGCCCGGCCGATCTGCCCGAGATGCAGAAGGACGCGGCGCTGAAAGTCATCAACCAATCCGGCCTCAACATCGCCTACTGGGCCTACAATGTGCAGAAGCCGCCCTTCGACAAGAAGGAGGTTCGCCAGGCCCTGAACTATGCGATCGACAAGAACGCCATCATCCGCGACGTCTATCTCGGCGCGGGGCAGGCGGCCGTCAATCTCATCCCGCCGACCATGTGGTCCTACAATACGGCGGTGAAGGGCTATCCCTTCGATCAGGCCAAGGCCAAGGAGCTGCTCGCCAAGGCGGGCGTGACGACGCCGCTCGACATCGACCTGTGGTACATGCCGGTGCAGCGCCCCTACAACCCCAACGCCAAGCGCATCGCCGAGATGATGCAGGCCGATCTCGCCAAGGTCGGGATCAACGCCAAACTCGTCACCTTCGAGTGGGGCGAGTATCGCAAGCGCGCCCAGCAGGGCGAGCACACCACCGCCCAGCTCGGCTGGACCGGCGACAATGGCGATCCCGACAACTTCTTCTTCCTGCGCGGCTGCTCGGGCGCCCGCCCCGGCGGTCAGAACCTGACCAAGTGGTGCAACAAGGACTATGACGACCGTCTGATCAAGGCGCGCGGCATGTCCAACCAGGAGGCCCGCGCCAAGCTCTATGAAGAGATGCAGGTCATCGAGAACGAGGAGGCGCCCGATCTGAAGATCGCGCACTCCGTCGTCTACGAGGTGATGCGCAAGGAGGTCGAGGGTTACAAGCAGAGCCCGCTCGGCGACCATCGCTTCAACGGCGTCGAACTGAAGTGATCGTCTGAACGCGTCAGGCGGCGGGGCGGCCGGGGCCGCTCCGCCGCCGTCGCGTCCGCCGCCGGGCAGCACATGCTGAAATTTTTCCTCAAACGCGCTGCGCTGACGGTTCCGACCTTCCTGGCGCTGATGTTCATCACCTTCGTGGCGATCCGCCTCGTGCCGGGCGATCCAGTCGAGGTGCGCGTCGGCGAGCGCGGCATCAGCCCCGAGCGCCTCGCCCATTTCCGCAAGGAGCTCGGCCTCGACCAGCCGGTGTGGAAGCAGTTTGTCGATTATGTCGGCAATCTGCTGCAAGGCGATTTCGGCACCTCGCTCGCCACCAACGAAAAGGTGCTGACCGAGTTCTTCGCGCTGTTTCCGGCGACGATCGAACTGTCGCTGTTCGCCATGCTGTTCGCCACCATGATCGGCATTCCCGCCGGCGCCGTCGCCGCGGTCAAGCGCGGCTCCTGGTTCGACCAGTCGCTGATGGCGCTGTCGCTCACCGGCTTTTCGATGCCGATTTTCTGGTGGGGCCTCTTGCTGATCATGCTGGTCGCCGAGCGCTGGGGCCTGACGCCGGTGTCGGGCCGCATCGACCTGATCAAGTACTATTTCGAGCCTGTCACCGGCTTCATGACCATCGACGCCTGGCTCTCCGGCCAGAAGGGCGCGTTCGCGAGCGCGCTGCATCATCTCGTCCTGCCTTCGATCGTGCTCGGCACGGTGCCGCTCGCCACCATCGCGCGCATGACGCGCTCCTCGATGCTCGAGGTGTTGAGCGAGGATTACGTGCGCACCGCGCGTGCGAAAGGGCTGACGCCGTTCCGCGTCGTCGGCCTGCACGCGCTGCGCAACGCGCTCATTCCCGTCGTCACCGTGATCGGCCTGTCGGTCGGTGGGCTGATGGCCGGCGCGGTGCTCACCGAGACGATCTTCTCCTGGCCCGGCATCGGCAAATGGCTGATCGAATCGATCGGCCGGCGCGACTATCCGGCGCTGCAGGGCGGGGTGATGCTGGTCTCCTCCGTGGTCATCCTCGTCAACCTTCTGGTCGACGTGCTCTACGGCGTCATCAATCCGAGGATTCGCCATGGCCGCTGACATCGCCGCCGCGGCCGGAAACGGCGAGCGCGTCGCGCCGCCCGAGCGTCCGCTTGCCGCCTTCTGGGCGACTTTCAGCGAGAACAAGGGCGCGGTGCTCGGCCTCGTCATCGTCTCGGCGATCGTGCTTCTCGCGATCCTCGCCGATCTCGTCGCGCCCTATCATCCCAACGAGCAGTTCCGCGACGCGGTGAAGGCGCCGCCGGTCTGGGCCGAGGGCGGAAGCTGGCGCTTCGTGCTCGGCACGGACGGGCTCGGCCGCGACATGCTCTCGCGCCTCATTCACGGCGCCCGCATCTCGCTGTTCATCGGCGTCTCGGTGATGTGCGTCTCTTTCGTGCTCGGCGTCGCCATTGGTCTGGCCTCCGCGCATTTCGGCGGCGTCGTCGATGTCATCATCACCCGCACCATGGACCTGATCATGGCGGTGCCGGGCCTGGTTCTGGCGATCCTCGTCGTCGCCGTGCTGGGGCCGAGTCTGCCCAACACCATCGTGGCGGTGACGCTCGTCTCGCTGCCGCGCTATGTCCGCCTCGTGCGCGCCTCGGCGCTGGCGGAGCTCAGCAAGGACTATGTGACGGCGGCGAGAGTCGCCGGCGTCGGGCCGCTGCGGCTGATGCTCGCCACCGTGCTGCCGAACTGTCTCGCCCCGCTGATCATCCAGGCCGCGCTCGGCGTCTCCGACGCGATTCTCGAGGCCGCCGCGCTCGGCTTTCTCGGCCTCGGCGCGCAACCGCCGATCTCCGAATGGGGCACGATGCTCGCCGATGCGCGCGAATTCATCCGCTCCAATCCCTGGCTCGTGACGCTGCCCGGCCTCGCCATCCTGATCACGGTGATCTCGATCAACCTGCTCGGCGACGGCTTGCGCGACGCGCTCGATCCGAAGATGCGCAGGTCGTGATGGCTCTCCTCGACATCCGCAACCTCTCGGTCTCCTTCGCCACCCGCAACGGGCCGTTCAAGGCGGTCGACGGCGTCGACATCTCTGTCGATCGCGACGAGGTGCTGGCGATCGTCGGCGAATCCGGCTCCGGCAAGTCGGTGGCGATGCTCGCCGTGATGGGCCTGTTGCCGTGGACGGCGACGGTCAGCGCCGACCGCATGGCCTTCGACGGGCAGGATCTGCGCAGCCTCGACGACAAGGCGCGCCGCGCCATCGTCGGCCGCGATCTGGCGATGATTTTTCAGGAGCCGATGTCTTCGCTCAATCCATGCTTCACCGTCGGCTTCCAGATCGGCGAGGCGCTGAAGACTCATCTGCAGATGGACCGCGCCGCCCGCCGCGCGCGGGCGATCGAACTGCTCGAACAGGTCGGCCTGACCGATCCCGAGCGCCGCCTTTCCGCCTTCCCGCATCAGCTGTCGGGCGGCATGAGCCAGCGCGTCATGATCGCCATGGCGCTCGCCTGCAAGCCGAAGCTGCTGATCGCCGACGAGCCGACCACCGCCCTCGACGTGACGATCCAGGCGCAGATTCTCGATCTGCTCGTCTCGCTGCGCAAGGAGAACGGCATGGGCCTCGTTCTCATCACGCACGACATGGGCGTCGTCGCCGAGACGGCCGATCGCGTCGTCGTGCAATATGCCGGCCAGCAGGTGGAGACGGCCGAAACGCGCGCGCTGTTCTCCGATCCGCATCATCCCTACACCGCGGCGCTGCTCGCCGCGCTGCCCGAGCGCGCCACGCAGCGCCGCCTGCCGGCGATTCCCGGGGTCGTGCCGGGCCAGTTCGACCGGCCGTCCGGCTGTCTGTTCTCGCCGCGCTGCGCGCATGTCTTCGAGCGCTGCCGGCGCGAGGCGCCGCGCCCGGCGGCCGAAGATCTCGGCCGCGCGCTCTGCCATGCGCCGCTCGTCGCCGGCGCGCCGCTTCGCCGGGAGAACGCGGCATGAGCCCGGTCGTCGAGGCGCGCGGCCTCAAGCGCGACTACGAGGCCAAACGCGGCTTCTTCGCGGCGCCGGCGACGGTCAAGGCGCTCGCCGGCGTCTCTTTCACGCTCGAGGCCGGCCGCACGCTCGCCGTCGTCGGCGAGTCGGGCTCCGGCAAGTCGACATTGGCGCGCCTGCTCACCCTGATCGAGGAGCCGACCGCCGGCCAGTTGCTGATCGACGGCGAGGATGTGGCGAAGGCCGACGCGGCGACGCGCAAGCGCCTGCGCCGCGACATCCAGATCGTCTTCCAGAATCCCTATGGCTCGCTCAACCCGCGCCAGAAGATCGGCGCGGCGCTCGAGGAGCCGCTGCTCGTCAACACCGACATGGGCGCCGCCGAGCGCCAGAAGGCGGCGCGCGACATGATGGCCCGCGTCGGCCTGCGCCCGGAATTCTATGATCGTTGGCCGCACATGTTTTCCGGCGGCCAGCGCCAGCGCATCGCCATCGCCCGGGCGCTGATGCTGCGTCCGAAGATTCTCGTGCTCGACGAGCCGGTCTCGGCGCTCGACGTGTCGATCCGCGCCCAGGTGCTCAATCTCCTCGCCGAACTGCAGGAGGAGTTCAAACTCGCCTATGTCTTCGTCAGCCACGATCTGTCGGTGGTCAGACACATCGCCGACCGCGTGATGGTCATCTATCTCGGCCATGCGGTGGAGACGGGAACGCGCGAGGCGATCTTTTCTGCGCCCCAGCACCCCTACACGCGCGCGCTCCTGTCGGCGACGCCGGTGGCCGACCCCTTTGCCGAGAAGGAGCGGATCATCCTGAATGGCGAACTGCCCTCGCCCTTCGATCCGCCGAGCGGCTGCGCCTTTCACCCGCGCTGCCCGCTCGCCTTCGAGCGCTGCCGGCGCGAGGAGCCTGCGGTCGAATCGAAGAACGGGCGCGACGTCGCCTGCTTTGCCGTTCCGAGTAACTAAGGTGATTTTCAATGCGGCCCGAAGCCATCGATAAGCCGGTTTTCATTAGTTATGCGTCCGATGATTTTGATCGCGTCAAACCGGTTGTCGACGAACTCCGGAGCCAGGGCTGCATAATTTGGTTCGATAAGTATGACATTAAATTGGGTGATGACTGGGATTTTGAAATACGAAAGGGCTTAAGTGCGGCGCGATTTGTAATTATATTTCTTTCTCAGCGCTCAATCACAAAAGAAGGATACGTGCAAAGAGAGCAAAAAATTGCAATAGACCGCGCGCAGGAACTTGAAAAAGGAAAACAGTTTATCCTGCCGGTTCTCTTAGAAAAAGTGGATGTGCCATCTGCATTGAAACATATTCAATACATGTTTGCCGACCATCCTGATCTAATAAGTTCAATTTTGAAAGTTGTTGCGCCTAGTAACGTGGCGAAGCAGGACAGCGGCGGCGAAGATGGCGTCGCGATTAAGATTCGAAAGCTTTCCTACGAGAAAGACGGCCTTCCCGGATACAAGGTAGCGATCGATTACGTCGATATTTCAGATAATAGCGTTCAACATCCGGAACTAGCGTCCGCAATTGTAAATGGAATAAATTCCAAAACAGCAAACTGGGTTTTCAGCAGTCAATTGGAAGAAAGTGGATTGTATCGATATTCTATGGATCGATTCAGGCGAACGCACGAATGTTACGTGAGTTTTTCGGAATCTATAAGGAGGGGAAGTATATTTTCTCTAGTTTTTTCAATAGGATGGTACGGCGCGGGTGCGGCGCACGGGAACTACGGTTTCTCAACGTATTGCTTTGTAGGAGACCCTCCTGTTTACATCGATGAATTGAAGAATATTATCAATAGTAAGCATCATGGAGCGGCACTTAACTCCATCGTAACAGAAGTATTCCGATATTTACTGGAAGATTATAATCAAGAGAATCAATCTGGACTAGAGGAAGGGCAGATTAAGCTTGGAATAACTGGATGGGAAAGTCTAAACAACTTCGCCTTTACAAACGACGGTATTAAATTCTTATTTCCTCCATATCAAATCGCAAGCTTTGCGCAAGGTTCGCACTATGCGCTAGTAAAATACAGTATTATAGCAAAATTCTTGAAGGACGAATACAAGGAGTTGTTGTCTATTTTGGATGATAATGATGGCTAATTTGCTTGGTGGAGCAAGTCCCCCGAACGGAGCTGACTTCGACTTCATCGTCGTCGGCGCCGGCTCGGCCGGCTGCGTCCTCGCCAATCGTCTGTCGGCCGACGCGCGCCATCGCGTGCTCGTGCTCGAGGCCGGCGGCAAGGACGACTGGATCTGGTTCCATGTGCCGGTCGGCTATCTCTTCGCCATCGGCAATCCGCGCGCCGACTGGATGTTTCGCACCGAGCCTTGCGACGGACTCAACGGCCGCGCGCTGAACTATCCGCGCGGCAAGGTGATCGGCGGCTGTTCGGCGATCAACGCGATGATCTACATGCGCGGCCAGGCCGCGGATTTTGACGGCTGGCGCCAGCTCGGCCTGCCCGGCTGGGGCTGGGACGACGTGCTGCCGCTGTTCAGGAAGCACGAGGATCATTTCGCCGGCGCGAGCGAGGCGCACGGCGCCGGCGGCGAATGGCGCGTCGAAAGCCCGCGCATCCGCTGGCCGATCCTCGACGCGATGGCCGAGGCGGCGGCCGAACTCGGCGTGCCGCCGACCGACGACTTCAATCGCGGCGACAATTTCGGCGCCGGCTATTTTCAGGTCAATCAGAAGCGCGGCCGGCGCTGGAGCGCGGCGACAGGCTTTCTCAAGCCGGTGCTGCATCGCCCCAACCTGACGCTGGCGACCGGCGCCGCGGTCGAGCGCCTCGTCGTCGAGAACGGCCGCGCCGTCGCCATCGACTATCGCGTCGGCGGCGAGCGCCGCCGCGCCCGCGCCGCGCGCGAGATCGTTCTGTCGGCCGGCGCCGTGGCGACGCCGGCGCTGCTCGAGCGCTCCGGAATCGGCGATGGCGCGCGCCTGCAGGCGCTCGGCGTCGAGACGGTGCGGCATCTGCCCGGCGTCGGCGAAAATCTGCAGGATCACCTGCAGCTGCGCACCATCTTCACGGTCGAAAACACGCCGACGATGAACGTGCTCTACCAGTCGCTGCTGCGCCGCGCCTGGATGGGGCTCGATTATGCGCTGCGCCGGCGCGGCCCGCTCACCATGGCGCCCTCGCAATTCGGCATCTTCATGCGCTCGGGCGCGGACTACGCGACGCCCAACATCGAGTTCCACATCCAGCCGCTGTCGCTCGACAAGTTCGGCGATCCGCTGCACACCTTCCCGGCGATCACCGTCAGCGTCTGCAACCTGCGACCGGCCAGTCGCGGCTCGATCCATCTCGAGGCGCCGGGCGACGATCGTCCGAAGATCCGGCCGAACTACCTGTCGGCCGAAGAGGACAGGCGCGTCGCCGCCGACTCGCTGCGCATCGTGCGAAAACTCTGCGCGACGCAGGCGCTCGCCCGTTTCGCCCCGAAGGAGCGCCTGCCCGGCGCGCACATCGTCGCCGACGAGGAGCTGGCGCGCGCCGCCGGCGATGTCGGCACGACGATCTTCCATCCCGTCGGCACGGCGGCGATGGGGCCGGATCATGATCCGCGCGCCGTGCTCGACGCGCAGCTGCGCCTGCGCGGCGTCGACGCGCTGCGCGTCGCCGACGCCTCGGCCATGCCGCGCATCACCTCGGGCAACACCGCGGCGCCGACCATGGCCATCGCCGAAAGGGCGGCGCAGCTGATGCTGACGGCGCCATAACCCGTCGCCGCCCCCCCTTGTCATTCCCGACGCCGGCGCAGCCGGCGCGCGGAAACCCAGCGCCGGGCGTGGAGCTCGGCGCCGAAGGCTGGGTCCCGGCTCTCCGCTTCGCTCCGGCCGGGATGACAGGTGAAGAGATCGCGCCTCTCTCTTTGTCATTCCCGACGCCCGCGCCATGACGGCCCGCGCGACTCGCGCTATGCTCGCCCGCATGAGCCGCGACGCCGCCCTGTATGTCTCGACGCGTGTGACGGTCGACGCCGGACGTCTGATCGACGGCCGCCAGTCCGAAACCGCGCTGCTGGTCGCGCGCGGCGCGCGCCGCCTGCTCGCCTCTCTGGGCTTTGCCAGCGTGACGGAGGCGTCGCTGCCGGACGGCCGCCGCGCCGACCTGCTGGCGCTCGGGGCCGACGGCGAACTCGTCATCGTCGAGATCAAATCGTCGCTCGCCGATTTCCGCGCCGACGCCAAATGGCCGGACTATCGCGCCGCCTGCGATCGGCTGTACTTCGCCATCCCGCCCGACATGCCGGCCGACATCATGCCCGATGACGCCGGGCTGATCGTCGCCGACGGTTTCGGCGCGGCGATCCTGCGCGGGGCGCCGACGCATCGCCTCGCGCCCGCGACGCGCCGCGCGCTGACGCTGCGCTTCGCGCGGGTCGCCGCCGTGCGGCTGCACGCGCTGTCGGACCCCGGTCTCTCGCCCGGCCTCTGAGGCGCGCGCCTCAGCTCGCCTCGAGGAAGCGCTCCGCCTCGCCGAGATCGACCGAAACGAGCTGGCTGACGCCGCGCTCGGCCATGGTCACACCGAACAGCCGGTCCATGCGCGCCATGGTGATCGGGTTGTGCGTGATCGTCACGAAGCGCGTGTCGGTCTTCTTGCGCATCGCCTCGAGCAGATCGCAGAAGCGCTCGACATTGGCGTCGTCGAGCGGCGCGTCCACCTCGTCCAGCACGCAGATCGGCGAAGGGTTGGTGAGGAACACCGCGAAGATCAGCGACAGCGCCGTCAGCGCCTGCTCGCCGCCCGAGAGCAGCGACATCACCTGCGGCTTCTTGCCCGGCGGGCGGGCGAGAATCTCCAGCCCCGCCTCCAGCGGGTCGTCCGATTCGACGAGTTGCAGCTCCGCCTCGCCGCCGCCGAACAGCGTCGTGAACAGCTCCTTGAAGTGGCCGTTGACGACGTCGAAGGCGCCGAGCAGGCGTTCGCGTCCTTCGCGATTGAGGCTCTGGATCGCGCCGCGCAGCTTGCGGATCGCCTCGATCAGATCGTCGCGTTCGGTCACCAGCGATTCGCGGCTCTTCTCGACCTCGATCAATTCGTCGTCGGCGCGCAGATTGACGGCGCCGAGCCGCTCGCGGTCGCCCTTGAGAGCCTCGAGCTTCTTCTCGATCTGCGCCACCTCCGGCAGCTGCGCGTCGGCGGCGACGCCGGCGAGCCGCGGCAACTCGTGCGGCTCGACTTCGAGATCCGTGGCGATCTGGTGGACGATGTCGGCGACGCGCTGGCGCAGAGCCTCGACCGTCGCCTCGCTGCGGGCGCGCGCCTCGCGCGCCTCGGCCATCGCATCGAGCGCGGCGCGCGCCTGACGATCGGCCTCGGCGAGCGCCGTCTCGGCCTCGGCGCGGCGGTCCGCCGCCTCCTTGCGCGCCGCCTCGGCGCCGTCCACCTCGTCGATCAGCGCGCGGCGCTGACGCAGGAAGGCGGCCGGCGCGTCCTCGAGTGACAGGCGGTCCTCGTTGAGTTCGGCGATGCGCGCCTCGACCGCCTCGATCTGCTCGACGGCGCGGCCGCGCCGCTGGCTCCACGACATCCGGTCGGCGGCGATCGCCGCGAGCCGGCGGGCGCGCTGTTCGGCCTCGCGCGTCAGCGCCTGCGCGGCGGCGCGCGCCTCGGCCGCTTCGGCGCGGTCGCGGCCGGCGTCGGCGCGGGCGCTGTCGAGCGCGGCGGCGAGTTCGGCCGTCGCGACGAGCCCGGCCAGCGCCTCGGCCGCGGCCTCCATGCGCTCGCGCGCTTCGGAAACGCCGCTGTCGAGCCGCGAGGCGGCCTCGTCGAGCGCCGACAGGCGCGCGGCGACCTCGTTGCGCTTGCGTTCGGCGGCGGCGGCGCGGCCGCGCGCCTCCTCGAGCCCGCGCAGCGCGGCCCGCTGGGCGGCGCGCGCCTCTGTCTCCTGCTCGGCGGCGCCGCGCAGCGCGGCCTGCGCCGCTTCGGCGGCCTCGCGCAGCGTCTCGGCCGATTCGCGCGCGGCTTCGGCCTCGATCTGCAGATCGCCGAGGCGGTTCTTTTCGGCGAGGCGGCGGGCGGCGGCGGACGGCGCCTCGGCGGCGGCGACGAGCCCGTCCCAGCGCCACAGATCGCCTTCCTTCGAGACGAGGCGCTGGCCCGGCCGCAGCATCGTCGCCAGCCGCGCGCCCTCGGCGCGCAGCACGACGCCGATCTGCGCCAGACGCCGCGCCAGCGCCGGCGGCGCGGTGACGCGCGTCGCCAGCGACTCGACGCCGGGCGGCAGCGCCGGGTCGTCATGCGCGCCGGTGTCGCGCCAATGCGCCGGCGCGGAGGGGTTGGTCGAGGCCTCGAGATCATCGCCGAGCGCCGCGCCCAGCGCCGCCTCGTAGCCCTTGGCGACGGTGATCGACTCGACCACCGGCGGCCACAGATCGCTGGCGTCGCTGTCGAGCAGTTTCGACAGGGTGCGCGCCTCGGTCTCGAGCCGCTGCGCCTTGCGCTCGGCCTCGGCGAGGGGCCCGCGCGTCGCAGTCTCGCGCTCGCGCGCCTCGACATGCGCCGCCTCGGCGGCGAGGGCGCGCGATTCGCTCTCCTCGGCGGCGATCTGCGCGGCTTCGAGCGCAGCTTCCGCGCGGGCCGCCTCTTCCGGATCGCCGGCGCCGGCCTGCAGCGCCGAACGCTCGGACAGGACGCGGGCGCGCTCGCCCTCGACGCGCGACAGCCGCGTCGTCTCCTCGCGCAGCGCCGCGTCGAGCGCGTTGCGCCGGGCGTTGATGTCGGACAGGGCGGCCTGCGCCTCGGCGAGGCGCTTTTCGGACTGCGCCAGCGCCGCCTCGGCGCTGGCGAGGCGCGCCTGCGCCGCCTCGCCCGCCTCGGCGCTGGTCTCGTTCTCCGCCGCCAGCAGTTCGCCTTCCTCGGCGAGCCGGTCGAGCACGCCGGCGGCGTCCTCGATCAGCGCCTTCTCGCGGGCGAGATCCTGTGCGGCCTGGGCGATGCGGCGGTCGAGATCGGCGGCGCGCTCTTTGGCGCGGCGCTCCTCGGCGTCGAGCGCGTCGCGCGCCAGCACGAGGCGTTGCAGGCTCGCCCCGGCGCGCGCCTCGGCCTCGCGCAGGCCCGGCAGCGCATGCGCCGCCAGCGCCTGCAGCCGCGCCGCCTCGGCCTGCACGCGGGTGCGTTCGGCGACGTCGCGCGTCTCCTGATCGAAGCGGGCGGCGGTCTCGACCAGCTGCGTCTGCGCCTCGCGATGCCCGACATAAAGCGCCAGCGCCTCGTGCTTGCGAATGTCGGCGGCGAGCGACTTGTAGCGCGTCGCCTGCCGCGCCTGGCGCTTCAGATTGTCGGCCTGCGTCTCGATCTGCTTCAGCACGTCTTCGAGGCGGACGAGATTGTCCTCCGCCGCCTTCAGGCGCAGTTCCGCCTCGTGGCGGCGCGAATGCAGGCCGGCGACGCCGGCCGCCTCCTCGAGGATGCGCCGGCGCGCCTGCGGCTTGGCGTTGATCAGCTCGCCGATCTGCCCCTGACGCACCATCGCCGGCGAACGCGCGCCGGTGGAGGCGTCGGCGAACAGGAGCTGCACGTCGCGGGCCCGCACTTCCCGGCCG
>JAEULW010000122.1 GCA_016793505.1 Methylobacteriaceae bacterium | reverse complement strand
AGCGGCGAGGGCATCGGCGGCGGCGCGGTCGGCGCGCTCGATGTTGCGGTAGACGACGCCGAGTTCGGTCATGGGAGGATTCTCATGCATGAGGGAGTTCGATGGCCATCTGGTCCTTGGCGACGATCGCCTTGCCGGCATCGTGCGCCCGCACGCCCTGGAGCCACATCTCGTCCGTGATCGTCGGATCATCGCCCGGCACGAGATGGCTGAGGACGAGCAGCTTCGGCTGGGCGATCTGCGCGAGACGTCCGACGTCCTCCGTCCCGGTATGGCTGTCCAGGAGATGTTGCTTCAAGGTGGCGGCGAAGGGAACCCGCGCCGCCATCCTGTCGATGCCCGGCTCGAAAAGCGCTTCGTGCACGAGGATGTCGCACCCCCTGGCGAAGGCCGCAAGCTTCCGGCAATAGGCGGTGTCGCCCGAGAACACGATCGTTCCGACCCGAGTTTCGAACTTGAATGCGAAATTGTCGGTCACAGGAGGATGCGGCACGCGGATCGCAGAAACCCTTACGCCCGGCATCCCGAGGATGACGCCTTCCTCGATGTCGCTGGCGATGTGAAGCTTGCGCGGATCGGGCTTGCCCTCGTCGGCGATCCGAGTCTCGGCGTCGAATTTGTTCAGTTCCCAGTAGGCGTCCGTCATCGCCTTCAGGCCCCTGGGTCCGAAGCTGCGGATCGGGTCATTGAGACCGGCGGCCCAGGCGGCATTGACGATCTTGCCGTAGTCAAGATTGTGGTCCGAGTGATGGTGGGTGATGAAGATGTAGCGCAGGTCGGGCAAACGCACGCCTGCATTCACGATGCCGCGAGCCGCGCCGTACCCACAGTCGATCACGAAGGGCGCGCCATCGAGCAGCAGCAGGTTGGACGGGTTGGCGCGCGCGCCGCCGACGCAGGGGGCTGGCCTTGGCGCCCGTGAAAATGAGCCGGTTTGGCGACTGGCCGGCCGGTTGTGCGGCGCCCTGTGCGAGGGCGGGCGCGCCGAGCGCCGCTGCCGACTGCGCCGCCGCGTTGAACGTGCGTCGTGAGAGCATGGTTTCCACCTCCTGTCGCCAGAATGCGCAGCTGTCACAGCCCTCTTGCTTTCAGCTGTGCGTCGAGCCGCGGAAAAACGCGGCGAGCATTGTGCTCGAACACCATCTCGCGTTGCGCCTCGGTCAGGTTCGGCGTCGCCGCGACGTAGCGCCTTGTATCGTCATAGTGATGCCCGGTTTCGGGATCGACGCCGCGCACCGCGCCAATCATCTCGGAGGCGAACAGGATATTCTCGACGGGGATGACGCGCATCAGCAGGTCGATTCCCGGTTGGTGATAGACGCAGGTATCGAAGAAGACGTTGCGCAAGACATGCTCTTTCAGAAGGGGCTTCTTCATCTCCTGCGCAAGGCCGCGGAACCGGCCGAAGTGATAGGGCGCGCAGCCCCCGCCATGCGGAATGATGAAACGCAGCGTCGGAAAGTCGCGGAACAGATCGCCCTGCACGAACTGCATGAAAGCGGTGGTGTCGGCGTTGAGATAGTGCGCGCCGGTGGTGTGGAAGGCCGGATTGCACGAGGTCGAGACATGCACCATCGCCGGAATGTCGTACTCGACCATCTTCTCGTAGATCGGATACCAGTGCCGGTCGGTCAGCGGCGGGGCGGTCCAGTGTCCGCCGGAAGGATCGGGGTTCAGGTTGATCCCGACGAAACCGTAGTCGCGCACGCATCTCTCGAGTTCGGGAATGCAGGTCTTCGGATCGACGCCCGGGCTCTGCGGCAGCATTGCGACGCCAATGAAATGGTCCGGAAACAGGCCCGCCACTCGATGGCACAGCTCGTTGCAGACGCCGGCCCAGATCGAGGAGACGGAAAAGTCGCCGATGTGATGGGCCATGAAGGAGGCGCGGGGGCTGAAGATGGTGATGTCGGACCCGCGCTCTTTCATCAGCCTGAGCTGGTTCTTCTCGATGCTCTCACGCAACTCGTCGTCGGAGATCTTCAATTCCGCGACGTTCGGCGTCTGCGCGGGATCGGCGACGCCGGCGATCTGGCGGTTGCGCCAAGCCTCGAGCGCGGGCGGCGCAGTGGTATAGTGGCCATGACAATCTATTATCAGCGGCTTTCGAGACATGCTCGGGACCTCACGCCTTCCTCACCGGCGGCGTGCCGTGAGTGTGGAAACTCTCGATCGTCTTCAGGCCCCAGGCTTGGCCTTTCATGCGATCAGCCTGCGTCCAGATCACCGGCTCCCAGTCCGGCGCGAGGATCAGCCGGGCGCCGGCGTTGGCGAGTTCGACGCGGTTGCCCGCCGGCTCCCAGACATAGAGGAAGAACGTGCCCTGCACCGCATGCTTGTGCGGACCGGTCTCAATATGCACGCCGTTTTCCAGAAAGATGTCGGCGGCGCGCAGGATGTCTTCGCGCTGGTCGGTGGCCCAGGTGACATGATGCAGCCGGCCGTGACCGCCGCCATGCTCCTCGGTGCAGGCGAGATCATAGGTCTTGTTGTTGACAGTGAACCAGCAGCCGCCGTATCGCCCGTTGTCGAGCTGGATGATCTCGGTGACGCGGCTGCCGAGGCAGGTCTCCATGAATCGCCGGAATTCCTTCACGTCGGCGCTAAGAAGATTGAGATGGTCGAGCCGACGTGGACAGGCGCCCGCGGCGTGGAAGCGCGAGGCGTTGTTCTTGAGTGCGGGACGATCCTTCTCGCCCGGCTGATATCGGACCGTGTCCCAGTAGATCTCGAAGACATGACCGAAGGGGTCTTCGAAACGGAAGGCGCGACCATGGCCGAGATCGCCGTCGACCCAGCCCACAACTTTGTAACCACTCGCCTCGATCGCCTTCACCCGCCGCTCCAGCGCCTGCGGCGAGGCGGCGCGATAGGCGATGTGGCCAACGCCGGTGGCGCGGTGGCGCGTCAGCTTGAGGGAGTGGAACTCGTAGTCGTCCCACGCCCTGAGATAGGCTGACTTTTCGTCCATCCCGGACAGGGTGAGGCCGAAGACGCGGGTGAAGAAGTCGAGGCTCTCCTCGAACCGGTCCGTGTAGACCTCGACATGGGCGAGATGGGCGAGATCGAAACAGGCTTCGGGCTTCATGACGCGCTCCGGGCAGGCTCGACGGACGGGACCGGCGCGGCTGCTCGAAGCCGTAGAACCGGGCGGGATTGGCGACAAGCAGGCGATTCAGGGCCGCTTCGTCGCCGAAGCAGGGCAGTAGATCGACGAGGTCGGCCTCGTCGACCGAAAAGGTCAGGTTCGGATGCGGAAAATCGGCGCCCCGGACCACCCGGTCGGGCGCTGCGGCTGTCAGCGCCCGGGCGAAAGGCGCGACGGCGGAGAAATCCTCCGGCGCCACGCGTTCGGCGCCCGAGAGCTTGAACCAGCAGCGGGGAAAGGCTGCGAGCCGCAGCAGGGCCTGGAAATCGGGATGATCCACGCCGTTGTGTGCATGGACGCGGCCCATATGGTCAATCGAGGTCGGCGGCGGCAGCGCGGCGATCATCGGCGTCAATTCGACAATGTCGCCAGCATCGAGATGCAGGGCGACGCGCCAACCAGGCGGCGCGATCCGCTGGATGACCCGCTCGAACAGGCGCTTGTCCGGCGCGCCGCCGAGATGGCGCACGAAATTGAAGCGAACGCCGCGCACGCCCGCCGCATGAAGCCGACCGAGCTCCTTGTCGCTCACCGTATCGTCGACGATGGCGACGCCCCGCATGCGGTCGGGCGCTGCGGCGAGGCAATCGAGAACCACGCTGTCGTCGGCGCCATGCGCTGTGGTCTGCACGATCACGGCGCGGCCGACGCCGAGCCGCCGGTGCGGCGCGAACAGCGCCTCCTTGGGCGAGTCCTCCGGCGTGCAGCGCCGGCCCGCGGCGTAGGGAAAGCGGCCGGCCGGGCCGAAGACATGGCGATGGGCGTCACAGGCCAGCGCCGGCAAACGAAAGACGGGGCGCCGCTTCGCGCCGCTCGTCGCATCGGGCGCGGCCGCCGTCGTGATCACGGCCGGCGCGGCGGGCCGCGCCTCGCGATGGGTTACGCCGAGACAGAGCTGCAGCGTGTCCGGATCGTCGATCAGGGCCCGGCTCGTCGACGCATGGATGATGCGCCCGCGCTCCAGGACGATAGCCTCGTCGGTCATCTTCAGGTTCTTCTGGGCGTGCTGCTCCACCACGATGCCAGCCATGCCCTCCTCTGTGAAGATGCGTTTCAGCGCCTTCAGCCGTTCCTCGACGATGATCGGGGGGAGACCCTCGGTCGGCTCGTCGAGGAGCAGGACCCTGGGATTGAGCGCCAGCGCGCGGCCGATGGCGAGCATCTGCTGCTCGCCGCCCGACAGCTGGTCGCCCATGTTGCCGATGCGCTCCTTCAGGCGCGGGAACATCTCGAAGACGCGCGCGGGCGTCCACGGCCCGGGTCGCGCCACCGCCGTGAGGTTCTCGAGCACGGTCAGCGACTGGAAGATGTTGCGCTCCTGCGGCACCCAGCCGACGCCGGCATGGGCCCGCCGCTCCGGGCTGAAGCCGGTCACGTCCTGCCCGGCGAGTCTGATTGCGCCGGCGGTGCGGCGCGTCACGCCGATCAGCGAGTTGATCAGCGTCGTCTTGCCGACCCCGTTACGGCCGAACAGCGCCAGCGACCGCCCTTCGGCGAGACTGAAGGAGATGTCGTGCGGCGCCTTGGCCTGTGTCGCCAGCGGCGCCACCGTTAGCGCCAGAGGCGTGAGGCCGAAGCCGGCCAGAATGTGCATCCCCTCGTTGGCGATCATCTCCTGCGCGACTCACTTGGTGACATCGGCGACGCCGGCGTCATCGCGCAGCACAAACTCGATCTTCCTGCCTGCGACAGCTTCGCCCGCCTGCTTCAGGAACAGTCTGGCGCCGTCAAGATCATGCCGATCTTGAAGGCGCCGGCCTGGGCCAGGACGGCGAGCGGGGCGGCCCTGGCCCCGGCGGCGGTGACGAGTCGGCGATGGGTGAGGATCATGTTTGCTTTCCCTGGATGAATTCTTGTGGGCTTGCAGAACGCGACGGCGCTGCGGCAACGAATCCGTCGTGTGAAGGATCGACGACCGTCGAGGCGGGATATTCGTCAGCGCGAGGCAACTGGCCGGAACGCCTTCCCGACCGACGATGACGGCCGCCGATGCCGACCGACATTTTGCTCGGCTGCTTGCTCGGCTGCTTCCTGGCGCCGATGAAGGCAGGCTGCCCTTTAACCACAGACGCTTCCCCGACCCGATTTTGGGGCAGGAAGCCACGTCGCTATTGCTTCATCAAATGATCTGATCTCAGTTTTTCATGAATGCCTTGAATATATCGCTACCGCTTCTGCGGAGCCGTCACGAAGCGCTGGCGCAGGGCGCGAGCAACCAGCTTCATGAAATGTTGCGCCGCCCTGCCCGGCGGCAGGCCCTTGCGGGTGATGAAGCCGATCGCGCGCGCGACAGTCGGCGAACGCAGCGGAACGGCGACCAGATCGTCGGCATGAACGACGTCGAAAGCGAGCTGTGGAACGATGGCGTAGGCTGGCGCGGCGCGGACGAAATTGACTGCCGTCGTCACCCTCTGCACTTCATAGAACCAGACGAGGCTCTCGCGGCGAGCTCCCAGGGCGTCGTCGATGAGGATTCGGTTGCCTGTCTCGGCACTGATGCGCTCCAGCGGCAAACCTTGCAGTTGCGCCCAGGTCAACGCGGCGTGCCGGGCCAGCGGCATGGCCCTGTTGCAAACCAAGACGAAGGGCTCCTTGGCCACGGGCTTCAGATCAAGATCCCAGCGGTTGGCGGCGACGATCGTGATGCCGAACTCCGCTTCGTCCGCTTGCACGCGATCGGCGATCTCGCTGGCGGCGTTGTCGTAAATCTTGATATGGACGCCGGGATGTTCCTTGAGGAATCGGGCTGCGACCTGCGGCAGACATTGCATCGCGATAGTCGGCAGGCAACCGATCGCCAGTCGCTCGCGCCGCTCGCCTGCCTCCATCCGCATGGCATTGACGGCGTTGCTCAGGTCCTCGAACAGCTGACGGGCCCGCGGCCGCAGCGCCAGCCCCGCCGGCGTGAGCGTGACGGAGCGGGTCGTGCGCAGCAAGAGCTGAGTCGCCAGCGAGTCCTCGAGCTTGCGGATGCGATGGCTGATTGCGGTCTGGGACAGATTGAGATGTGAGGCCGCCGCGCTGAAACTGCCTCCATCGGCGATGGCGACAAAAGCTTCAATCCGAGAACATCGACCCGCATAACGCGCCTTTCGGACAACCTGCTGCGGCGGCACTTTCCCAGCGCCAGAGGACGCGTGAGCAGGTCCGACGGCCAATGCCGTCTCGACGCGTGATCGCGGTTCGGCCGCAGGATCGCCGGCCTTCCGCCGACCGCCCCGCGCGGCCGGGAACGGACGCGTGTTTCCGACTGATCCTCGGACGTCCAGGCCAGGCTCGCAAGCGGCGAGTGAAAAGACGGCAGATCGCCAATACGGGGGTCCAAGCCGTCACGTTGTGGCTGCGGCGAGTCGCGCGAAACCGCGCTCTCGGAGAAAGTCCTGCGTTTGGGCGAGCGTCGGCGCGCCAGCACGCCCGCCGGGCTTGCGGCACTTCATCGCGGCGACAGCCGAGGCGAAGGTGAGCGTGTCGAGCAGCGGCCATTCGCGCAATTCTCCCACCGCGCAAGCGCCATGAAAGACGTCGCCAGCGCCGTTGGTGTCGACCGACTCGACAAGGAAAGCCGGGGCCTCGCAAAAACGGCCTTGGGCGAAGCCGAGGCTGCCCTTTTCTCCCAATGTTACGGCGACGCGCGCGACCCCGAGGCCAGCGAACGCCGCGAGGCCCTCGCGCAGGTCCGACTTGCCTGTCACGCCGGCGAGGAAGCGCGGGCCGCAGACCAGCAGATCGGCCTCGCGGCAAGCCGCCTCGACGCCAGGCACGATGCGATCGCCGTCCATGGTGACGATCATGCCGGCCTCGCGCGCCCAACGCATCGCCTGCGCCGCGGCGGCGGCGTCGACTCCGTCGACATGCAGCAGGCGTCCGGCGACGATCGCCGCCCGCGACATCTCATCCGGCGCGATGTCATAGGCGGCAGGCCGCCGGCGGAACAACGTGCGCTGATGCGTGCGGCGATCAGCGATGACGATGCTGACATGGCCCTCGCCCGGCGTCCGCAACACGGCGCTGGTGTCGATCCCTTCACGCGTGAGACTGCGCATGCCCAGACGCGACCAGAAGTCGCTTCCGAACTTGCCGATGTAACGCGTCTTCAGGCCGAGGCGGGCGCAGGCCACCATCGCTGTGGCGGTGATGCCGCCGCCTTCGATCGTGAAGGCCTGCATCGGCGCCTTGGTGTCCGGCTCTGGAAAGCCGTCGACCGCCGCCGTGATGTCCATCGCGTTCACGCCGAAGCCGACGACGTCGAAGGGCCGCGCGCCGGGCGGCAAGGGCTTTGTCGCCAGCGCGCTCACGACGTCAGCGCGCCGGCGGTCATGCCCTGCACCATGTATTTCTGCAGGAAGACGAAGGCGACGACGAGCGGCGCGCTGGCGAGCACGGAGAAGGCCATCATCGTGTTCCAGTCGGTGACGAATTCGGCGAGCAGGCTGTAGATCGCCATCGTCAGGACGCGTTTGCCCCAGGATTCGATCAGCACGACTGCGAACAGGAACTCGTTCCAGGCGAGCAGAAAGGTGTAGAGACCGGCGCCGATGAAGGCCGGCCAGGAGATCGGCACCAGCGTGCGGAAGATCGCCCCGACGCGCGAACAGCCGTCGACCATCGCCGCCTCTTCGATATCCTTCGGGATGTTGAGGAAGTAGCTCCTCAGCATGAGGATGCAGAATGGCAAGGTAAAGGTGAGATAGACGATCACCAACGCCGTCAGCGAGTCATAGAGGCCGAGTGAGATGAAGATACGGAAATAGGGGATGCACAGAAGGACGAGCGGAAACATCTGCGTCGTGATCAGAAACATCAGCACCATGCGATGGCCGAGAAAATTGAAACGGGCCAGCGCATAGGCCGCCATGGCGCCGAGGAAAAGTGACAGTGCCGTGACGAGCAGCGCCACCGACACGGTGTTGATGAAGACGCGCAGATAGCGCGGCGACGACAGGATCTTGGCGTAGGCCTCCCAGGTGAAGACCTGCGGAATCCAGTCCGGCGGCATCTTCATCACTTCGACGTTGGGGCGCACCGAGACGCTGAACATCCAGGCGAGCGGGAACCACATCACGACGATGGCGAGGACCAGAAGCGCATAGGTCGACAGATTGACGAGCCGCCTCCGCGCGGCGATGCCGAGGCCGCCCGATGGATGTTGAGTCATCGCATTCATTGTCAAGGCTGCGACCTCAATTCACGCTGCGCATCGAACGCCTGACATAGAAGGCGCTGACGATGAACAGCGATGCGAACATCACCATCGCCTCGGCGGAGGCGTAGCCGAATTTCAGCTTCTGGAAGCCGTCGAAGTAAATGGCGGTCGCCAGCACTTCGGAGGAATGCGACGGTCCGCCGCCGGTCATCACGAAGACCGGATCGAAGGCGCGAAAGGTCCAGATCGAATCGAGCAGCACGATCGTCGCGATGACACTGCGCAGAGACGGCAGCGTAATGAAGCGAAACTGCTGCCACAACGTCGCGCCGTCGAGTTGCGCCGCTTCGTACTGCTGCTGCGGCACCGCCTGCAGACCGGCAAGCAGCATCACCATGAAGAACGGGAAGGCGCGCCAGACATTCATCGCGGTGACCGAGCCGAGAGCGGTCGCCGAATCGCCGAGCCAGGCGATGTTGGACGTTGAGGAGATGACGCCAAGGGTCGTCAGCATTCCGTTGAACACGCCGAACGGCGCCAGCATGAGCACCCAGATCATACCTGCGACGGTCGGCGCCAGAAGCCAGGGCACGATCAGGACGCCGCGCGCGAACGACCGGAAGTACGGATTGACGCCGGCGTTGAGCAGGAGCGCAAGGCCGAGCCCGATGACGAGATGCAGGACGACGCTGCCGACGGTGAACAGGACGGTGTTGAGGAACGTCGCCCAGAAGAAGCGGTCTGCGAGCAGGGTCGCATAATTGCCGAAGCCGACCCAAGTTTCGCGCGTCAGGTTGCTTTCGTGCAGGCTGAGTCGGGCGACCTCGATCAGTGGATAGAGCATCAACGCGCCGAGGATCGCCAGCGCGGGCCAAAGGAACGAGTAGGCGAGCAGTTCCTCGCTGTAGCGGCGCCGGAAGCCGAGAAGACCTCCCGGCGTCGACGGCGCCGATCCGCCCCGAGGGGCGGATCGATCCGATGATCCCGCGACGGACATTGCGCGCGGTTACTTGGCGGCCGCGAAGATCTTGTTCCACTCTGCAGCGGCGTCGTCGAGCGCGGCCTTGGCGGTCTTCTTGCCCTGCACCACGTTCTGCACTTCCGTGGTGATGATCTTGTTCATCTGCACGGCATTGGGCATGACGAGGAAGGGCGACTCGGCGTTCGGCTGGCTCATCGCCTCGGTGAAGGCGCGGAACAGCTTGCGCTCCTTGAACCAGTCCTGATTGGCGACGTCGAGACGCGAGGGGAACCCGCCTGTGCCCTTCGCCCAGATCTCGGAACCCTTCGGGCTCGACATCCAGCGCACGAATTTCCAGGCGGCCTCCTTGTTCTGCGCCTGTGTGGTGATGGTATTGAGCGATCCGCGCACCATCGTGCCCGTCGTCGCGCCTTTGGGCAGCGGCGCGATGTCGTATTCGAGATTGGGATTGAGGCCTTTCTGAATCGCCACGCCCCACGGGCCCTCGAACATCATCGCGACATTGCCGGAGGCGAAGTTGGCGCGCTTCTCCTTTTCGCCGTTGGAGAGAACGCCGGGAACGGCGATCTTCATGTTGTTCACGCGATCGGCATAGGCTTCGATCGCCTTGACGCCTTCGGGGCTGTTGAAGATCGCCTTGTTGGTTGTCGTGTCGATCAGCCTCGCGCCGGCCTGCAGCAGCAGCGGATAGATGTCGTAGGTCGCGTTCGTCGGCGGCTCCGTGGCGAGAGTCGCGGTGACGGCGAACTGCTTCTTTTCCGGATTGGTGAGCTTCTTCGCCACCTCGTTGAATTCATCCCAGGTCTTCGGCGGGCTGGCGAGGCCGGCGGCCTTGAACAGGGTTGTGTTGTAATACATGGCGATCGAGCCGGACTCGAGCGGCAGGTAGTACTGCTTGCCCTTCCATTTGGTCTGGAAGGTCTTGGCGATGCCGGCCATGTAGGACGGGTCTTCCTTGGCAATCATCGCATCGAGCGGCTCGAGGATGCCGAGGTCGGCGAATTCGGCCACCCAGTCGACCTGCACGAGCAGAACGTCGGGCAATTTCTTGGCCTGAAACTGGACGATCGCCTTGTCGTGGAAACCGGTGAAGGGGGAATCGACGAAGGTCAATTCGATGTCGGGATTGTCCTTCTCGAAGGCGGCTTTCAGTTCGGCCATGAATTTCTCGCCGACCTCGGTCGTCTTCCATTGCGACCATTTGACTTCCGTCTTGGCCGCAGCGAAGCCGGGCAGCGTGAGCGCAGCCGCCAGCGCAGCGGCGGCGACGATGCAGTTGCGGCGTGTCGTCCTTTGCATGTCGTATCCTCCTGTCGATGTGCTGTGTCCGGCGGCCGCTTCTGCGTCGGCCGCATTCCGGGTCCCGCGCAGATGCGGGGCCCGCGAAGCTCAATAGATCGCGACCGCAAAGCGGCTGCGGCTTGCAGGATCGGGCGGCGGTCCTCCGAGTGCGTGCGGCAATGGCGGTTCGACGGCGCGCACGATCGTGTGTCTGCGGACGAGATCGACCGTACCCGCGATGTTCATGCGCTCGAACATGTCCCGGAACATCGCCTGCAGTGACGCCATCACGTCAGCCTGCACGTCGTCCGGCAAGTCCCAGTAGCGCGCTTTCATCACCTTCCAGGCCTTCTTGCGCACATTGTAGAGGAATTGCGCGTCCGTCTCGCCGGCAGCACGCTCTTTCGCGTGGTTGGCGAAAACATAATTTCGGATCTCGTCCCGGAAGGCAGGCGGCACGCGCGGGTGGTCGAAGGTCAGATTGGTGAAGCCGAGCGCCAGATGAATCTCGATCGCGCCGCTGCCAGGAAACCGCGAGAGCTGTTCGCCCGGCAAGGTGGAAGCGCCATGCTGCACCGCGCCGGCCATGCCGTAGTGCTTGCGGCAGAGCGCCGAGATCGTCTCCAGCGTCGCATAGTCGACATTCACCGCAGCGAGCGTTCCATCCGGCAAGACCTTGCCGCCATGATAGGTGCCGGAATTGATGCTGATCTTGCTGACGCCGGTCAGCGTCCCGCCGCTTCTGGCCAGCGCTTTCGGATAAGTCGCCATGAAGGCGTGCAGCTCTTCGGGCGTCGTATTCTCATGCCCGACTTCGCCGATCTCTGCGCCAAGTGAGATCGTCACGCCCTCAGGCTCGACGCTGCGCACGAATTCGGTGAACTGAGCGGTCAGTTCAGCATTCAATCTCTGCTGGTCCTCGACCGTGGGCAAGGTCAGATCGACGATCGTCGAGGCGTCGATATCGATATTGAAGAAAGCCGCGGCGATCTGCTCGCGCATGATTTCCTTCAGCCGGGCGATCTCGCCCTGCGGATCGCGGGCATAGGCTTTCGGATCGACCTGATCATGATCGGCCTGCAGGAATACCGGCCCGACATGTTTCTCGCGCAACGCCGCTGCGAGCACCGCCGCCGTATATTCGGCCGGCGGCTGCTCGGCATAGAGCGCCTCGCCGACCGCCTGCTCGAAGATGAAGAGATGCGCGTCGAGCTGCTGGGCGGCGCGAAAGACGGCGCGGCAGGTCTGGTAACTCCAGCCACGCAGATTCATGGCCGGCACGGTCTTGTTCGACCATTCCTCGCGGGCTCGCGCCTCGTAGAGCCCCTGAATCGAACAGGGGACGACGCCAGCGGCGTGCGCGGCGGCGCGGATCGCCCAGATCGCCACAGCCCGCGCCTGCGGCTCGGCGAAGGCCGCGGCGCGCGCCCAGCGGTCGATCATCCCATCGTCTGGTCGCCGGCTCGCTGCGAGCGGCGTGGGCCGGCCGCCGACGAGCAGGCCGACCGACTCGAGTTCCGACTTGAGTTCGTCCAGCGAGGACGTCTTCATCGCCTTGGTCCGATCGTCATGCGCGCCGTCGCGCAGTGCGCGCCGGCAAGATTTCGGGGAGGTGCGCGGCCGCCGCATCCTCGCGCATTTCGCAGCGCGCGAGAATGAATTCGGCCGCCGTTTCGATATCGCGGCCAAGCGCGGCGCGAGCCTGCTCCGGCTGGCGAGCGGCGATCGCCTCGACGATCCGCGCATGGATCGGCACGCCGCCCGATGTGAGCCCCGCAGGGTTGTCGCGCACCGACAGATTGATCATCGGCCCAGCCTTCAACCAGAGCGCGCGGATGACATCCTCGAGCATCGGCGAGCCCGCCGCCGCGTAGACAGCGAAGTGGAATTCCTTGTTGAGTTCGACTGCGCGCTGCTGATCCGGCTTGCGCGTCAGACTATGATTGCGGAAGCGCAGTTCCGCCTCGCGGATCGCCGCAAGGGCCCTTTCGTCACGTCGGCGCGCCGCCTCGGCGGCGGCGTGGCCCTCGATGGCGACGCGCAGGGCGGTCAATTCGCGAAACTGACCGCCTGTCATCATCGGAACGCGGATCGCCCGGTTGGGCGTCACTTCGAGCGCCGCGGCCGCGACCAGCCGCGACACCGCTTCGCGCACCGGCATGATCGACACGCCGAGCGCCTCCGCGACGACGCGCAGCGACACCTTGTCGCCAGGCTGCAGGCGGCCGGAGGCGAGAAGATCGCCAAGACGCCGATAGGCGTCCTCGCGCAGCGAGGCGCCTTCCTGCGGTTCCCCACGAGCGAGCTGCGAGAGCACTTTCACGCAAGAATCCACGACACGGAACTGGACAGCTCCAGCCCAAGAACTAACCTATAACTGTGATCACGGTTTGCGCAAGGCTGGTCCGCCGGCCGAAAGGGCTACCAACGCGAAAGGAACCGCGATGACGCAGTCCACCGTCGCAGCTCAGTCCCCAAGCGACGGCGCGTCTTCGCGCCGCATGGCCGACGCGATCCGTTTTCTGGCGCTCGATGCGATCGAGGCGGCGCAGTCCGGCCATCCAGGCATGCCGCTCGGCATGGCCGATGTCGTCACCGCGCTGTTCACGCGGGTGTTGCGATTCGACGCCGGGGCGCCGGACTGGCCGGATCGCGACCGATTCGTCCTGTCGGCCGGTCACGGCTCGATGCTGCTTTATGCCGCGCTGCATCTGCTCGGCTACGCCGACATGACGCTGGACGAGCTGCGGCGCTTCCGCCAGGTCGGCTCGCGCACACCCGGGCATCCGGAATGGGGATACGCCGCCGGCGTCGAGACGACCACCGGCCCGCTGGGTCAGGGTCTCGCCACGGCGCTCGGCATGGCGCTGGCCGAGCGCATGAAGGCGGCCGAGTTCGGCGCCGATCTCGCCAATCACCGGATCTTCGTGATCGCCTCCGACGGCGACCTGATGGAAGGCGTGAGCCACGAGGCGATCTCGCTCGCCGGCCATCTGCGTCTAGCCAGGCTGATCGTTCTGTTCGACGACAACGACATCTGCATCGACGGCCGCGTTGGCCTCGTCGACTCGACGGATCAGCTCGCGCGCTTTGCGGCGGCGGGTTGGACGACGATGCGCGTCGACGGTCATGATCAGGACGCCGTCGAGGCCGCGCTGCGCGCGGCCGGCCCTGATGGACGGCCGACGCTGATCGCCTGCAAGACAATCATCGGCTTCGGCTCGCCCGCCAAGGCGAACACGGCCGCCGCCCATGCCGGCCATTTCGGCGCCGCCGAAGTCAAGGCGACCCGCGCCGCGCTCGGCTGGACGCATGGGGCATTCGACATTCCGGAAGATATCCGCGCCGCCTGGCGCGCCGCCGGCGTCCGCGGCGCTGCTGCGCGCCGGGCCTGGGAGGCCAGATGGGCCGCTGCGCCATCGACGCTGCGCGCCGAATTCGAACGCCGCCTGCGCGGCGATCTGCCGACCGCCGCAAGCGAGGCGATCGCCGCCGTAAAGCAGACATTCGCCATCGCGTCGCCAACGCTGGCGACGCGCAAAGCCTCGGAGGCGACGCTCGCGGCGCTGGCGCCGACCCTGCCGGAACTCGTCTCGGGGTCCGCGGACCTGTCTTCGGCTGTCTTTACGCAAGTCGGCCTTGCGCCGATCGGCCCCGGCGACTTCGCGGGCCGCTACATCCACTGGGGCGTGCGCGAGCATGCGATGGCGGCTGCGATGAACGGGATCGCTCTCGAGGGCGGCTTCATCCCGATCTCCGGGACCTTTCTCGCCTTCATCGACTATTGCCGGCCCGCGGTGCGGCTCGCCGCGCTGATGGGGCTGCGCATGATCCTCGTCATGACGCACGACTCGATCGGCGTCGGCGAGGATGGCGGCACGCATCAGCCCGTCGAGCATCTCGCCGGTCTGCGCGCGCAGCCGAACCTGTTGTTGTTGAGGCCTGCCGACGCCGTCGAGAGCGCAGAGTGCTGGGAGATGGCGTTGCGCCATGCGCGCGGGCCGTCGGTGCTCGCCCTGTCGCGGCAGGTCGCGCCCGCCCTGCGCAGGACGCATGTGACCGAGAACCTTTGCGCCGCCGGCGCCTACGAACTCGCCGCCGCCGAGGGCGCCGCGCAGGTCACGCTGTTCGCCTCGGGAACGGAAGTGGAGCTCGCGCTGCGCGCGCGTGAGAGGCTGCAGTCGCTGGGCCTGCCGACGCGCGTCGTCTCGGCGCCGGCGCTATCCGTCTTCCTGGCGCGCCCCGCAGCCGAGCGGCGCGCCGTGATCGGCGAGGCGCCGGTCAAGATCGCGGTCGAAGCGGCGGTGCGCTTCGGCTGGGACGCGGTGATCGGGCCGGAGGGCGGGTTCGTCGGCATGACCGGCTATGGCGCGAGCGGCCCGGCCGCCGACCTCTATGCCCATTTCGGGATCACCGTCGAGGCCGTGGTCGACCTCGCCCGATCGATGGTCGCCGACA
>JAEULW010000236.1 GCA_016793505.1 Methylobacteriaceae bacterium | reverse complement strand
ATCGCCGTCAATTTCGGCGTCAACCGCTGGAACGGCTGGTTCTTCGATTCGCTGGAGAAGCGCGACGCGCGCCAGGCTGGACTGGCGGTGATGGTCTTCCCGCTGCTCGTCGCCGCCGCCGCGGCGGGCGGCGTCTTCATGGTCTGGTGCCGCGAGACGGTGCAGGTGCGCTGGCGCGAATACATCGTCCGCGCCCAGATGGCGCGCTGGCTGGGGGCCGAGCGCTATCACCGGCTCGGCGCGCTCGGCGTCGAGCCCGCCAATCCCGAATATCGCATCGCCGACGACATCCGCATGGCGATCGAGCCGCTGGTCGATCTCTACATCGGCGTCGTCTCCTCGGTGCTGACCGGGATCACCTTCTTCGCCGTGCTGTGGAGCGTCGGCGGCGGCTGGGATGCGCCGGTCGGCGCGACGACGCTGCACATCCCCGCCTTCATGGTGCTCGCCGCCCTGCTCTATGGCGCGACGACCTCGACCATCGCGCTGCTCGTCGGCCGCTCGCTCGTGCGCAAGGTCGGCCGCCGCAACGAGGCCGAGGCGCGGCTGCGCTTCGGCCTGTCGCGGGTGCGCGAGAACGCCCCGGCGGTGGCGCGCGTCGGCGCCGCCGATCAGGAGCGTCGGGCGCTCGGCCGCATCTACGACGATGTCGCGGCGCGCTGGATGCAGGTGGTGCGCACCAACGCCAACCTGACCTGGATCACCAACAGCCATGGCGTGCTGGTGCTGGTGCTGCCGCTGATCCTGGCGACGCCCAAATATCTCGAGGGCGGCCTCAGTCTCGGCGACGTCGTCAAGCTCGGTTCGGCCTTCGTGCAGGTGCAGATCGCCATCGGCTGGTTCGCCGACAACATCAAGCTGCTGGCCCCGAGCTTCGCCTCGATGCGCCGCGTCGTCGAACTCGCCGAGGCGATCGACCTCGCCGACGCCGCGCCGCGCCCCGTGCCGGCGCAGGGCGAACTGGCGCGCTTCGACAAGGTTTCGATCCGCGACGCCGCCGGCCGGCCGCTGCTCGTCGTGCCCGAACTCGTGCTGCGCCGCGGCGAGCGGATCCTCGCGCTTGGCGAAACCAGCTCGGGCAAGAGCGTGCTGTCGATGGCTCTGGCCGGGCTGTGGCCGGGCCTGAGCGGGACGGCGCATCTGTCGCGCGACGCGCGCGTCGTGGCGCTCACCCAGCGCGCCTTCCTGCCGGAAGGGACGATCCGCCAGATCCTGCAGGCGCATGACGACGTCGACGAGGCCGCGATGACGCTGGCGCTGCGCCGCTGCGGTCTGGCGCGCCTCGCGGGGTCGCTCGACGAGACGCCCTCTCTCTCGGACGGCGAGCGGCGGCGCCTCGCTTTCGCCCGCGCCGCGCTGCTGCAGCCCGATCTCGTCATCCTCGACGATGCGCTGAGCGGTTTCGACGCCGCGCTCGCCGCCGCGCTTCTCGAGACGCTGACGCAGGACGATCGCGACGTGGCGATCGTCCTGCTCGCCCAGTCCGAACCCGCCTGGGTTCCGCCCGGCGCGCGCCGCTATCGTCTGCGCGCCGAGGGCGAGACGGTCGCGCTGCGGCCCGCGGCCGCGCCCGTCATTCCCATCGCCATGAAAGGATGAGACCGCGATGCTGCACTTCTGGGACGCCTCCTGGCCGCTGATCGTCGACAAGTGCCCGTGCGACGTGCATTTCGTCGAATGGCTGGAGCAGGAGAGGATCGCCGGCGCGGCGATCTTCCATTTCGGCACCGGCGAGCATCACGTCATCGCCAAGCGCCTCGCCGAGACCAACAGCGACAACCGCCTCTACGGCGTCACCGCCTCCAAGAACGAGTATCAGACCTATATCGACCTCGCCGTCGCCGACCCGGAGGTCGCGCGCCGCTACAATGTGGTGTTCTGCGACATCTATCTGCTCGACCGCAAGCTGCTGCCGGTCTTCGACGTCGTCACGCTGTTCCATCTCGGCGAGTTCTGGAACGAAAAGAACGCCGCCTATGGCGCGATGACGGATCGCCAGCTCACCGAACTGATGCTCGACCGCATGCCGAAAGGCGGCAAGCTGCTCGTCTACACGGGCTCCTACGCCTTCGACAAGGCCGAGGCCGTCGTCGACGCGCTCGAGGCGGCGGGCCGCCTGATCCGCGAGCCGGACTTCAAGACGCTGCGCGTCTATCGCAAGGCCTGAGCGCCGTCGCCACTCAGATCGGCCCCGGCCCGGCGTCCCAGCCCGGCCGGAACAGGCCGCCTTCGGACGGGTCTTTCGGCGTCTCGAGGCTTTCGAGATAGCGGCGCATGTTGGCCATGTCGCGCACCGGGTTGAACCACGCCTTGGCGTTCAGCATCAGCCGGTAGAGGTCGAGCTCCTCGCTCATGATGGCGATCAGCGCGCGGCGGTAGGTCTGCGCGAAACGCTGGCTGTCGGTGAGCGGCGCGGGATTAAAGATGTCGGGCTTCTGCGGCAGGCTCGGCATGGCGCGCCAGAACGCCATGATCGAATGCGACACGCGCACCGAGCCGGCGCCGGCCTGCGCGGCGTAGACGCCCTCGACGACGACGGCCAGGAACTCTTCCCAGTTCTCGAAATCGGACTTGGCCGAGGACACCTTCTTCGGATCGCTGGCGTCGACGAACTCGCTCATCGACGCCGCTTTCCAGCGCCCGCGCGCCTGCCGCCAGGCATGCACGAGCTCGTGCACCAGCGTCACGTCGGCGGATATCCCCTCGTGATCGCCGGCGGGGTTGAAGTCGACGACCGCCATCGAGCCGGTTCCCAGGCCCGGCTTCGAGGTCCCGTCGCGGAACTTCACGTCGGCGCCCTGCGCGAAGGCCTTCTGCGCGTTCAGCGGGCGCGCCTGCGCGGCGTTGCGGTTGGGCGCCGGCGCGATGACGATCGGCTCCCTGTTGTTGCCGACGAGTTCGAGGAAATCCTTGCCGAACGGCGCCTGCCCGATCTTGTCGCGCACCCGGATCACCGAGGATTCGTAGCGCTCCTGCGCGCCCTTGTTCGGAATGTGGCTGCCGTCGACGATGATGTTGGGCGCGAACAACTGCATGGCGACCTCCCCCGTGCGCCCGCGCATGTTGCGCGCGGCCGCCGTCGCGGGATGTGTCGAAACGCACCGGCCTTGCGCGAATCCGGCCGGCGGCCCGGCGCCTAGACTGGCGCCGGCGCCTCGCCCGTCACGGCCTTGGCGAAATTGGCGAAGAACTGGTCGGCGGTCTTCTTGGCGACGCCGTCGATCAGGCGCGAGCCGAGTTGGGCGATCTTGCCGCCGACATTGGCCTCGACATTGTAGACGAGCTTCGTCGCGCCGGCCTCGGCGTCCTCGAGCCGGACCGTCGCCGCGCCCTTGGCGAAGCCGGCGATGCCGCCCTGCCCCTCGCCGACGATCCTGTAGCCGTTCGGCGGATCGAGATCGGTGAGATCGACCTTGCCCTTGAACGTCGCGCCGACCGGCCCGACCTTCACTTTCGCCGCCGCCACGAAGGAGGCGTCCGAGGTCTTCTCGAGGCTCTGGCATCCCGGTATGCAGGCCTGCAGGACCGCAGGATCGTTGAGCTTGTCCCACACCGTGCGCCGGTCGGCCGGCAGCACGACCTCGCCCTGCATCGTCATCGCCATGAGTGAACGTCCTCCCGCCCGCCGGTCGTCGGCCAGCGTTGCGCCCGGACAATAGCGCGCCGCAGCGCCGGCGCAACCCGCGTTCAGCCGCGCAGGATCGCGAACAGGATGGCGGCGACGCCGCCGGCGTCGAGCAGCCCGCCGAGCGCCATCCGCGTCGCGTCGATGCGCGGCGCGCGGCCTTCCTTGCGCGCCGACAGGTCGAGCCCGGACAGCATGATCGCGAACCCCGCCGCCATCAGCGCGACTCCGACGACGAGCAACATTGCAACTGACATGGCAAAGCCCCCAGTCAGGTCCATGGGCAGGTCAGGCTTTCGCCATCGAAGCCCGGCTACGGTTGAGGAAGGGCCAGACGAACGCCGCCGCCGACACCACGATGAGGGCGATCGAGATCCAGCTCCGCCAGAGGATCGAGGGATCGCCGAGATTGATGCCGAGCGCCAGGCGCAGATTCTGTTCCGCCATCGGCCCGACGATGACGCCGAGCACCAGCGGCGCCGTCGGCCAGCCGTAGCGATCCATGACGAAGCCGAGCAGGCCGAAGCCGAGCATCATCCACACGTCGAAGGCGCTGGAATGCACCGAATAGGCGCCGACCGTGGCGAGGATCAGGATCGGCGCGGCGAGCAGCGCCGGCGGCAGCCGCAACGCCTGCCCGAACACCCGCACCGCCAGCAGCCCGCCGAACAGCGGCAGGGCGAGCGCCGTGATCAGCATGTGGATCATGAAGGCGTAAGGCACGTCGGGGGCGGTCCGGAACAGCTCCGGCCCGGGCCTCAGCCCATGCACCAGCAATCCGCCGAGAATGACCGCCGCCACGCCTGACCCCGGAATGCCGAGCGTGAAGGCCGGAATCATGCTCGCGGCGTTGTCCGCGCCGTTGCCGCATTCCGAGGCGGCGAGCCCCTCCGGATTGCCCTTGCCGAACGTTTCCGGCTCTTTCGAGCGGTTGCGCGCGTCGTTCCAGGCGACGATGCAGGTCATCGCGCCGCCCGCGCCCGGCAGGATGCCGATGATGATGCCGATGATGGATGATCGCACCCACACCGGCAGGAAGCGCCGCCATTCGCCGAGCACCGCGCCCTGTCGGGTGAAGCGCAGCGCCGCCGCGCTCATGCCCGCCTTCAGCGTCGATCCGGCGAGCGTGATCACCGGCGGTATGGCGTAGAGCCCGGTCAGCACGACGATGATGCTCGGCGCGTCGATCAGTTCCGGGACGTCGAAGGCGTAGCGCTCATAGCCTGTCAGATCGTCGAGTCCGATCGTGCCGATCAGCAATCCGAGCCCGGCCGTCGCCACGCCCTTGAACACATTCGCGCCGAGCAGCGAGGAGACCGTCGCAAGGCCGAACACCGCAACCCAGAACGTCTCCGCCGGTCCGAAGGACAGCGAGAAGCGCGACAGCGGCGGCGTGAACAGGATCAGCGACACGGCGCTGATGACGCTGCCGACCGTGCCCGAGATGACCGAAATCTGCAGCGCGTAGGACGCGCGGCCCTGCTGCGTCAGCGGATAGCCGTCCCACACCGTCGCGACCGAACCGGGCGTGCCCGGAATGCGCATCAGGATGGCGGTGATCGCCCCGCCATAGGAGCCGCCATTGTACATGCCGGCGAACAGCGCCATCGCCGTCACCGGATCGAGCCCGAAGGTGAACGGGATCAGCAGCGCGCAGCCCGTCACCACCGACAAGCCCGGCAAGGCGCCGACGATGATGCCCGCGATCATGCCGATCGCGAGGCCGATCAGCGGCTTGACCGCGATCGCGGCCGGAAGCGCATGCAGGAGCGGCTCGAACATCGCGCGTCAGTCCCAGAACCAGTCCGGCGGCAAGGCCTTGTGGACGAGCTTGTTGAAGACGAGGTAGGCGACGACGAGGAACACCGTCGCCGTCGCCACGATGGCGGCCGGCCGCCGCTCGCCGAGCAGCAGCGGCGTCGCCATCAGCGCGAACGCGCCGGCGGTCAGAAAGCCGAGATAGACCAGCAGGAAATCGAAGACGACGACGAGCCCGACGAACATCGCGGCGCGCGCGGGGAAGGCCAGCTCTTCTTCCTCCTCGTCGCCCGGCGCCGCGCGGCCGCGCGCCAGAATCTGCGCGCCGACGCCGGCCGCCCCGACGAGCAGCGTCGCGACGGCGAACAGCGGCCACATCCGCGCGTCCTTCGGAAATCCGAGGGCGAGCGTAGTCGCGACAGCGGCGATGACGCAGATCGCCGCGGCGAAGGCGATGTCGCCGCGGCGCTGGTCTTCAGCCGATCTCATGTCTTCCAGGGCGTGGCCGCCCAGATCTCCTTCAGATCGGCGTGCGTCTTGCGCATCCAGGCGAGGTATTCGTCGGGCGCCATGTAGCGCAGCGGGATGTCGGCCTTCTTGGCGTTCTCGACATATTCGGGGTCGGCGGCGGCCGACTTCAGCGCATCCTGCAGCTGCTTGAGGATCGGCGCCGGGATGCCGGCGGGACCGGCGATGCCGCGCGAGGAGCCCGACAGCGCCTCGATGCCCTGCTCCTTCACGGTCGGCACGTCCGGCGCGAAGGGATAGCGCGACTCCGAGAACGCGCCGAGAATGCGCAGCGTGCCGGCGCGATGCAGCGCGATGCCCTCCGACAGGCCGATCGTGCCGACCGGCAGATGGCCGCCGAGCAGCGCCTGCTGCATCGGCGCGGTCGAGCCGAAATGCACGAAGTTGAATTTCGCGCCGGTCGCCCGCTCGACCTGCAACATGCCGAGATGCTCGGAATTGCCCGACGCGCCGGTCGTGCCGATCGACAACTGGCCCGGCTTCTCCTTGGCGAACTTGACGACGTCGGCGATCGTCTTGAACTCGCTTTCCTTGCGCACGGCCAGGATCATCGGATCATAGACGAGTCCGCCGATCGGCGAGAAGGAGTCGAGCGAATATTTGGGCTGCTTCTCCACCATCAGCGAGATGAAGGCCGGCGCATTGATGAAGCCGATCGTGTAGCCGTCGGGCGCTGCTTGCGCGACCTGCGTCCAGCCCGTCTCGCCGCCGCCGCCCGGCCGGTTGACGACGCCGATCGAGGCGCCGCCGCCGAGATACTTTTCCATGTAACGGGCGATCGAGCGAGCCGCGATGTCGGTGCCCCCGCCCGCATGGAACGCGACGATCATGCTGATCGGCTTGGCCGGAAAGGCCTGCGCGAAGGCGCCGCGCGGGGCGAGCGCCGCAGCGGCCGCGCCGGACGCGCCGGCGAGAATCTGGCGTCGGTTGAACATGCCTGCTCTCCCTCTTGCGGACGCGGCTCTCTCGTCTGGCGCATGCCGGCCGTTGGCGTCATCGTCGGCCGGAACGCGAGATCAAGTCAAGGCGAGCGGCCGGCCCACGCCTGCGTCGTTCCGCGTCGTCGCGCGCCCCTTGGCGCGGCGTGCGCCGGGCTGCTATTCAGTCGGCGACGACGGCCTGCTCGCGCGGGAGGAGAGCGATGCCTGAGATCTTGATCGGCGACGACGTTTTCAACGTCGAGATCGACGGGCCGGAGGACGCGCCGGCGCTGCTTCTGTCGAACTCGCTCGGCACGTCGCTGCGCATGTGGGACAGGCAGATCCCGGCCTGGTCGAAGACTTTCCGCGTCATTCGCTACGACTCTCGCGGCCACGGCGCGAGCGCCGCGCCCGACCGGCCCTATTCGATCGGCGAACTGGCCGGCGACGCGCTCGCCATTCTCGACGCGCTCGACGTCGACACGGCGCATTTCGTCGGCCTGTCGAAGGGCGGCATGGTCGGGCAGTGGCTGCTCACCCATCATCCCGACCGCATCGGCCGCGCCGTGCTCGCCAACACCGCCCCGCACATGGGCCCGCCGCAGATGTGGAACGACCGCATCGCCGCGGTGCGCGAGGGCGGCATGGAGACGCTGATCGATTCCGTTCTGGCGCGCTGGTTCACGCCGCAATTCCGCGACAGCGATCCGGAGTCGATCGAGGCCGTCGCGCAGATGCTGCGCGACACCCCCGCGCACGGCTACGCCGCCTGCTGCGCGGCGATCCGCGACATGGATCAGCGCGAACCGATCAGGTCGATCGCCGGCGAGGTCATGGTGATCGTCGGCGAGAACGACCCGGCGACGACGCCGGCGGCCGGACAGGCGATCGTCGACTCGATCGCCGGCGCGAGCCTGACCGTCCTGCCCGCCGCACATCTGTCCAACATCGAGGCGGCGGAGGCCTTCACCGACGCGGTGCTGCGCTTCCTGACTCGTCGCCCGGCGAAGAAGACGGCGGCGCCCGCGCCCGCCGCCCGCAAGCGCGCCGGCGCCGGTCGCAAGGCGGCGAAGAAGGCCGCTCCGAAGAAGGCTGCTTCCAGGACGTCCGCTTCGAAGAAGTCCACCGCCAAGAAGTCCACCGCCAAGAAGTCCGCCGCCAAGAAGTCCGCCGCCAAGAAGTCCGCCGCCAAGAAATCCGCCGCCAAGAAATCGGCGGCCAAGAAATCGGCGGCCAGGAAGCCGGCCGCCAAGAAGCCGGCCGCCAGGAAATCCGCTGCGAAAAAGCCGGCGGCGAAGGCCGGCTCCGGCAGCACGCGCCCCGGCGCTGCGGCGCGGCGCGGGAGGACCGGCCGATGAGCGCGCCGACGGACGACGCCGCGCGCCGCGCCGAAGGCATGAAGATGCGGCGCGCCGTGCTCGGCGACGCCTATGTCGACCGCGCCGTCGCCTCGAAATCGGCGTTCAACGCCGATTTCCAGGACTACATCACCCGCACCGCCTGGGGCGACGTGTGGCTGCGGCCGGGCCTCGACCGGCGCACCCGCTCGGTGGTCGTGCTCTCGGCCGCCGTGGCGCTCGGCGCCTGGGAGGAATTCCGCATTCATGTGCGCGGCGCCATCGCCAACGGTCTGACGCCGGAGGAGATCGCCGAGGTGCTGACCCAGCTTGCCGTCTATGCCGGCGTGCCGCGCGCCAACACCGCCTACAAGGAGGCGCGGGCCATCCTCGCCGAGATGGGCCTCGCCTCGTGAGGGCCGGCCGGCCGCGGGCGCGTTGAAGAAATTGTCGCGCGCCCCCGGGAGCGCCCGAACAGTCGAAGCGTGAAACGGCGTCCCGCCCGCATGAAACGCCAAAGATGAGGCCGATCCTGAAAATTCGTCCCGCGGCGATTGCCGCGACGTCGGCGCCTTGCTAGCGTCGCTCTCACAGAGGGGACGACGAGCGGCGCGCAGCCGACCCGTCAGCGGCCAGAAGAAGCCGGCTTCAGCCGGCGCGGCCCGACGGGAAAGACGCAGCGCGCCCGCCCGTCGCGGGGGAGCGGATCGATTTCATGGAAGATTTCGTTCAGCAGTTGATCAACGGCGTCACGCTGGGATCGATCTACGGGCTGATCGCCATCGGCTACACGATGGTCTTCGGCATCATCGGCATGGTGAACTTCGCCCATGGCGACGTGTTCATGCTCTCCGCCTTCGTCGCGCTGATCATCTATATGCTGCTGACGCAGATCCTCGGCCTGCCAGCGGCGGGCGCGGGTCTGGTGATCTCCTTCATCGTCGTGCTGCTCGCCGGCATGGCGGTGACCTCGCTCTGGTCATGGGCGATCGAGCGCGTCGCCTACCGGCCGCTGCGCGGCTCGTTCCGCCTCGCCCCGCTGATCTCGGCGATCGGCATGTCGATCTTCCTGTCGAACTTCGTGCAGGTGGTGCAGGGCCCGCGCAACAAGCCGGTGCCGCCGCTGCTGCAGGGCGATGTCTGCATCGCCGGCGAGCGCGCCGGCTGCTGGATGCCGGCCTCGCATGTCGGCGTCAACTTTCCCTACGCCTACATCCTGATCATCGCCGTCACCGCGGCGCTGCTCGCCGGCTTCTGGTATGTCGTGCAGCACACCTCGCTCGGTCGCGCCCAGCGCGCCTGCGAGCAGGATCGCAAGATGGCCTCGCTGCTCGGCATCGACGTCGACCGGACGATT
>JAEULW010000220.1 GCA_016793505.1 Methylobacteriaceae bacterium | reverse complement strand
GTCGCCGTCGCCGCGGCGTTCTTCGGCACGGTGCTCGGCATGTCGCTGCTGATGGCGGCGCTGGCGAGCGGCCCCGTCGGCCTCGTGACGACCCTGTCCTCGACGACGCCGGTGCTGATCCTGCCGATGGTCTGGGCGGCGACAGGCGAGCGCCCGCGCCTGATCGCCTGGGCCGGCGCGGCCCTCGCCGTCGCCGGCGCGGGCGCGATCGCGATGGGCTGAGGCGCGCTCAGACGCGCTCGCCGCGCGCGCTCTCCGCCGCCTTGCGGATCGCGGCGATGGCCTCGCCGATCTGCGCCCGCCCGCCCTTGAAGACGGCTGAGCCGGCGACCAGCATGTTGGCGCCCGCCGCGACGATCACGCCGGCATTGTGCGCCGTGACGCCGCCATCGACCTCGATGTCGATGTTGCGGTAGGCGATCATGTCTCTGATTTCGGCGATTTTCGGCAGCATCTCCTTGATGAAGCTCTGGCCGCCGAAGCCTGGATTGACGGTCATGACGCAAACGAGATCGACGAGATCGAGCACCGGCCCGATCGCCGCCGCAGGCGTGCCGGGATTGAGCGCGACGCCGGCGCCGATCCCGAGCCCGCGGATCGCCTGCAGCGTGCGGTGCAGATGCGGGCCCGCCTCGACATGCACGGTCAGCCGGTCCGCCCCCGCCGCCGCGAACGGCGCGAGGTAGGCGTCGACCGGCGCGACCATCAGATGCACGTCGAACGGCTGCGCCGCATGCGGGCGGATCGCCTTCACGAGGTCCGGGCCGAAGGTGATGTTGGGCACGAAATGCCCGTCCATCACGTCGATATGGATCTGGTCGGCGCCGGCGCCGGCGCAGGCCGCGACATCGGCGCCGAGCGCGGCGAAATCGGCGGCCAGGATCGAGGGCAGAATCTGCAGCGGGCGCATCGGGCTTCTCGCGGACGATCGACGCCGCCTTGTGGGCGAGCCCCGCCTTGCGGTCAATCGCCGAACGCCGGCGTCAGGCCGCTCTGGCGACGTCGGCGCGCGCGCCGCGCATCAGCGCCGTCAGCCGGCCGAGCGCGCGCAGCGCCGCCCCGGCCGCCGGCGGCAGCGCGTTGCGGCACACCGCGACCTTGCGCAGGGGACGCGTGACGCGCCAGATCTGGGTCGAGCCGGCCGGGAAGACCGCCGTGTCGCCGGGCCCGAGCCGGCGCTCATGCGCGCCGTTCTCGTCGCAGACATAGACCTCGCCTTCGACGATGGTGACGATCTCGTCGCCCTTGAAGTGCCAGCGGAAGACGCCCGGCGTCGTCGCCCAGACGCAGGTGGCGCAGGCGCCGTCGGCGCTGCGCGCGATCTCGGCCGAGGCGGCGCGCGGATCGCCGTCGATGATCCAGTCCGGCGGAATCGGCGCAGGCGACAGGACGACCAGACGCGGATCGACGGCGACGACGTTCGGCATGGCTCCTCCATGGGCGCGTCGCCACGTTAACGCCGACGCCTGAGCGTCCGCCTATGGTTATCGTTTCAATTTGAGCGAACCGGCGGAACGAGCCGCCGCGCCAGCGGCGCGACCAGCCAGGGGGCGAGATAGATCGGCCCCTGCACGGCGGCGAAATACAGCCAGGTGTCGGGCGCCAGCACGCCGCCCATCGCCGCCACCATCAGCCCGGCGTTGCGGTTGCCGGTGGCGTAGCCGGCGACGAAGGCGTCGCCCGGCGACGTGGCGCGGCGCAGCGCCAGAAAGCCCGCCGCCTGGCCGGTCAGCGCCACGGCGAAGGCGATTCCCACATAGGCGAGCACGCGCCCCGGCTCGGCCAGCGCCCGCGCCGCGATCCCGTCGAAGATGCCGATCGCGAACAGGAAGAGCAGCACGATGTTGACGCCGTCGATCTCGTGCTGGCGCCGGCGGATCGCCGCCAGCGGAAAGGCGCGGCGGATCGCCGCCGCCGCGATCCAGGCGCCGGCCAGCAGCAGCGCCAGATTGCGGGCGATCGCCCAGCCGTCGAGCGGCACCGCGTCGCCGGCGACGAAGCCGGCGATCAGCGGCGCGACCACGGGCAGGATCGCCATGTGCGCGGTCAGCAGCAGCAGCGCGAAAGTCGGCTCGAGGCCGAGCAGCAGCGCGATCGCCGGCGTCGCCAGGATCGGCGCGGACGCCGCCTGCAGCGACAGGCCGAGCACCAGCCCCGGCGACAGCGTCTCGCGGCCGACGAGGCCGAGCGCCGCCCAGATCGCCAGCGGCAGCGAGGCGACGAGCCAGACCAGCGCCGCCGCCAGCGCCGCCGGCCGCCGGCCGAGATCGCGGGCGCGCGAGAAGTCGATGCGCGCGAAGCCGATCGTCACGAACATCCCGACCATCAGCGGCAGCCAGGGCTTCAGCCAGGCGCCGAGCGCCGGCACGCTCAGCCCGGCGACGAGCGACAGCGCAAGTCCGCGCGCCCCGGTCCGGCCGATCGCCGCCAGACCGCGCAGAATCGTCGTGATCAGGGCGCCCAACATGGCCGCACCATGGGCGAGCCGCGCGCCGGCGCCAATCGCCGCGGCGCGCATACATTCCGCGCATACATTCCGCGCATACATTCATTGACGGTTCAAACGAAGTGCAGGACGTTCCGCCATGAGGATCGGCGCGAGCGGATCCCGATTCCGTGGAGGACTGCTTCGATGATCATCGACCTGAAGACTTTCGCCTGCGCCGCGGCCGTCATCGGCGCCGTCGCGCTCGGCGGCGCGACCTCCGCTTCCGCTCAGGCCAATGTGATGCGCGAATGCGGCGCCGAATGGCAGGCCGCCAAGACCGCCAACACCACCGGCGGCAAGACCTGGCAGGAATTTCTGGGCGAATGCCGCACCCGCAAGGCGGCCAATGCGCCGGCGGCGGCGCCCGCCGCGCAGCAGCGCCCGGCGGCCGCGCCTGCGGCGGCGCCGGCCGCCCCGGCCGCGGCCGCTCCGGCCGCTCCGGCCGCTCCGGCCGCCCCCGCCGCCCGTCGCCCGGCTGCGACGGCCGCCGCCGGCGCCGTGCCGGCCGGCGTCGTTCTGCCCAGGGCGGTCGATCCCAAATACGCCTCGCTGACCCCCGGTCGCGCCCGCATGAAGACCTGCGCCGACCAATGGCAGGCCAACAAGGCGGCGGGCGGCGCCGGCAACGGCTCGCTGCGCTATATCGCCAAGGACGGCTACTGGCCGCTCTGCAACAAGCGCCTGAAGGGCGAGATCTGAGCGCAGTCCGCGCCTGATCGCGGGCCGGGGCGGCGACGCTCCGGCCCGTCGCGTTTCACAGCTTCGCCAGAAAACCGGCGAGCCGCATCAGCCCTTCCGGCCACGGCCCGTGGCCGGACGCCGCGTCGAGCCCGCCCGCCTCGCCCGCGTCGGCCAGCGCCGAGCCCCAGGCCAGCGCCAGATCGCCGGCGACGGCGAAATCGCAGGCCGGATCGTTGCGACTCGCCGCCATCAGCGAGGGAAACGGCAAGGGATCGCGCGGCGCCTCGGTCGCGCCGGCGGGCGCGACGAGGAACGCCCCGGCGACGCGCCCGGCGAGGCCCGCCGGCGCAAGGTCGGCGGCCGCGCGCGCCACCAGGCCGACGCCCTCGGCATGGGCGATCAGCACCGCCGGCCGGACGGCGCGCCGCACCGCCGCGATAAGCTCAGCCCGCGCCGGGGCGAGCGCTTCGCCCGACCAGTCCGGCAGATCGACGAAACGCGCCGTCGACAGGCGCTGGCGCCAGCGGCTCTGCCAGTGGTCGGCGTCGGGCCCGGCGCGGCCGGGAATGAACAGCAGATCGGCGTCGGCGGCTTTCATGGCGATCCTGCGAGGAATGCGCCTATGTGGCCCCCGCCGCGCCGCGCCGCAAGCTGCGCCCGGCGCGCCGGCGGGCCGGCGCGCTTTTGCCTTGCCGCGACGCGGCGGCTAGACAGGCGCGGATCAAGACAAAGCGCGCCGGCGCGAGGCGGGACGGAGCGACATGCGGATTGCGATGATCGGCGCGGGCTATGTCGGCCTCGTCTCGGGCGCCTGCTTCGCCGATTTCGGCCACAGCGTCGTCTGCGTCGACACCGACGCCCGCAAGATCGAGGCGCTGCGCGCCGGCCGCATGCCGATCTACGAGCCCGGCCTCGAGGAGCTCGTGCGCCGCACGACAGCCGCCGGCGATCTCGCCTTCTCGACCGAACTCGGACCGGCGGTCGCCGGCGCCGAGGCCGTGTTCATCGCCGTCGGCACGCCGGCCCGCCGCGGCGACGGCCACGCCGATCTGAGTTACGTCTACGCCGCCGCGCGGGAGATCGCCGCGCATCTGACCGGCTTCACCGTCGTGGTGACGAAATCGACCGTGCCGGTCGGCGCCGGCGACGAGGTCGAGCGGATCATCCGCGCGGCGCGGCCCGACGCCGATTTCGCCGTCGTCTCGAACCCCGAATTCCTGCGCGAGGGCGCCGCGATCGGCGACTTCAAGCGCCCCGATCGCATCGTCATCGGCGCCGACGATCCCCGCGCCCGCGACGCCATGGCGCTGATCTACCGGCCGCTGACGCTCAACCAGGCGCCGCTGATGGTGACGAGCCGGCGCTCCTCGGAGCTGATCAAATACGCCGCCAACGCCTTTCTGGCGATGAAGATCACCTTCATCAACGAGATGGCCGATCTGTGCGAGGCCGTCGGCGCCGACGTCCAGGAGGTCGCCCGCGGCGTCGGCATGGACAAGCGCATCGGCGGCAAGTTCCTGCACGCCGGGCCGGGCTATGGCGGCTCCTGTTTTCCCAAGGACACGCTGGCGCTGATCAAGACGGCGCAGGACCATGGCGCCCCCGCTCGGCTTGTCGAGACCACCGCCGCCGTCAACGACCAGCGCAAGCGCGCCATGGCGCGCAAGATCGTCAAGGCCTGCGGCGGCGACGTGCGCGGCAAGACGATCGCCCTGCTCGGCCTCGCCTTCAAGCCGAACACCGACGACATGCGCGACGCCCCCTCGATCGCCATCGTCACCGCGCTGCAGGATCAGGGCGCGCGCGTGCGCGCCCATGACCCGGTGGCGATGGAGCATGCCAAACAGACGCTCGCCGACGTCGTCTATTGCGAGACGCCCTATCGCTGCGCCGAAGGCGCCGACGCGCTGGCCATCGTCACCGAATGGGACGCCTATCGCGCCCTCGATCTCGAACGGCTCGGCCGCGCCATGCGCGAACGGCGATTGATCGATCTGCGCAACATCTATCGCCCGCACGAGGCGCGCGCCGCCGGCTTCGCCTATTCGAGCGTCGGCCGGCCGGGCTGACTCAGCGGATGGCGCCGCCGAGGCCGAGCAGCAGCAGCGCCCCGCCGAGCAGCGCGAAGATCAGCAAGAAGACGACCAGCGTCGCCACGATCGGCGCGACCCAGCTGACGCCGCCGCGCCGCGCGATCAGCCCGGCCGTCTCGCCCGGCGAAAGATTCTGCGCCTTGACCCGCTCGACGATGCGCATCGCCCGCAACACCACCAGCGACTTGCCGAACAGGCCGAGCAGCAGGGCGAGCGCGACCATGATCAGCAGCTCGCCCGCCAGCCCCGCCACACCGCCGCCGCGCTGACCGGGCATCGCGTAGGACGCCGCAAGCGACACCGCGCCGAAGGCGAAGAAGGCCGCGTAGTTCTTGCGGTAGAGCAGCCACAGCCCCTGACCGAAAAAGGCGGCGAAGGAGAAGTCAGGCCTGAGCCCCGGCGCATCGCGCATGGCGATCCAGGTCAGGCGGTAGGCGGGCCAGCGCGGGCCGATGGCGAGCATCATCTCCGCTTCGCCGACGAGCGCGACGCGGCTGTCGAGCGCGGCGGCGGCGCGCAGCGCGTCGGGCGCGTCGTTGTCGCCGGCGGCGAGCAGCGAGGCCATGGTGATGGCGGGCGCGGCGGGCGCCGCCGCCGCGGCGCGCGGGGCGGCGGAGATCTGTTCGGTGCGTCCGCGACGCCCGAAAGTGGGGGCCGGCTTCATGCGCAAGGCCTCAGGCGAACAACTCGCCAAGAAGATCACGCAAACCGGTTAATAAATCGCAGATGTCGGGCGCCGGATGGCCCTTCCGCGCTGCGGCGATACGTCCGCCTCAGCCCGCCCCGAACACCCGCGCGAAGATCGTCTCGACATGTTTGAGGTGATAGGCGAGGTCGAACTTCTCCTCGAGTTCGGCGTCCGATAGCGCCGCCTTCACCTCCGGATCGGCCTTCAGCAGGGTGAGGAAATCGCCCTCCCCGCGCCACACCGGCATGGCGTTGCGCTGCACCAGCCGGTAGGCGTCCTCGCGCGACACGCCCTTCTGCGTCAGCGCCAGCATGACGCGCTGCGAATGCACGAGGCCGCCGAGCCGGTCGAGATTCTTCTGCATGTTCTCAGGATAGACGACGAGCCTGTCGATCACGCCGGTGAGCCGCGCCAGCGCGAAATCGAGCGTCACCGTGGCGTCGGGGCCGATCATCCGCTCGACCGAGGAATGCGAAATGTCGCGCTCGTGCCAGAGCGCGACATTCTCCATCGCCGGGAGCGCCATGCCGCGCACCAGGCGGGCGAGTCCGGTGAGATTTTCCGTCAGCACCGGATTGCGCTTGTGCGGCATCGCCGAGGAGCCCTTCTGGCCTTCAGAGAAGAACTCCTCCGCCTCGTAGACTTCCGTGCGCTGCAGGTGACGGATTTCGATCGCCAGCCGCTCGACGCTGGAGGCGACGACGCCGAGCGTGGCGAAGAACATCGCGTGCCGGTCGCGCGGGATGACCTGCGTCGAAACCGGCTCGACCTCCAGCCCCATTTTCTGAGCCACATGCGCCTCGACGCGCGGATCGACATTGGCGAAGGTGCCGACCGCGCCGGAGATGGCGCAGGTCGCGATCTCCTTGCGCGCCGCTGCGAGCCGCGCCCGGCAGCGCGAAAATTCCGCATAGGCCTGCGCCAGCTTCAGCCCGAAGGTCACCGGCTCGGCATGGATGCCGTGCGAACGCCCGATCGTCGGCGTCATCTTGTGCTCGAAGGCGCGCTTCTTCAGCGCCGCCAGCAGCGCCTCGACGTCGGCGATCAGAATGTCGGATGCGCGGGCGAGCTGCACCGCGAGCGTCGTGTCGAGCACGTCCGACGACGTCATGCCCTGATGCACGAAGCGCGCATCCTCGCCGATGAATTCGGCCAGATGCGTCAGAAAGGCGATGACGTCGTGTTTCGTCACGCGCTCGATCTCGTCGATGCGCGCCACGTCGAACGTCACGTTCCCGGCCTTCTCCCAGATCGCCCTGGCGCTCGCCTTCGGGATGACGCCGAGCTCGGCCATCGCGTCGGCGGCGTGCGCCTCGATCTCGAACCAGATCCTGAAGCGCGTCTGCGGCTCCCAGATCGCGACCATCTCGGGGCGGGAATAGCGCGGGATCATCGGCGTCGGGTCCGTTGGCGGAAGGGCCTGCGCGCGCTGTTAGCACGCGCCGGCGGAAACGAAAAAGCCGCCCCGGAGGGCGGCTTCGCGAGCGGTTCGGTCGCGCCTCAGCGCGAGTAGAACTCGACCACCAGATTGGGCTCCATCTGCACCGGATAGGGCACCTCGTTGGGGGCCGGCACGCGGGTCAGCTTCGCCGACATCTTGGAGTGGTCGGCCTCGATGTAGTCCGGCACGTCGCGCTCGGAGAGCTGCGTCGCCTCGAGCACCAGGGCGAGCTGGCGCGAGGCTTCCTTGACCTCGACCGTCTCGCCGGGCTTGACCGAATAGGAGGCGATGTTGACGCGCCGCCCGTTCACCTTGACATGGCCGTGATTGATGAACTGGCGCGCCTGGAACGGCGTCGCCACGAACTTGGCGCGATACACCACGGCGTCGAGCCGGCTCTCCAGCAGGCCGACGAGATTGGCGCCCGAGTCGCCCTTCATGCGGATCGCTTCCGCATAGTACTTGCGGAACTGCTTCTCGGAGATGTTGCCGTAATAGCCCTTGAGCTTCTGCTTGGCGCGCAGCTGCGTGCCGAAGTCGCTCATCTTGCCCTTGCGGCGCTGGCCGTGCTGGCCGGGGCCGTATTCGCGGCGGTTCACCGGGCTCTTCGGCCGGCCCCAGATGTTCTGGCCGAGCCGGCGGTCGATCTTGTATTTGGCTTCTGCGCGCTTGGTCATCCGCGTCCTCGTCTGCAATCAGGCGCGAGGACATGAGCGCGCGACGCCGCCATCCGGCGGGTCGATCGTCCGCGTCCTCCCGCCAGGGGAGAAACGCGCCCTCCTCTGCCCGGACCTCCGGGCCGACAGGCCGCTCGACCGACCGGCTCTTGCGAGCCTTGCGCGGGAAGCGGCCACGGGTGCGTCGAAAGGCTGCGCCGGACCCGAATGCCCGGCGCAGCGCGGCGGGAGATACGGGCAACCGCCGCCGATGTCAACGCCCGCGCGACGAATTCGCCGCAGGCCTGCCTCGCCTCCCGCTTTTCGCGTGGAACCCGGCCGGCCGCTCAGCCGTTTCACCAATCGGCACGCGAAGCGGCTGACGCGCGCCGACGGAGACAAGCATGGGCGTCGACTGGTCGTCGATCTTCGTCCCGCACGGCTCGCTGCTCGAGGTCGTGCTGCGCGGCACGTTGATGTATCTCGGCCTGTTCCTGGTGCTGCGCTTTCTGTTGCGGCGCCAGACGGGGGGCCTCGGCGTCTCCGACGTGCTCGTCATCGTCGTTCTCGCCGACGCGGCGCAGAACGGCATGGCGGGCGACTACAGGTCGGTGACCGAAGGCTTCGTCCTCGTGCTCACAGTCGTGTTCTGGGATTACGTCATCGACTGGCTCGGCTACGAGTCGACCCTGCTCAAGCGCTTCGCGCGCCCGAAGCATCTGCAACTCGTCGTCGACGGCGAATTGATCCGCGAGAATCTCGCCAAGGAAAAGATCACCGTGGAGGAGCTGATGAGCCAGCTCCGCCTGCAGGGCGTCGCCGACGCCGCTCAGGTGAAAGCCGCCTATATCGAGGGCGATGGCCGCATTTCCGTGATCCGGCGCGACAGCGACGCGTCGCCGCAGACCGGCGCTGCGCCCGCGCCGCTGCCATGAGCGCCGCCGGCCAGGAGCGCGATCGGGCGCAGCGAGCGCTCGACGCGCTGGCGCGCCGCAACGCGACGCTGGTCGTCGCCGAATCCTGCACCGCCGGGCGGCTCGCCCATCGCCTGTCGCTCGGCGAAGGCGCGGCGAGGCGTCTGCACGGCGGCTTCGTCGTCTACACCAAGACGCAGAAGACTGTCGCGCTCGCGGTGCCGGACGAGATTCTCCGGTCCCACGGCGCTGTGTCCTGCGCTGTCGCCGCAGCGATGGCGCAGGGCGCCCTGGCGCGCAGCCCCGCCGATGTCGCGCTGGCGATCACCGGCGTCGCCGGCCCCGAGCCGGACGAGGACGGCAATCCCGTTGGACTGGTCTTCATCGCGCTGGCGCGGCGCAGAGGCGCGCCGCGCGTCGTCCGTCACATGTTCGCAGGCCTCGACCGCGACGCCGTCGAATGCGCCGCGATCGACGCGGCGCTCGCCCTGCTCGAGGCCGCGCTCGCGGCGCCCTTGGCGCGGTCGGCGTGACCAGCGCGGCATCGTCGCCCGTCCCGCCGCCTCACTCCGCCGGCTTCGGCGTCCGCCGCGGCGCCGCGCCGCCGACGCCGAAGCCATGCGCCGCATGGCCGAGTCCGGCGCCGACCTGTTCGACCTGATCGGCCAGCGAGTCGCGCGTCCGCCCGTCGACGATCGCCAGCGGCGCCGAGACTGCGAGGCCCGCCGCCGCGCCCACGGTCGCCGCCGCCCCGCTCGCCACCAGCGCGGCGCGCTCGCCGAACCCGGCGCCGCCGTCATGCAGCGTCTGGCCGGCGCCGAGCCGGAGGCCGATCGAGCGCACGATGTCGGGGCTCTCGGCAAAGGTGGTGTGGCCGCTGACGTCGGGACTCGTCACGTTCGACAGATCGACCACCGTGATGCGCTCGGCCGCCAGTCTCGACTTCCACGGCTCCTCGTGCGGATCGACATGGCCGAGCCGCAGCACGCCGCCGGCGAGGCGCTGCGAGATCGCCAGCGCCGCGTCATGGGTCGAGGCGAACAGCGTGAAGGCCGGACGCTTCGGCCCGATCGCCGCGATCTGGCGCATGAACACGTCGGAGTCGACATCCGGGGCGGCGAGCATCACCTGCTTCACCTTCGAGGCGATGGCGCCGTTGCGGATCGCCATCTGGCGCAGCGATTCCAGCGTCACCCAGTTGCCCATCGAATGGGCGAGAATGTCGATCTGGCGCACCGCC
>JAEULW010000148.1 GCA_016793505.1 Methylobacteriaceae bacterium | reverse complement strand
ACGCTGCGCGCCGATCTGGCGGCGCAGACGCTGGCCAAGGGCGACCGTCTGATCCTGATCGCCTCGACCTCCGAACTGCTGTCGCTGAACGCCCGCGAGGATCTGCGCGTCGGCGACCGCGGCGCGGGCGAAGCCGGCGGCGTCGTCGTCGAGGCGATCGTCGCGCCGGCGCGGCGCGACGACGGGGCGCGCATCGCCGATCTGGCGCTCGCCCGCCGTTTCGGCGTGCGCGTGCTCGGCGCGCATCGGCACAAGCACATTCCCGGGCCCGATCTCGGCAATGTGCGGCTGCGCGCCGCCGACCGGCTGCTGCTGCAAGGTCCGGCGGAAGGATTCGACCAGCTGGCGATCGAGGCCGATCTGGTGGCGATCTCGCGGCCGACGGGGCGCGCCTTTCGCCGCGCCCATGCGCCGCTGGCGGTCGGCGCGCTCGCCGCGGTGGTGGCGCTCGCCGCTTTCGACGTCGCCGACATCGGCGTGCTGGCGCTGATCGCGGCGGCGGGTCTGCTGCTGGCGCGGGCGATCGATTCGGACGAGGCGTGGAGTTCGATCGAGGGCGGCGTTCTGGTGTTGCTGATCAGCATGCTGATCGTCGGCAAGGGGCTGGAAAATTCGGGGGCGCTCAAGCTGATCGTCGGCGCGCTGGCGCCGCGGCTCGCCGATCTGCCGCCGATCGTCGTCATCGCCGCCTTCTATGCGCTCGCCTCGCTGCTCACCGAGATCGTCACCAACAATGCGGTCGCCGTGGTGCTGACGCCGCTGGCGATCGGCCTCGCCCAGCAGCTCGGCTTCGATCCGCGGCCGGCGATCGTCGCCGTGATGTTCGGCGCGAGCGCCAGTTTCGCGACGCCGATCGGCTACCAGACCAACACGTTGGTCTATGGCGCGGCCGATTATCGCTTCGTCGACTTCCTGAAGATCGGCGTGCCGATGAATCTTGTCGTCGGCGCGGCCTGCGTGGCGGCGATCTGGCTGTTCTTCCCGGCCTGAGGCGCCGGTCAGCCGGCCGCGTCGACGAGGCCGGCGGCGCCCGACTCGAATTGCAGCCGGGCGAGGCGCGCATAGAGTCCGTCGCGCGCCGCCAGATCGGCGTGGCGGCCCTCCTCGACGATGCGGCCCTCGTCCATGACCAGGATGCGGTCGCAGGAGAGCACGGTGGCGAGGCGATGGGCGATGACGAGGGTGGTGCGGCCTTTCATCAGGGCCTCCAGCGCCTCCTGCACCTGCGCCTCGTTCTCGGCGTCGAGCGCGCTGGTCGCCTCGTCGAGCAGGAGAATCGGCGCGTCCTTGAGGATGGCGCGGGCGATGGCGATGCGCTGGCGCTGGCCGCCCGACAGGGTGACGCCGCGCTCGCCGATGCGCGTCGCATAGCCCTCCGGCATGGCGCGGACGAAGTCGTCGGCGGCGGCGCGGCGGGCGGCCTCGATCGCCTCGGCCTCGCTGGCGCCGGGGCGGCCGTAGCGGATGTTGTCGAGCACGCTGGCGGCGAAGATCACCGGATCCTGCGGCACCAGCGCGATGCGGGCGCGCAGCGCCGCCGGATCGAGCGTGCGGACGTCGACGCCGTCGACGCGCACGAGGCCGCGGTCGGGATCGTAGAAGCGCATCAAGAGCTGGATGATGGTCGTCTTGCCGGCGCCCGAGGGGCCGACGATGGCGACGCTCTCGCCGGCGGCGACGACGAGCGAGAGATCGCGCAGCGCCGACTGGCCGGGCCGCGTCGGATAGGCGAAGGCGACATGCTCGAAGGCGACCTCGCCGCGCGGCGGGACGGGCAGCGTCGCGGGCGCAGCCGGCGCGGCGACGCGCGGGGCGGCGGCGAGCAGATCGGCGATGCGGCCGGCGGCGCCGGCGGCGGCCGAGACCTCGCTCCAGACTTCCGACAAGGCGCCGAGCGCGCCGGCGCCGAACACGGCGTAGAGCACGAATTGCGACAGTTCGCCGCCGGACATGCGCCGGGCGAGCACGTCCTGCGCGCCGAGCCAGAGCACGCCGACGACGCTGGCGAAGGCGAGGAAGATGGCGACGCCGGTCAGCCAGCTGCGCGCGGCCGTCGCCGAGCGGGCGGCGTCATAGGCCTCCTCCGCGGCGCGGGCGAAGCGGGCGCTGGTCGTCGCCTCGGCGGCGAAGGACTGCATGGTGCGCACCGCGCCGAGATTCTCGGCGGCGTAGGCGGTCGCCTCGGCGAGCTTGTCCTGCGCCCGGCGCGAGCGGGCGCGCACGGTGCGGCCCGAGGCGACGAGCGGCAGCACGATCAGCGGAATGGCGATGAGCACGAGGCCGGAGAGCTTCGGGCTCGTCGCCACCATCATGACGATCGCGCCGAGGAACATGAACAGGTTGCGCAGCGCGATCGAGGCCGAGGCGCCGAAGGTCGACTTCAGCTGCGTGGCGTCGGCGGTCAGGCGCGAGACGAGTTCGCCGGTGCGCGCCGTATCGTAGAAGGCGGCGTCGAGATGGGCGAGATGACGGAAGAGGTCCGCCCTGAGATCGGCGACGACGCGCTCGCCGAGGGTGATGACGAGGTAGTAGCGCGCCGCCGAGGCGAGGGCGAGCACCGCGACGACGGCGATCATCGCCAGAAAATAGCTGTCGATCAGGCCGGCGCCCTCGGCGCCGAAGCCGTAGTCGATCATCCGCCGGACCGCGAGCGGCACGGTCAGCGTCGCCAGCGAGGCGAGGGTGAGGGCGGCGAGCGCGGCCAGAATGCGGCCGCGATAGCGCGCCGCATAGGGCAGCAGCGGCGCCAGAGCGCGCAACGACGTTCGCGCGGGGGGCGAGGTCGGGCTGCGATCGGTGCTGACGTGGCTCATGGCCGCGCTCTATAGCGGGCGCGGCGGAATTTGCCCACCCTCAGTCGTCCCTCGCAGGGCGTTCGCACAGAACCGACCGCGTCAGAAAGCGACGGCCGCGCCCATTGTCGAGCGAGAACATGCCGCCCATGCCCGTCACCACGTCGATGACGAGATCGGTGTGCTTCCAGACGTCGTACTGGGAGGCGCTGATGTAAAAGGGGGCCCTCCCGATCTCGCCGAGCAGCACGTCGCGCTCGCCGATCTGGAAGTCGCCTTGCGGATAGCACATCGGCGAGGAGCCGTCGCAGCAACCGCCGGACTGGTGGAAGAGCACCGGCCCGTGTTCGGCGACGATTTCGGCGAGCAGCGCGAGCGCCGCGGGGGTCGCGGTCACCTTGTCGGTCATGGCGGTTCTCCTGCGGCGGTTCTCCCGGCGTCGATCAGCGCGCGGCGCGGGGCGCCGCGTGCTGACGTCCTCGACGTTCAGAAGAAGCCGAGCTTCTTCGGGCTGTAGCTGACCAGCAGGTTCTTCGTCTGCTGGTAGTGGTCGAGCATCATCTTGTGCGTCTCGCGGCCGATGCCGGACTGCTTGTAGCCGCCGAACGCCGCATGCGCGGGATAGGCGTGATAGCAGTTGGTCCAGACGCGGCCGGCCTGAATCGCGCGGCCGAAGCGGTAGCAGGTGTTGGCGTCGCGGCTCCACACGCCGGCGCCGAGCCCGTAGAGCGTGTCGTTGGCGATCGCCAGCGCCTCCTCGTCGTTCCGGAACGGGGTCACTGAGACGACCGGCCCGAAGATCTCTTCCTGAAAGATCCGCATCCGGTTGTGCCCGCGGAAGACGGTCGGCTTGACGTAGTAGCCGCCGGCGAGATCGCCGGGCAGCTCGGCCCTGCCGCCGCCGGCGAGCAGTGCGGCGCCCTCCTTCTGGCCGATGTCGATATAGGACAGGATCTTCTCGAGCTGCTCGCTCGAGGCCTGCGCGCCGATCATCGTCTGCGGGTCGAGCGGGTCGCCCTGCTTGACGTCGGCGACGCGCTTCAGCGCGCGCTCCATGAAGCGATCGTAGATCGACTCGTGAACCAGCGCGCGGCTCGGGCAGGTGCAGACCTCGCCCTGGTTCAGCGCGAACATGACGAAGCCCTCGATCGCTTTGTCGAAGAAGTCGTCATCCTCGGCGCAGACGTCCTTGAAGAAGATGTTCGGCGACTTGCCGCCGAGTTCGAGCGTGACCGGGATGAGGTTCTGCGCGGCGTACTGCATGATGAGGCGGCCGGTCGTCGTTTCGCCGGTGAAGGCGATCTTGGCGATGCGCGGGCTCGAGGCGAGCGGCTTGCCGGCCTCGAGGCCGAATCCGTTGACGATATTGAGCACGCCCGCCGGCAGCAGATCGCCGACGATCTGCGCCCAAACCATGATCGAGGCGGGCGTCTGTTCGGCCGGCTTGAGGACGACACAGTTGCCCGCTGCGATCGCCGGCGCGAGCTTCCAGCACGCCATCAGCAGCGGGAAGTTCCACGGGATGATCTGCCCGACGACGCCGAGCGGCTCGTGCATGTGATAGGCGATCGTGTCGTGATCGATTTCCGAGATCGACCCCTCCTGCGCGCGCAGGACGCCGGCGAAATAGCGAAAATGGTCGATCGCCAGCGGCAGGTCGGCGGCGCGCGTCTCGCGGATCGGCTTGCCATTGTCCCAGGTCTCGGCCACCGCCAGAGTCTCGAGATTGGCCTCCATCCGGTCGGCGATCTTGTTGAGAATATTCGCCCGTTCGGCTGCGCTGGTGCGGCCCCACGAGACCTTGGCGGCGTGCGCGGCGTCGAGCGCGGCCTCGATGTCGCTGGCGTCGGACCTTGCGATCTCGCAGATCGGCTGGCCGTTGACCGGCGAGACGTTCTGGAAATAGCGGCCCGCCTTCGGCGCGCTCCAGGCGCCGCCGATGAAATTGTCATAGCGCGGCGCGAACGGGGGCTTGGCGCGATGCGTCACTTCGAGCTTGGTCATGATTTCCTCCTGCTGGCGCGCGCCCATCAAGCGGGCGCGTCGTCGAGGAGGATGACGCCGATCGTCGCCTGCTGTCCGTCCGGCGCGGCAGGGCGGCGCCTCGATGTGTCGCACGGCTGCGACACTCGGCGGCGCAATTCAGTCGTTCGCCCGCAGGCGCAACTGATTGAGCTTGCGATGGAGCGTCGCCCGGGAAACGCCGAGTTCGCGGGCGGCGGCCGTGACGTTGCCGGCATGGCGCGCGAGCGCGCGGCGATAGACCGATCGCTCAGCCGCAACCAGCGATTCCGGCCCGCGGTCCGCGCCGCCGAACAGGTCGCGCGCCGACAACCGGCCGGCGATCGGGCCGCCGCCGATGTCGAGCGCCTTGCGCGCCGCCCGGCTCGCGCCGATGACGAGGTCGTGGCCGTCGACGGCGACCAGCGCCGCCGGATTGCCGTCGGCTGTCGGCGCCAGCATCACGCGCGCGTCCGGGAAGGCCCGACGGAACAGATCAATCTCGATCCGTCGCGCCGATTCGGCCACCGCCAGCGCGATCACCTGAACGAGGGCCTCGGTCAGATCGTTGCGGCAAGAGGAGATGTCCAGAACGGCGACGAAGCGACCCTCGTGATCATGCAGCGGCACGGCCGTGCAGCTCAACGCCGCGTTGCCAGTGAAGAAATGCTGGTCGCGATGGATCGTCACCGCCCGTCTCTCGACGAGGCAGGTGCCGATCCCGTTCGTTCCCTGTTCGGTCTCGCTCCAGATCGCCCCTGTCCACAGACCGAGGTCGCGGAAATGCCGGTCGTCGCCGCCCGAGCCGAGGCGCTCGACGGCGACGCCGTGGCGATCCGCCAGGATCACGCAGCAGCCGGCGCCGCCCACCGCAAGAAACAGCCGCTCGAGGCTCGGTCTGGCGACGCGCGTCAGCGGCTCGAGCGCCTGCCGCGCCTCGCGCAGGCGCCCCTCGTCGGCATAGACGGTTTCGCGTCGGCCCGACGGGTCGAGGCGATGCAACTCGCTCGACCGTTTCCATGAAGCGACCAGCGGGGATCGCGCCGCCTCGCTGGTCGCGATGGCGGCGTGGATGCGTTGGCGATGCGCGCCTGCGGCATGCCTTTCCATGGCGTTTCCCGGTGACATGCGCCGAACTGGCGTCGGTCGGCCGCCCCTGTCCCGACTAAAGCATCGCGGCCGGGCGGACGCAATGCGCCGGAAGTCCGGATCGGCGTTCGCCTTGCGCGCGCGGAGCCGCTCTAGTATGAGGGCCGCTTCCCGCCAGGGGCGAGCCAATTCAAGGACGTCCGTGCGGCAGGTCCCTGTCGCCTGCGCCCGACGGATCGAAGGACGAAACGATGAAGGCCGACATCCATCCCAACTACCATTTCGTCAAGGTCGTGATGACCGACGGCACCGAGTTCCAGATCCGCTCGACCTATGGCAAGGACGGCGACACGCTGAACCTCGACATCGACCCGAAGACCCATCCGGCCTGGACCGGCGGCTCGCAGCAGCTGCTCGACCGGGGCGGGCGCCTGTCGCGCTTCAACTCGCGCTTCGGCAATCTCGGGATCGGCGCCAAGAAATAAGCGCCGGCGCAGCGCGCGCGACGAAAAACCCCGGCCTCGCGGCCGGGGTTTTTCTTTGTCCATCGTCGCGCGGGCGGCGTCGTCAGGCGGGCTGCGGCAGGAAGGCGCGGCGCAGCATCTGCAGCTGCGACTCGATGGCCGAGGGCGCGATCGAGGGGATCGAGGGCAGCGGCGCGCCGTAGAGCAGGGCGTCGAGGCGCAGCACGCGATCCTGCAGGCGGGTCGAGCGGGCGATCATCTCGCGCAACGCCTCGGGCAGCGCCTCGAAGGTCTCGGGCGCGCTCATCTGCTCCTGACGGGCGAGCTTGACCTTGTGCTTCTCCGAGGCGGCCTGGGCGCGCGACATCTCGCCCTCGTTGACGGCGCGCTGCAACAGCAGCCAGGAGGCGAGCTGCATCAGGCGGGTCGTCAGGCGCATGCTCTCGGTGGCGTAGGCGAG
>JAEULW010000107.1 GCA_016793505.1 Methylobacteriaceae bacterium | reverse complement strand
CTGGATGACGGACGGCGGAGCGAGACGGGACGCGTCCAGCGCTCCAGTCGGCGTGCGACATGGTGGGCAGGTCGAACTGGTCGCGGGTGCGGGCGTAGCCGTGCCCGCCCATGCGTCCGACGGCGTCGAGACCGATCTGGTCGACATGAAAGGTTTCGGCGTCGACGAGGTCGCGGCGGACATGCACGGCGAGCACGCGGCCGAGCACGATCTCGCGCGACCTGCCGATCGCGACGCCGACATGGCGCCGACATTCGAAGGCGACCGGCGCCTCGCCGATGCGCGGACAGGCGACATGCACGCCGGCCACCGCCGTCAGGCCGGCGGCCGCCAGTTCGTCGACATCGGCGGGGAAGGGGACGGCGGTCACGTTCATCGCCTCGACCAGCGCATCGGAGACGATGTTGACGGTGAATTCCTCGGTCATGCGGATGTTGTAGGCGGTGTCCTTGAAGCGCATGTCGGGCCAGTTCTCGACGCCGAGCGCCAGGATCGGCGGATCGGCCGAGAGGCAGTTGAAGAAGCTGTAGGGGGCGGCGTTGACGACGCCCTGCGGATCGACGGTCGTGACCCAGGCGATGGGCCGCGGCACCACGGCGCCGATCAACAGCTTGTAGATGGCGCGCGGGGCGAGCGCCTCGGTGTCGAAGCGCAGGCTTTCGGCGATCGGGCGCTCGGGGCGGTTCATGCCTCGGCCTCGCCGCGGATCGTCTGCGCATAGTCGGCGAGGACCTGGCGCAGCCGCTGTTCGCCTTCCGGGGCGCGTTCGATCAAGGCGCGCTCCTGTACTGCGCCGATGTGATGCTCCATCAGCTGGCGCGCTTCCTCGGCGCGTCCGGCCTCCAGCGCCTCGATCAGCCGGGCGTGCTCGCTGACCGCGCAGTCGGAGGAATGCGGCCGTGCGTAGAGCGCCAGGATCAGGCTGCACCGCGAAACGACCTCGCCGATGTAACGGACGAGCAGCGCGTTGCCGGTCATTTCGGCGAGCAGGATGTGGAACTCGCCGGCGAGACGGATCGATTCCGGCCCGTCGCGACCGGCGGCGGAGCGCTCGCGCTCGACATGGCGGCGCAGGGTCGCGGCCTGCGCAGGAGTCAGCCGGCCGGCGAGGCGGCGGATCGCCAGATCCTCGAGCTGGCGGCGGACGTCGAAAATATCCCGGGCCGAGGCCAGACTCGGGCTCGCCACCGCCGCGCCGCGGTTGCGGCGCTGTTCGACGAGACCTTCGCTCGCGAGGCGCGTCAGGGCGCTGCGCACCAGCGTGCGGCTGACGCCGAAACTGTCGCCGATCGCGTCTTCGGGCAGCTTGTCGCCGGGCAGCAGCGCCTGTTCGATGATGGCCCGGCGCAGGCCCTGATAGACCGCGTCCGAGCGGTCCGTCAGGAGCGGTCTGATCGTCGCGCTGCGCGAGGAGGATGCCGCCACGTCCAGCTTTCCGGTTGAAATCGTATACAGGCTCGCGCAAAAATTGGATACAATCAAGGGGGTCGCAGGCATGAGATCAACGTCGCATTCGCCCGGTCCGCAGGCGCGGCCGATCCTCGTCAGCGACGCGCTCGTCTGGCGCAAGGGACGGCGCAACGTGCTGATCGCTCAGGGCAGGATCGCGGCCTATGATCCCGCCGAGCCGCCGCCCGAGGCGCTGCGGATCGACGGATCGGGGCAAGTGCTGTTGCCCGGACTGGTCGAGGCGCACACGCATCTCGACAAGACGCTGTGGGGCATGGGCTGGCGGCCGAACACCGCCGGCCCGCGGCTGATCGACAAGATCGAGAACGAGCGGCGCGTGCGACGCGAGATCGGCATCGATCCCGAGCGCCAGTCGGGCCGGCAGGTGCGCCTGTCCGTCGCCAAGGGCAGCACGCTGTTCCGCACGCATGTCGACGTCGACACCGAATGCGGCCTGTCGGGCGTCGAGGGCGTGATGCGCACGCGCGAGGCGCATCAGGCGATCATGGACATGGAGATCGTCGCCTTCCCGCAGTCCGGGCTCGTCACCCGGCCGGGCACGCGCGAATTGATGGATCAGGCGCTCGCCATGGGGGCGGATGTGGTCGGCGGGCTCGATCCTTGCGCCATCGACCGCGATCCGAAACAGCATCTCGACATCGTTTTCGGCCTCGCCGACCGGCGCGGCAAGCCGATCGACATTCATCTGCACGAGCCGGCCGAACTCGGCGGCTTCTCCATGGAGATGATCATCGAGCGCACGCAGGCGCTCGGCCTGCAGGGGCGCGTGACGATCAGCCACGCCTTCTGTCTGGGCATGACCGACCGCAGCTACGCCCGGCAGCTGATGGAGCAGCTGGCGCGCGAGCGCATCGCGGTGATGACGCATGGCGCGCCGTCGCGGCCGGTGCCGCCCGTCGCCGAATGCTACGAAATGGGCGTCGTCGTCTGCGCCGGTTCGGACGGCATTCGCGACAGCTGGGGGCCGTATGGCGACGGCGACATGCTGGAGCGCGCCATGATCCTCGGGTTGCGCAACAATCTGCGTCGCGACGACGAGGTGGAGATGGCGCTCGACGTCTGCACCTTCGGCGGCGCGCGCGTCATGGGGCGGGAGGATTACGGCCTCGAGGTCGGCTGCGTCGCCGATCTGGTTCTGCTGCCGGCCGAGGCGGCGGCGCACGCCGTCGTCGAACGGCCGGAGTCGCGCACGGTCTTCAAGCGCGGCGTCATCGTCGCGCGCGACGGCGCGCTGGTCTAGCCGGCCGGCGCCCGGCGCCCGGCCAGCAGTTCCGCCAGAGGCGACGACAGGCCGACGCTGTCGACCGGAGCCGGCATAGGCGGGGCCGGCGCGGGCGGGGCGCGCAGCGCGGCGTCGGCGGCGCGAAAGCCGGCCGCGACGGAGCAGACGAGCGGCGTCGACAGGCGCGGTTGCAGCCGCCCGGCGAGGCCGATCAGCCCCGCGCCGCCGAGGATGACGGCCTCGGCGCCGTCATCCTCGACGCAACGCCGGCAGCTTGCGGCGAGTCCGGCGAGCGCGCCGTCGGGATCGCGGGCGATGTCGCCGCCCGACGGCGCCACGGCGCGGATCGAGGCGAGGCGGGCGTCGAGCCCACGCGCCGCCAGCGTTTCGCGCAGCATCGACTCCCAGCGCTCGCCGCCGGTGACGATCGAGAAGCGACGCCCGTCGGCGCCGGCCTCGGCGCAGGCGGCCTCGACCAGACCGATGACCGGCACAGGCGCGATCTCGCGCAGCGCGTCGAGGCCGGGGTCGCCGAAGCAGGCGAGCAGGACGGCGTCGCACGCCGCACCCTGTTCGGCGAAGGCGTCGACCGCCGCATGTCCGGCGATGGCGAAGCTGACGCGGCTGGCGATGTAGCGCGCGCCGAAACGCCCCGTCGCGGCGACGACCTCGACGCCGGGCAGCGCCGCCCGCGCGGCGACGGCGAGGCTGGCGGTGATCGCTTCCGTCGTGTTCGGGTTGATCAGAAGCAGGCGCATGCGCAAGCTCCGGCGCGTCTGTGACGGGGCAGCCTAAGGCGATTCTCGCCGCGCAGGCAGCGCGGCGCGACAGACGCTCCGCCACCAGGGAGCTGACTCTCCGAACAACTTCGAGTTCGGCGACTAATCTGCGTACTTATCAATATTTATGCATGAAATCTCATGTTGTTTGTGAGCATCGCGCCGCGTCGATCGGCCGGCGGCGTCACAGGCCTGTCACCCGGGCAGGCGACTGTGCGCGCGGTGACGGAGGGCGCGGGCGTGGACGTCGCGGCGATGGCAGTCTGGCGCAGGGTGGTCGCGACGGCGGGCTATGGCTGCGCGTTCGCCCTCGCCATCGAGGGCGTCTCGGACGAAGCGGGTCCGGAAGCGGCCTGGGCCCTGGGGCAGGCCGGGATCGCGCTGATCCTGGCCTATGCCGCGCTCGGCGGGCTCGGCGAGCGGCGCCGGTCGGGAGGGCGCCGGAGGCCGACCGCCGACGCCGGGCGTCAGGCGGACGCGCCGGCGACGCGTGGGGCCCGCCTTTCCGTTTGACATCGGCGCTGTGAACTGGCCGTTCTGGCGCGACGACGGCAGCGCGGGGCGGATCATGATCAGTGAAATGGCGGGCACCTTGCGGCGCGCCTTCGCGCGGCCGGGCGGCGGCGGCGGGCCGCGCCGGCCGATCGGTTCGGCGGGCCATGCGCTGCTCGTCAACTACACGGCGCAGAGCTACCATTTCGGCTGTTTCGCCACGAGCCTGCCGCTCTACGAGGCGCTGATCGAGGACGGCTATGTCGTCTCGACCATGGCGGTCGAGGACACGCACGCCATCACGCTTTATCCGAAGTCCGTCGAGGAGCTGGACGGCGACGTCTTCCAGCGCTTTCTCGAGGCCAACCCGATCTGGCGGCGCGCCCTGTCGCGCGCCGATCTCGTCGTCGTCAACGGCGAGGGCACGCTGCATGGCGACTACAACACGACGCGCGGCCTGCTGATGGTCGCCGCGCACGCCGCCACGACGCTCGGCAAGCGCGTCTACATCGTCAATCACTCGATGTTTCCCAACGACTGGGCCGAGGCGCCGCCGGAACTCGACGCCTATTGCCGCACCGCCGCCAGCCGCGTGACCGGCCGCGTCGCACGCGACGCGGCGTCGGCGCGCATCTATGCCGCCTGGGGCGTTCGAGCGGCGCAAGGGTTCGACTGTTCGCCGCTGTTCGCCGCGGCGCGCGGCCTGACGCGGCCGGCCGGGGCCGAGAAAGGCATGCTGCTGCTCGGCAACGGCGTCGGCTGGACGACGCATGTGGCCGAGGCCTTCGCCCGCGGCGTGCGCCGCGCCGCCGAAGCGCTGCCGGCGTTCCCCCGCATCGGCTATCTGACCGGCGGGCTCGTCTCGCCGGCGGAAGACATGGTGTTCTTCAAGGCCATGGCGCCGATCCTGCCGGAGATGGAGATCGTCCATCCGACGACGGCCGAAGGCTGGATCGGGGCGATCGCCGGGGCGCGGCTGACGGTGACGGGGCGCTTCCACCACGCCATGGCGGCGATGGCGGTCGGCGCGCCCTTCCTGGCGATCCGCTCGCATACGCCGAAAATCGACGGGGCGATGGAGCTGTTCGGGCTCGAGCGCCACACCATGGATTCCTGGGCGCCGGAGTTCGAGGACGAACTGGCGACGCGGCTCGGGCGGGCCTTCGCCGGCGACGTCGCCGTCACCGACGCGGCGGACCGCGAGCGCATGCTGGAGCTGGCGCGCGTCAATTTCGCCTGGCGCGGAGCGGACTGAAGCCGCGCCGGCGCCGCATTTCGGTCGCAATCCAAGTCCAGCGATCGGGCGACGCTCGGCGAACGGGGCGCCGGGCGAATTTTGCAAATTTTCCACGGTTGCTTAAGACGCTGGTAAACATGAGGCCGGCACTGTCGCGCAGGATCGCCCCGGTTCGGGGTCTGCGCGCGGACGGCGCGGGGGCACGGGCCGATGCGATCACGAGCGCGTTCCATGGTCGGCGGCGGACCGGTCCTCCCGACGCCCGGCGGCGCGGCTCAGTCGAGCGTGGTGGTCGATAGCGTGCAGTTCAACAGCGTTTTTTCCCCACCCCGCGTGGGGCGGTCGCTTTCGGCGGCGGGGATCGTCGGGCTCGCGGCCCTCGTTCTGGCGGGCTGCGCGCAACAGCCGCAGCAACGCATGTCGAACGGCACGCGCGGCAAGGAATACTTCCCGCAGAGCAAGTACGGCGCGGCCAGTCCGCGCGTCGTCGGCGAGGGCCAGGCCGTGCCGAAGGGCGGCGGGCGCTATCTCGTCGGCCGGCCCTACACGATCGCCGGCAAGACCTACTATCCGTCGGAGAAGACGAGCGCCTACAGCGTCACCGGCATGGCGTCCTGGTACGGCGCCGCCTTCCATGGCCGGCGCACCGCCAATGGCGAAATCTACGACATGCGCTCGATCACCGCGGCGCATCCGACCATGCCGCTGCCGAGCTACGCCCGCGTCACCAATCTTGCCAACGGCAAGTCGATCATCGTGCGCGTCAACGATCGCGGGCCCTATCATGGCGGGCGCGTCATGGACCTGTCGCAGCGCGTCGCCGATCTGCTCGAAACCCGCGCCGCCGGCACGGCGCGCGTCAAGGTCGACTACATCGGCAAGGCGAGCACCGGCGGCTCGGCCGACGCCAAGCTGCTGGCGACCCTGCGCACCGGCGGACCGGCGCAGCTCGACGGCTATTCGGCGCCGGGCGAGACGATGATCGCCGAGGCCGCGCCCGAGCGCCCTGCGCCTACGCCAGCTCCGACGCCGAAACCCGCGCCGCCGCCGGCGTTGCCGGCGCCGACGACGACTGTCGTGACCCGCCAGGGCCCGGCCGAGCCGGCGCCCGCCGCCGCGCCCGAGGCGCCGGCTGTCGCCGCCGCCGGCGCGCTGCCGAGCGATCCGCCGCTGCCGCCCGCGCGGCCTTTCGATCTCGGGGCGCCGCCGGTTGCGGCAAATCGCGCCGCGCCCTCGACGCCGGCGCCGGCGCCGGCCCCGCCGCGCCGCTCGCTCGCCGCGGCGCTGCATTTTGCGCCCGACGCGACGCTCGCCACGCGGTTCGAGCAGCGTGGCCCCTTCGTCGGCCTGCCCGGCGAGGGCTTCGCCTCGACGGGCCGCTGAGACGCCGGCGCCGATCGCGACCGTTGCCTTGGCGCGCGCGGCCGGGCACAACCGGCGCGGTCGGTTTGTTGGCGAGGGCTCGATGAGGCAGGCGACAGCGCTTCGCAGCGGCGCGCCCCGGCGCGCCGGCCGGGCGGTTGCTCTGGCGCTCGTCATCTTCTGGCTGGCGCCGGCCTTCGGCCAGACGTTCCAGACCATTGCGCCGCAGGCGATCCTCGTCGACTACGATTCCGGCGCGGTGCTGTTCGAGAAGGACGCCGACGTCCTGACCGCTCCGGCCTCGATGGCCAAGGTGATGACGGCCGAACTGATCTTTCGCGAGCTGTCGGAAGGCCGGCTGAGACTGGAGGACGAATTCACCATCTCGGAGACGGCGTGGCGGCGCGGCGGCGCGCAGGCCGGCGGCTCCAGCATGTTCGCCGTGCTGAACAGCCGCGTGCGCGTCGAGGATCTGTTGCGCGGGCTCGTCATCCAGTCCGGCAACGACGCGGCGATCGCGCTGGCCGAGGGAATCGCCGGCACAGAGGACGCCTTCGCCCAGATGATGACGCGCCGGGCGCGCGAACTGGGGCTGGCGAAGTCGAGTTTCCGCAACGCCTGGGGCAAGGGCGATCCCGGCCAGCTCGTCACCGTCCGCGAAATGGCGCGCCTCGCCGCGCATGTGATCCAGACCTACCCCAGATATTACGGCTATTTCGGCGAGCGCGAATTCACCTGGAACAAGATCCGGCAGTTGAATCGCAATCCGCTGCTGACGATGGACATCGGCGCCGACGGGCTGAAGACCGGCAATATCGAGGAGAGCGGCTACGGCCTCGTCGGTTCGGCGACGCAGGGCGGCCAGAGGCTGATCCTTGTCGTCAACGGGCTGAAAACGGCCAGGGACCGCGCCGAGGAATCGCGCAAGCTGCTGCAATGGGGGTTCCGCGCCTTCGAGGGGCGGCTGCTCTTCGAGGCGGGCGAGACGATCGGCCAGGCGAAGGTGTTCGGCGGATCGAGCGGCAGCGTCGATCTCGTCGCGCCGCGGCCGGTGCGTCTGCTCGCCCCGCGCGGCTCGAGCGAGAAACTGGCGGCGCGCATCGTCTATGACGGGCCGCTGCTGCCGCCGATCGAGAAAGGGCGCAAGGTGGCGCGTCTGAAAGTGTGGCGCGGAACGACGCTGGCGCTCGATCTGCCGCTCGAGGCGGCGCGCGACGTCGCGGTCGGCTCGCTGACGCGACGGGCTTTCGACGCCGGGCTCGAACTCGCCGGCGGCTGGGTCCGCCGGCTGTTCTCCAAGTCCTGAGCGGCGCGATGATCGCCATGCCCGGACGCGGACGGTTCATCACCTTCGAGGGCGGCGAGGGCGCCGGCAAGTCGACGCAGGCGCGCCGCCTCGCCGACCGGCTCGAGCGGCGCGGCCTCGCCGTGGTGGTGACGCGCGAGCCGGGCGGTTCGCCCAAAGCCGAAGCGATCCGCCACGTCATCCTGTCGGGGCGGGCGCGCATGCTCGGACCGGCGGGGGAGGCGATGCTGTTCGCCGCCGCGCGGATCGACCATCTCGACGTCACCATCCGGCCGGCGCTGGCGCGCGGCGCCTGGGTCGTGTGCGACCGCTTCATGGATTCGACGCGCGTCTATCAGGGGGCGCTCGGCGCGGTCGATTCGGCCGTCATCGACGCGCTGGAGCGCGTCGCGGTGGCCGAGACGCGGCCCGATCTGACGCTGATCCTCGATCTGCCGGCCGAGACCGGCTGCGCGCGCGCCGCCGCCCGCCGCGGCGCAGCGACGCCCGACAGGTTCGAGGGCGAGGACATCGAGGCGCATCGGACGCTGCGCGCCGGCTTTCTGGCTGTCGCCGAGGCGGACCCGACACGCTGCGTCGTCATCGACGCGGCGCAGCCGCCCGACGACGTCGCGGACGCGGTCTGGGCGGCGGTCGAGGCGCGGCTGTTCGCCCCGCGCGCGGCGCGCGTGGACGCGCCATGAGACGCCCCGCCCAGCCCGCCGCCGAGGAAAGCGAGGAGAGCGACCGCTATCCCGACGCCCCGCATCCGCGCGAGACCGCCGCGCTGTTCGGCCAGAGCCGCGCCGAGACAGTGCTGCTCGAGGCCTGGCGCAGCGGCCGATTGCCGCACGCCTGGATTCTCGGCGGGCCGGAGGGCGTCGGCAAGGCGACGCTGGCTTGGCGCTTCGCGCGCTTCGTCCTCGCCCATCCCGATCCCGCCGCCGCGTCAGCGGCGCGCGATCTGGCGGTCGATTCCGGCCACGCCGTCGCGCGGCAGATCGCGCGGCTGTCGCATGGCAATGTCGCGCTGCTGCGGCGGGAATGGGACGGGCGGGCGAAGAAGCCTTTCACGGCGATCCGCGTCGACGACGTGCGCGCGGCGCAGAAGCTGTTCCAGTCCGCCTCGGCCTCCGAGGGCTACCGGATCGCCATCGTCGACGCGGCCGACGATCTCAACGCCAACGCCGCCAACGCGCTCTTGAAACTGATCGAGGAGCCGCCGGCGCGCTCGCTGTTCCTGATCGTGGCGCATCGGCCGGGGCTGGTGACGCCGACGATCCGCTCGCGCTGCGCCCGGCTGATGCTCGAGCCGCTTTCGGAAACGGATGTGGCGCGCGCCGTCGCCGCGCTCGGGGCGCCGTGGAGCGAGCGCGAGCGCGACGAGATCGAGGGCGCGGCGGCGCGGGCCGGCGGCTCGGTGCGCGCCGCGCTCGATCTGCTCGATGCCGAGGCGCTGGCCTTCGCCCGCCAGATCGAAGCGCTGCTGGCGGCGCTGCCGCGCGTCGACGCGCGGGAAGCGCACAGACTCGCCGACATCGTGGCGCCGCGCGGGGCGGAAGCGCGGTTCGAGGCGCTGATCGGCGCCGCGCTCGGCTGGCTCGATGCGCGCGTGCGGGCAGGGGCGGGCGAGGCGGCGCGCCTTGCGCCCTATGCGGCCGTATGGGAAAAGCTGCGCGCCGCAGCGCGCGACGTCGAGACCTACAATCTGGATCGACGCCCGCTCGTCCTGTCGATCTTCCGGGATCTGGCGGCCGCCGAGCGCCGGGCGCGGGGCTGACCCGGGCGCGGACCTCAGCGCAGACCCTCTCACGGCCGGCGACGGCCGAGGACCAGTCATGTCGGCCCGCCCGTATTTCATCTCGACCGCGATCCCCTACGCCAATGGCGCGCCGCATATCGGCCACGCCTATGAGCGCATCGCCACCGATGCGATCGCCCGTTTTCACGCGCTCGACGGCGCCGACGTCTTCTTCTGCACCGGCATGGACGAGCACGGGCAGAAGGTGCAGCAGACCGCCGCGAAGGACGGCGTCACGCCGCAGGCTTTCGTCGACCGCATCGCCGGCGAATTCGACGCCATGGGCGCGTTGCTGAACGCGCGCGCGCGCGACGTCGTGCGCACCACGCAGAAGCGCCACTGGGCCTCGGTGCAGGAGATGTGGCGGCGGATGGAGGCCAAGGGCGACATCTACCTGTCGAAATACGCCGGCTGGTATTCGGTGCGCGACGAGGCCTATTTCGACGAGAGCGAGCTGAGCGAGCGCGAGGGCAGGCGCTTCGCGCCCTCCGGCGCGCCGGTCGAATGGGTCGAGGAGGAGAGCTATTTCTTCCGCCTCTCGGCCTATCAGGAGAAGCTGCTCGCCCTCTACGAGCGGCAACCCGATTTCGTGTTCCCGGAAAAATACCGCAACGAGATCGTCGCCTTCGTGAAGCGCGGCCTGACCGACCTGTCGGTCAGCCGCACCACTTTCGACTGGGGCATTCCCGTGCCGGGGAACCCGAAGCACGTGATGTATGTGTGGGTCGACGCGCTGACCAACTACATCACCGCCACCGGCTTTCCCGATCTCGCCGATCCGCTCCGGCGCTTCTGGCCGGCGGACGCGCATGTCATCGGCAAGGACATCACCCGCTTCCACGCCATCTACTGGCCGGCCTTCCTGATGTCGGCGGACCAGCCCCTGCCGAAGCAGATCGTCGTGCACGGCTTCCTGTTCAACCGCGGCGAGAAGATGTCGAAATCGGTCGGCAACGTCATCTCGCCGGCGACGCTCTGCGCGCATTACGGCGTCGACCAGCTGCGCTATTTCTTCCTGCGCGAAGTGCCGTTCGGCCAGGACGGTAACTATTCGCACGAGGCGATCGTGCAGCGCATCAACGCCGACCTCGCCAATGATCTCGGCAATCTGGCGCAGCGCTCGCTGTCGATGATCGCGAAAAACTGCGCGGGCAGGGCGCCGGCGCGCGGGGGCGAGACGGCGGCCGACGCGGCGATCCTCGCCGAGGCCTACGGCCTGCTCGACAAATCGCGCGCGGCGATGAAGGACTTCGCGCTGCACACGCTGCTGGCCGAGATCTGGCGGGTCGTGGCCGAGGCCAACCGCTATTTTGCGAGCGAGGAGCCGTGGACGAAGCGCAAGACCGATCCGGCGCGGATGGAGGCGATCCTGTCGGTGACGATCGAGGTGCTGCGCAACGTCGCCATCCTCGCCCAGCCCGCTATGCCGGCGGCGATGGGCAAGATGCTCGATCTGCTCGCCGTCCCGGCGGAGGCGCGGGATTTCGCGCATCTCGGGCCGGAGCATCGCATCGCCGAGGGCGCCGAACTGCCGCCGCCGGCGCCGGTGTTCCCGCGCTATGTCGAGGCGGACGCCGAGGGCGCGAAGGCGTGAGGATCGAGGCCGCGACGAGCGCTGTGTCGGTTCGGGGCGGATGCGGCCCCGACGCTCCGCGTATGGCAGGCCGTCATTGCGAGGAGGCGAAGCCGACGAAGCAATCCATGCCGCGCGCGAGCAGCCGGGATGGAGTGCTTCGCTGCGCTCGCAATGACGCCACGACCGGCGCCAGCCGATGCTGATCGACTCGCACTGCCATCTCGACTTCCCGGACTTCGCGCCGGAGCGCGACGCCGTGGTCGCGCGCGCCGTCGCGGCGGGGGTCAAGCGGATGATCACCATCTGCACGCATGTGGCGAAGTTTCCGCAGGTCGCGGCGGTCGCCGAGGCCTACCCGAATGTCTGGTGCACGGTCGGCACGCATCCGCACAATGCGCATCTCGAGCCGGACACGGCCGTCGCGACTCTGGTCGAGCTGTCGAAGCATCCGCGCTGCGTCGGCGTCGGCGAGGCGGGGCTCGACTATCACTACGACCGCTCGCCGCGCGACGTCGCCGAGCGCGTCTTCCGCGCCCATTGCGCGGCGGCGCGCGAAACCGGCCTGCCGCTGGTCATCCATACGCGCGAGGCCGACGCCGACACGGCGCGCATCCTGCGCGACGAGATGGGGCAGGGCGCCTTCAGGGCGCTGCTGCACTGCTTCACCGCCTCGCGCGAACTCGCCGAGACGGGGCTGGAACTCGGCCTGTCGATCTCGTTTTCGGGCGTCGTGACCTTCAAGACGGCGCAGGCGCTGCGCGACATCGCCCGCGACGTGCCGCTCGACCGCATTCTGGTGGAGACGGACGCGCCCTATCTCGCGCCCGCGCCGTTCCGCGGCAAGCGCAACGAGCCGGCCTACACGGCGCACACGGCGCGCATTCTCGCCGAGGCGAAAGGCGTCAGCGAGGCCGCATTCGCCGCCGCGACGACGGCGAACGTGCTGCGGCTGTTCTCGAAGATGCCGGCGCTGACGGACGCGGAGGCGGCGTGAGCGTTCGCTTCACCATTCTCGGCTGCGGTTCGTCCGGCGGCGTGCCGCGCGTCGGGCAGGGCTGGGGCGCCTGCGATCCGGCCGAGCCGCGCAACCGGCGCCTGCGCTGCGCGCTGCTCGTCGAGCGCTTTTCCGACGACGGCGCAGCGAAGACGACTGTGCTGATCGACATGGGGCCCGATCTGCGCGAGCAGTTGCTCGGCGCCGAGGTGAAGCGCCTCGACGGCGTGCTGCTGACCCATCCCCACGCCGACCACATCCATGGCGTCGACGATGTGCGCCCGCTGGTCATCACGATGCGCCGGCGCATCGACGTGCACATGGACGAGCCGACTTCAGCCGTCGTGCGCAACGCCTTCGGCTACATCTTTCAGACTCCGCCCGGTTCGAACTATCCGCCGCTGCTGACCGAGAAGCGCATCGCGCATGGCGAGCCGGCGCGCATCGAGGGTCCGGGCGGGATCGTCGAGGCGACGCCGTTCCGGCTCGATCATGGCGAGATCGAGGCGCTCGGCTTCCGGATCGGCGACATCGCCTATACGCCCGACCTGATCGCCATTCCGCCCGACAGCGAGGAATTCTTGACCGGCCTCGACCTATGGATCGTCGACGCGCTGCGCTACACGCCCCATCCCAGCCATTTCTCGGTGGCGCAGGCGCTGGAGGCGATCGCCCGCTTCCGCCCGCGCGCGGCGGTGCTGACCAATCTGCATTCCGACCTCGACTATCGCACGCTCGCCGCCGAACTGCCGGCGCATGTCGTTCCGGCCCATGACGGCATGCGCATCGAGGCGCGGCAGGCGGCGCTGGGGCGACCGTTCGGCTGACTCACAGCAGCAGGTTCGGCAGGAACAGCACGAGCCCCGGCGTCAGCGCCAGCAGCACGACGACGAAGACGATCATCGCTACGAAGGGAATCGCCTCCTTCGTGTATTCCTCGATCGGCGTGTCGAGGATCGAGCAGACCGTGTACATGGCGACGCCGACCGGAGGCGTCATCGAGCCGAGCGTGACGATCGACATCATCAGAATGCCGAAATGCACCGGATCGACGCCGATGCGGGTGATGATCGGCACGAAGATCGGGGTGAGCAGCAGCACGAGCACGGTGCTCTCGACGAAGAAGCCGGCGATGAGCAGGAAGAACAGGATCATCAGCACGACGACGAGCGGATTCTGCGACAGGCCGAGCATCCATTCGGCGACGGTCTGCGGCGCCTGTTCGAAGATCAGCGCATAGCCGACCATGCCCGACATCAGGATGATCAGCATGATCACGCCGACATCCATGACGCCTTCGCCGAGCGCCTCGAGGAATTTCGCCCAGGTCAGCTCGCGATGCAGGAAGACGCCGACGATCACCGAATAGACCACCGCGAAGGCGCCGATCTCGGAGGGCGTGAAAATGCCGCCGCGGATGCCGGCGAGCAGGGCGACCGGGAACAGCAGCGCCCATTTGGCGTTGCGGACCGCCCGCCAGACCTCGCCCGCCGTCGGCAGGCGCTGCGCCGAGGGCTGGTAGCCGCGCCGATGCGCGACCCACCAGACGACGCCCATCAGTCCGACCATCATCATCAGGCCGGGGATGACGCCGGCCAGGAACAGCCGGCCGATCGAGACGTTGCCGACGAAGCCGTAAAGGATGAGTCCGAGGCTCGGCGGGATCGTCGCGGTGATCAGTGAGCCGACCGCGATCGTCGCGCAGGTGAAGCCGCGCGAATAGCCGCGGCGGATCATGTCCGGCCCGAGGATGCGCGCCTCCATCGCCGCGTCGGCGACGGCCGATCCGGAGACGCCGCCCATCAGCGTCGAGAGCAGGATGCAGACCTGAGCGAGACCGCCGGTCATCCAGCTGACCAGCACGTTGGAGCAGTCGATCAGCCGGTGGGTGATCCCGGTCTTGTTCATCATGTGCCCGGCGAGCACGAAGAAGGGCACGGCGAGCAGTGGAAAGCTCTGCGAGGCGGTGGCGATCTGCTGCACGGCGATCGACACCGGCACCGATCCCGACAGCGCGAAGAAGCTGAATCCCGACAGGCCGATGGCGAGCGCCACCGGCAAGCCGAGGAACATCAGGACGAAGAAGCTCAGCCAGAGGATGGTCATCGCCTCACCCGAGCTGGCTGTCGGAACGGTCGAGTTCCCGGTCTGGATAGAAGACGAGCGCGCGCCGCTTCAGAGCATCGACCAGATTGGTCAGCACGGTGGCGGCGAGCAGCGCCGCGCCTGCAGGCACCGCCGACGTCACCCAGGCGTAGGAGACGCCGCTGTCGCCATAGATGCGCTGCCAGTTCTGCAGGGTCAGCCGCACGCCGGCGACCAGCAGCACGGCGAGGAAGCCGAGCGCGACGCAGGCAAGCGCGATCTCCACGCCCCAGCGCAGACCCGCAGGGAACCGCCGCGCCAGCAGATCGACGCCGATATGCGCCTTCGCCCGCATCGCCCGGTTGGCGCCGAGGAAGCACAGCCAGATGAACATCAGCTGCGCCATATCGACCGACCAGATCAGCGGATGACCGAGCGAACGGCCGACCGCCGCGAAGCAGACCAGCGCCGTGATCGCAGCGAGCAGGGTCTTGGCGGCGATGTCCTCGAGGGCGACGAGCAGGCGGATCATGCGCAGTTTCCCGGCGGTCGCGGCCATATCGGCGGTTCAGTCATGGCGGCTCCGTCATGACGAGGCGGCGAAGCCACCCACGCCGCGCCCGGACAGGCGGATTGCTTCGCTGCGCTCGCAATGACGACCCGTATCGAGACAGGCGTCGCCTATCTGAGCAGCTTCTCGACCTCGGCGCGCAGCTCCTTGTAGCCGAGCTTGTCGTAGACGACCCTGGTCGCCTCAACGAACGGGGTCTTGTCGACCTCGGCGATGACCATGCCCTTTTCTTTCATCTGCGCCTCGAAACCCGCGAGCGACTCCTGCGTCGCCTTCGACGCCCAGTCGCCGGCAGCCAGCGACTCCTCGCGCAGGATCGTCTGCAGCTCGGGGCTCAGCTTGTCGAACCAGGGCGCGCCGCAGATCAGGCCGGTGATCAGATTGAAATGACCGGTCTTGGTGATGTGCTTCGTCACCTCGTAGAGGCGCGAGCCGAAGGTCGCGGGATGCTGCGCCTCGGCGGCGTCGATCACCTTCTGCTGAAGGGCAGGGTAGACCTCGCTCCAGCCCATCGGCGTCGGCGTCGCGCCCATGGCGCGGATCGTCTCCATCCAGACCGGCGCGCCTGGGGTGCGCATGCGGACGCCGGCGAGATCGGCGGGAACCTTGACCGGCTTGTTGGTCAGCAGGTGGCGGTCGCCCTGCCACCAGTTGAAGGACAGAACCTGATGGCCGGAGGCGGCGCGCAGCTTCTTCTCCCACTCGGCGAACAGCGGCGAGGTGACGACCTTGCGGATGCCGTCGAAGCCTTCGGCGACATAGGGCGCGCTCAGAATGCCGAACTCCTTGACGAAGACGGCGAGGCGGCCGCCGTCGACGACGACCGCGACATTGGCGCCGGCGCGCGCCTGCTCCAGCACGTCCTCGTCCTTGCCGAGCTGCGAGCCGGGGAACAGGCGAATGGTCAGCTGCCCCTTCGAACGCTCGGCGACCTTGTCGCGCAGCCGCTCGAGCCCCTTGTAGATCGGGTCGGACGTGGCGAGCGCCGTATTGATGTTGAGCTGCTGCTGGGCCTGCGCCGCCGGCGCGGCGAGCGCCGCCGCCATGACCATACCCGCCGCTACCACCATCCGTCTTGCAAAGCCAGACATCGTGACCTCCCCGACCCCTTGCCTTTTCAGCGCCGGCATGGCGCCATACCGGTATGATACAGGCCGCGCCGCAGCTTGCAACGTCCGAAGCGACGCCCGATCCGGGCGGCGAACCGTCCGCCAGCGGGGATACGCTGAGACTCGACGCGCCGATCGCCCGCCAGATCATCGCGCGGTTGCGCCAGGCGATCATCGAGACGCGAATCCGGCCGGGGCAGGCGTTGTCGGAAGCCGAGATCGCGGCGCGCTACGGCGTCAGCCGCCAGCCGGTGCGCGAGGCCTTCATCGGGCTGCGCAACATGGGCCTCGTGCAGATCCTGCCCAGCCGCGGCACCAAGGTTGTGAAGATCTCCGGGCGCGCGGCGCTGAATGCGCGCTTCGTGCGCGAGGCGATCGAATGCGCGGTGGCGCGGGCGGCGGCCAGACTGGTGGACGAGGCGGGGCGCGACGAACTCGAGCGCAGCCTGGCGGCGCAGGCGCAGGCGGCCGCGACCGGCGACGCCACGCGCTTCTACGAACTCGACGAATCCTTCCATCGGGCGATCGCGGCGATCGCGGATTGCGACTATGCCGCGCGCATCGTCGAGAGCGTGCGCGTGCAGCTCGACCGGGTGCGCTTTCTCAGCCTGCCCGAGGCGACGCCGCTCGCCACGCTCGTCGCCCAGCATCGCGCCATCGCCACGGCGATCCAGCGGGGCGACGACGACGCGGCGGAACGCGCCATGCGCGCCCATCTGCGCGAGGTGTTGACCTCGCTGCCGCGTCTGGCGAGCCTGCATCCGGAGCTGTTCGAGGATGTCGATCTGCCGCGTCATGTCGCGACGCAGCGCGTCGAACCGGATGAACGCGCCTGATTTCAGAGAGTTGGAACCTGCGCGCCTAAATGCATTTTTAGTTCCATAACATCGCTTATGCGACTTTTGTGTT
>JAEULW010000105.1 GCA_016793505.1 Methylobacteriaceae bacterium | reverse complement strand
GAGCCGCGCCTTGGCGGGATCGCCGGCGCCGATGCTGATCGCGGCGACGCCCTGCGACTTCTGCCCCCAGGCGTCGATCACCGAATAACCCATCAGGTCGATCGTGCCCGCAGGGGTTTCCAAAGGATCGTAGTCGAGGCTGAGCAGGTCGTTGAGCGAGATCATGTCGCCCTGGTTCAGCCGGCGGCCGGCGAGCAGCAGCGCGCCGCGCTCGGGCAGGCGGTCGATCTGGGCGCGCATCTCGCGGCCGCCGTCCTGACGCGGCGTCGGCAGGCGCATCGGCCCGGCCGCGCCGGCGTTCGCCTCGACCTTGGTCATCGGCGCGACGACGGGCGGGGGCGGCGAGCGGAACAGGTAGACGTCGTCGATGAGCGAGGAGTTCTCCCACGGCACCTGCGCGCCGTTGGTGGAAGCGATGACGTCGCGGCGGACCTGAGTCAGGACCTGCCGGATCTCGAGATTGGCGGTCGGCGCATGGCGCACGAAGGCGGAGGTGTAGGGGCTGAGTTCGCCCGTCCCGTCGAGCGCGACGTTGCCGGGCTCGGTGGAAAAGGCGAGCAGGCTGCCGATCGAGCGCGTCACTGGCGCGGCGCCGACGGCCGACAGGGCGGCGGAATCCTGCACCCGCGCCAGACCGCGCGTCTGCGCCACGGTCTTCAGGCTGTCGGCGATCCAGAAGCGGTCGATCTTGAAGGGATTGTCGCGGCAGGCGTCGAGAAAGATCAGCTGCGCCTTGGCGTGCTGGGTCAGATAGGCGTGAATCTCGCCGACGTCGATCGTCTGCTGCTCGATGTCGTAGGGCGTCGACAGCGTCGCGTCGACCGGCACGAGGAAATTGCGGCCGGCGACCTGCACGCCGTGGCCGGAATAATAGACGAGCGCCACGTCGGCGCCGTTGGCGGCGCGGAAGAAGCGACGCACCACCTCGTCGAACTGAAGGCGCGTCAGATTGGCGCCGGAATAGATCTCGAAGCCGGTGGCCGACAGCACGTCGGTCACGGCCTTCGAATCATTGCCGGCGTTCTTCAGCGAGGGCAGCGTGTTGTAGGTGGCGTTGCCGATGACGAGGGCGACGCGCGAGGCGGCTGTCGCGCTGCCGCCCCAGGCGATCAGGGCGGCGCTGGCGACGCCCGCCAGCCACAAGAGGCAGCGGCGCGGCGCGCTCGCCGGGCCCGGTCTGGAGACCTTTTCGATCGTTGGCGGCAATTCAGCCTCCCCGTGCGACGCGGTTCCAAACTGACGCTGCGCACGCCGGACGTCGAGCGGTATCATAGAAACCGCCAGCGCGCTGAAAGTGCGCTTGCGCACACAGGAGAGGCTACGATCGCATGTGACGCCAGTCCAGCGGCGAGATCCTGCGCGCCCGGCAATTCGGCCAGTCTCGCGCATGTTCGGGAAGCACCTGTGAAATAGCGCGCCGCACTGCGCCGGACGCGGATCGAGGCGTTCGCGGCCCAGGTCAACCGTGGGCAGGATGCTGGTTGCGCCGGGGTCCAGCTGCTTCAGCCATTCACGGCCCCGCCCTGAGCATCTGGATGGGGCCGTAGGTCGCCTGCGCCAGCGGTCGATCGAGATGCGGCAGGATCAGGCTGCGAAAGGCGTGGACGGCCTGCGCATATTCGCCCTCGCACAGTTCGGCGCGCTCCTTCGGCAGCGCGCCCTCGGCGACGAGACGCGCAAACTTCTTCGCGTCAGATCCATAGGCGAGGCAAAGGATATTGAATTTCCGCTGCAGCGGCGTGCTGTGCTCGTCCGCGAAACTCGTCGGCCGCACGAAGCGCAGCCGCGGCCGCGACAGCCGCTTGCCTGATACGCCCGCCTCCTCGAGATACATGAAGGCGATGCCGCGGATCAGCGCCGCGCTGTCGTCGCCGCCCAGATGCAGGATCGCGAGCGCCGACATCTGGTCGGCGGCGTCCTCCTCGCGCCCGAAAATCGGCGTGCGCAGATACTCGAAAACCGCGTGCGCGGCCTCGTGAAAAAACACGTCGAGCACCGGCCCCGCGAGCGCCGCGGATTCGGGCAGATCGGACGGGCGACGACGGCTGGCCGCAATCTCGGCGACGTATTGCAGATACTCATAGCAGATGACGATGACGCCCGCCTCGTAGGAGGCATTGATGTCGCCGTTGCAGCCCGCTGTCTTGGCGAGCAGCCGGCGCGGCAGCCGGAACGGCGCATAGGCGCGCTGGAAGCTTTCCAGCACGCGCTTGTCGCGGATCGCCTCGTAGATCGCCCGGTGCGATGGATCGGAAGGCGCTTCGTAAGAGATGTCGATCGAGTCGGTGCGCGCTTCCTGCGCGCGGGCGTCGTGCGCCGCAAACAGGAGGGCTGCAAGAGCAAGCGCGGCCGCGCCCTTCCGCCCCGTTTGTCGCGTTCTGATCATGCGCGTCTCCCCGCGCGCGCCCACCGGGAAGTATGGCGCAGAACTGCGACTGCCTCAATCCGTTCTACGCCGCGTGGTCGAGACCGTAGAGCGTGTGCAGGGTGCGCACCGCCAGTTCGGTGAAATCGCTGTCGATCAGCACCGAGAACTTGATCTCCGACGTCGTGATGGCGCGGATGTTGATGCCCTTTTCGGCCAGCGCCTTGAAGGCCTTGGCGGCGACGCCGGCGTGGCTGCGCATGCCGACTCCGATGGCCGAGATCTTGACCACGTCGGTCGTGCCGGCGAGCTCCGTGTAGGTGACGCCGCGCAGGCCCTCGATGATCTTCTTGGCCTTCTCGAATTCCGCCACCGGCACGGTGAATGTCAGATCGGTGGTGGCGCGATCGTCGGACACGACCTGGATGATCATGTCGACATTGATGTTGGCCTCGGCGAGCGGCATGAAGATCGCCGCGGCGACGCCCGGCCGGTCGGCGACGCCGCGCAAGGTGATCTGCGCCTCGTCCTTCGAGAAGGCGATGCCGGTGACGACCTGCTGTTCCACGATGTCCTCCTCGTCGCAGATGAGCGTGCCGGGTCTGGGATCGGCCGGATCGTCGAAGGAGGAACGCACATAGGTCGGCACCTTGTGCACCATCGCCACTTCGACCGAACGCACCTGCAGAACCTTGGCCCCGAGCGAGGCCATCTCGAGCATTTCCTCGAACGACACCCTGTCGAGCCGGCGCGCCTTCGGCACGACTCTGGGATCGGTGGTGTAGACGCCGTCGACGTCGGTGTAGATGTCGCAGCGATCGGCCTTGATCGCGGCGGCGACCGCCACCGCGCTGGTGTCGGAGCCGCCGCGGCCGAGCGTGGTGACGCGCCCCGTCGGCTTGTGCATCCCCTGGAAGCCGGCGATCACCGCGACTTCCGAACGCTCGGTGAAGCGCCTGACGATGTCCGAGCCGTCGATCGATTCGATGCGCGCCGAGCCGTGCGCGTCGGAGGTGAGGATCGGGATCTGCCAGCCCTGCCAGGAGCGGGCCTGCACGCCCATCTCCTGCAGCGTGATCGCCAGCAGCCCGGCGGTGACGAGTTCGCCCGAGGCGACGACGGCGTCGTATTCGCGCGCGTCGTGCAGCGGCGCGGCCTCGCGGCACCAGGCGACGAGCTCGTTGGTCTTGCCCGACATCGCCGAGACGACCACCGCCACCTCATGGCCGGCGTCGACCTCGCGCTTCACATGCCGCGCGACGTTGCGGATGCGCTCGATGTTGGCGACCGAGGTGCCGCCGAATTTCATGACCAGACGAGCCATCGGAGCGAGATTTCCCGCGACGTGCGATGAAGATGGGCGCCGCCTGCGCGACGGCCGGCGGCGCGTTGGCCCCGCCCGGCAGGAGCGCGTATACATACGCCCGGCGCCCTCCTGTCAACGCCGCGCGCCGCCCCACATCGTCTCGCGAAAGACCCCGATGACCGCCTCTCCGGCCACCCCCCTGCCCGACAGCGTCGACCCCGACGATCTCGCCCGGTTCGAACGGCTCGGCGCGCAATGGTGGGACCCGCAAGGGCCGATGAAGCCGCTGCACCGCATGAACCCGGCCCGCGTCGGCTGGCTGCGCGACCAGCTCTGCCGGCATTTCGACCGCGACCCGAAGGCGCCGCGGCCGCTCGGCGGGCTGACCGTTCTCGACGTCGGCTGCGGCGGCGGCATCCTGTGCGAGCCGATGGCGCGGATGGGGGCCGAGGTGACCGGGATCGACCCGGCGCCCGGCAATGTCGAGATCGCCCGCGCCCATGCGGAGCGTTCGGGCCTGTCGATCGCCTATCGGGCCGAGTCCGCCGAGGCGCTGGCGGCGGCCGGCGAGCGTTTCGACGCCGTGCTGTGCATGGAGGTGGTCGAGCATGTCGTCGATCCGGGCGCCTTCGTGGCGACCGTGGCGGGGCTGACGCGGCCCGGCGGCGCCTTCTTCGCCTCGACGCTCAACCGGACGCTGAAATCCTTCGCGCTGGCGATCGTCGGGGCCGAATATGTGCTGCGCTGGCTGCCGCGCGGCACGCATGACTGGAACAAGTTCCTGACGCCGCAGGAACTCGCCGACATGATCCGCGCCGGCGGGCTCGAGGTCGCGACGATGGCCGGCTGCGTCTACGATCCGCTGGCCGACGTCTGGCGGGTTTCGCGGCGCGACGTCGACGTCAACTACATGATCGCGGCGAGCCGGCCATTGTGACCTTGCCCGCCTTCTCGATCGCGCCGGCCGGCGCCGGCGACATCGCGACGATCGCCGCGCTGTTCCGCGCCTATGCCGCCGGGCTCGGCGTCGATCTGTGCTTCCAGGGTTTTGACGAGGAGCTGGCGACGCTTCCGGGCAAATATGCGGCCGAACGCGGCGGCGCGCTGCTGATCGCCCACAATGTGCAGGGCGCGGCGGTCGGCTGCGGCGCGCTGCGCGCGCTCGAGCCGGGCGTCTGCGAGATGAAGCGCCTTTATGTCGCCCCGGCCGGGCGCGGCCTCGGCCTCGGCCGGGCGCTGGCCGAGGCGATCTGTGCGGAAGGACGGCGTCTGGGCTATCGAGAAATCCGCCTCGACACGCTGCCGACGATGACCGAGGCGCATGCGCTCTACGCCAGCATGGGTTTCGTCGAAACGGCGCCATACTATGACAATCCGGTCGCGGGCGTCCTGTGGCTGGCGCGGAAGCTCTGACTCAGCGATCCGCCCGCGAGCGCGGAACGCCGTGCCGCTCGTGCAGGTAGCGGGCGATCGGGCCGGGATCGGCGATGACGAACCAGCCGGTCGCTTCGGGCGCCGCGACGCTTTGCGGCTTCGCGCGCGTCAGCAGCGTCGGGCAGCCCTGATGCGCCTCGCCGACGAGGGCGACCATCTCGGGGCGCGGGCGCGCGAAGCGGGCGACGTAACGGATGTCGAGCGCGCCCTTCAGCGTCGGATAGGAGGCGAGCAGGCCCTCGACCGGCGCGCAGTCGGGGCAGAACCACGGGCCCTCGCCGGCGACGTCGAAGGCGGGCGGCAGCAGGAAGAGAATGTCCTTGTCCATCGTCGCGTCCGCCGTCAGGTGTGCGCCAGCTCGTCGGCGAGGAAGGCCTCGACGAGGCCAGCCTCGACGCCCTTGGCGATGAAGCTCTGGCCGACGCCGCGGGCGAGGATGAAGGTCAGCGCGCCGCGCTGCACTTTCTTGTCCTGATACATGGCGGCGAGAATGTCGGCGGGACCGTGCGACCAGCCCGGCACGTCGCGGATGCGCGTCGGCAGGCCGACCGCCTTCAGATGCGCCTCGACGCGGCCGACGTCCTGGCCGGGGCAATAGTCGAGCTTGCGCGAGAAGCGGAAGGCGAGGGCCATGCCTATCGCCACGCCCTCGCCATGCACGAGGCGCGCGCCGTCGTAATTCGTCAGCCGCTCGAGCGCGTGGCCGAAGGTGTGGCCGAGATTGAGCAGCGCGCGGTCGCCCTGCTCGGTCTCGTCGCGGGCGACGACGGCGGCCTTGGCGGCGCAGCTGCGGGCGATCGCCTCGACGCGCGCCGGGCCGCCGGCGAAGACCTCGCGCCATTTCGACTCGAGCCACTCGAAGAAGGGCGCGTCGTCGATCAGGCCGTATTTGGCGATCTCGGCGTAGCCGGCGCGGAACTCGCGCTCGGGCAGCGTGTCGAGCGCGCCGGTGTCGGCGAGCACCAGCGCGGGCTGATGAAAGGCGCCGACGAGATTCTTGCCGTGCGGCGAGTTGATGCCGGTCTTGCCGCCGACCGAGGAATCGACCTGGGCGAGCAGCGAGGTCGGGATCTGCACGAAGCGCATGCCGCGACGCACGCTGGCCGCGGCGAAGCCGGAGAGATCGCCGACGACGCCGCCGCCGAGCGCGACGACGACGTCGCCGCGCTCCATCTTCGCGGCGATGATGGCGTCGCAGACCTCGGCGAAGGTCGCCCAGCTCTTCGACTGTTCGCCCGGCGCGACGATGATCTCCGCGCCGCGCAGGCCTGCCTCTTCGAGGCTCTTCGACAGGGCGGCGAGGTGACGTTCGGCGACGTTGCGATCGGTGACGATGGCGCAGCCCGCGCCCGGCGCGATGGCGGCGATGCGCCGGCCCGCCTCGACGATCAGACCCGGGCCGATGAGGATGTCGTAGCCGCGATGATCGAGTTCGACGCGCACGCGCCGCGGCGCGTCAGGGGCGGCCGGCGTCTCCTCCTCGACGATGGCGAAGCGCTCGATCAGGGCGGCGACGATGGCGTCGACGACGACTTCATGCGGCGCGTCGCGCGAGGCGACAGTCAGGTCGGCGAGCGCGTAGACCGGATAGCGCTGCTCGATCAGGCGGCGCAGCGCGCCTTCGGGATCGGGCGTCTGCAGCAGCGGGCGGTTCGAGCGCTTGCGGACGCGGCGCATCAGCACGTCGAACTCGGCCTTCAGCCAGATCGAAACGCCGGAGCGGGCGACCAGGTCGCGCGTCGCCTCGTTCATGAAGGCGCCGCCGCCCGTCGCCACGACGCGCGGCCCGTCGGCCAGCAGGCGGGCGACGACGCGGCGTTCGCCGTCGCGGAAATAGGCCTCGCCGTGCTGGGCGAAGATTTCGGGAATGGTCATGCCCGCCGCCGCCTCGATCTCGTGATCGGCGTCGACGAAGGGCAGGCCGAGACGCTGGGCGAGGCGGCGGCCGACCGAGGTCTTGCCCGCGCCCATCATGCCGACGAGCACGACGCATTGCGCGCCGAGCGCGCGCAGGAGCGCGGCTTCGCGGGCGGGACGCATCGGACCGGGGGCGTTCATGGCGGCTGTCTAGCATGCGGGCCGGCGCGACATAAGCCGCTGCGCGCTTGCGGCGCGGGCGCCGGCGCCCCTATGGTCGCGCGCCGATCCGGGCGCGAGACCCGCGCCGGACGCCGGAGCGACCTGCGCAGTGCCGAGCCTGTTCCGTTTCCTGATCGTCGTCGGCGTTCTGGCCGGTCTCGTCTATGGCGGGATGTGGGGTCTTGCGACCTTCGTCGAGCCGCAGCAGCGCGAAATGACGCAGACGATCCCGGCCTCGAAGCTCACCGGGAAGTAGGCGGATGGGCGTCGCCTTCGCCACGCATCGCGACGCCTTCCTCGAGACGCTGGCGGCCGAACGCGGCGCGGCGGCCAACACGCTCGAGGCGTATCGGCGCGATCTCGACGATTACGGCGCCTTCCTCCTGGCGCAGGGGCGCGATGCGACAAGCGCGACGACCCAGGATGTGCGCGACTTCCTGAGCGAGCTGGCGCGCCGGGGCCTCGCCGCGACGTCGGCGGCGCGACGGCTGTCGGCGGTCCGCCAGTTCCACAAGTTCCTTTACGCCGAGCAGCGGCGCGGCGACGATCCGACGGTGATCGTCGAAAGCCCGCGGCGCGGCAAGGCGGCGCCGAAGACGCTGTCGACGGCCGAGGTCGACCGGCTGCTCGCCGTCGCCGCCGAAGGGCTCGACGATCCCGCCCGGCCGGCCGAGGAGCGGCTGCGCGCGGCGCGGATGCTGGCGCTCGTCGAACTGCTCTACGGCGCCGGGCTGCGCGTCTCCGAACTCGTCGCGCTGCCGCGCGCGGCGGCGCGGACGCGCGGCGAGATGCTGACGGTGCGCGGCAAGGGCGGGCGCGAGCGGCTGGTTCCGCTGTCGGACGCCGCCCGCGGGGCGATCGGGCGCTATCGCGCGCTGCTCGAGGCGGCTCGTCCGAAGGAAGCTTCAGGGCGCTGGCTGTTTCCGGCGGACAGCGCCAGCGGGCATCTGACGCGGCAGGCTTTCGCGCGCGATCTGAAGGCGGCGGCCGGCGCGGCGGGGCTGCCGGCGCGCCGCCTCTCGCCGCATGTGCTGCGCCACGCCTTCGCCAGCCATCTGTTGCAGAACGGCGCCGATCTGCGCGTCGTGCAGGAGCTGCTCGGCCATGCCGACGTGTCGACGACGCAGATCTACACGCATGTGCTCGACGAGCGCATGAAGGCGATGGTGCGCGATCTGCATCCGCTCGCCGGCGAGCCGGATTAGCCGCGACGGCCTAGCCGCCGTCCCGGGGCTCGCTCGCCGCCTTGCGCTCAGCCTGCGCGCGGCTGCTCAGAGTGGCCTTCATGACGCGCGAAGCGCGGAAGACGACGACGCGGCGCGGCGTGATCGCCGCCGGCGCGCCGCTCTTGGGATTGCGGCCCATGCGTTCGGCTTTGGCGCGAATCTGGAACGTGCCGAAGCCGGACAGCTTGACTTCCTCTCCGGCGGCGAGGGTCTCGACGATCTCGCCGATCACCTGATCGACCAGTACGGCGCAATCCCGGCGCGGCAATTTCAGAACGGGGTGGATCGCCTCGGCCAGATCGGCGCGGGTCAGGTTTTTGCGCAAAGTGTTGCTCCTCCAAACTTTTTTGCCCGAATTTTTGTGTCGGGCCGAATACGGAAAAGATTCCGCCTCGCCTCGGAAAACACTGCGGACGCCTGTAGTCCGGCGTCGGCAGCCTCAAAATTTCCGCTCCGGGCGACAAAACGCTGTCCCGGAGCGCGTCTATTTCCCCGCGTCACAAAGCGCGTGTCAATGCGGTAATTTATGCCCGGAGCGGGGATGCGCGCCGCGCCAGGCGGCGAGCAGGCGGCCGGAGTCGACGGCGGTGTAGATCTGCGTCGTCGCCAGCGAGGCGTGGCCGAGCAACTCCTGGATGGTGCGCAGGTCGCCGCCGCGGCCGAGCAGATGGGTGGCGAAGGAGTGACGCAGGGCGTGCGGCGTCGCCGTGTCGGGCAGGCCGAGCGCGCCGCGCAGGCGCTCGACGGCGAGCTGGACGATGCGCGGCGACAGCGCGCCGCCGCGCGCCCCGACGAAGAGCGGTCCTTCGGGCGGCAGCGGGTGCGGGCAGAGTTCGAGATAGGCCTCGATCGCCCGCCGGACGGGCGCGATGACCGGCACGGCGCGGCGCTTGCCGCCCTTGCCGACGACGCCGAGCTGGTCGACCTCGCCGATCGGCGCGTCGCGTCGGGCGACGCCGAGCGCCTCGGAAATGCGCAGCCCGCAGCCATACATCAGCGCCAGCGCCGCCGCGTCGCGGGTGATGATCCAGGGCGGGCGCGGCTCGCCGGCGCGGCTGTCGGCGTCGACGAGGGCGCGCGCGTCGTCGGGGGCGAGCGGGCGGGGCAGGGTGCGGGCGATCTTCGGCGCGCGCACCGCCGAGAAGGCCGAGGCCTTGCCGCGGCCCTCGCGCTCCAGCCAGCGGGCGAAGGAGCGCACGCCGGCGAGGCCGCGCATCAGGGTGCGGGCGCCGGCGCCGTCGGTGCGCCGTCGCGCCAGAAATCCGCGCACGTCGCCCGGGGCGAGGGCGGAGAAGGCGGCGAGGTCGGGCGGCCCGCCGCCATGCTCGGCGAGGAAGGCGATGAACTGGCGCAGATCGCGGTGGTAGGCCTCGACCGTCTTCGGCGAGGCGCGGCGCTCGCTCGCCAGCGCGACGAGCCAGTCGCGCGCGGCGGCGGCGAGATCGGGCGCGGCGCGCGGCATGATGAGGGCGGGCGATGCGGTCATCGCCGCGAGCCTCGCGCAAAGCGGTGAACGGCGGGTAAGCGCGGCACGCGCGGCTCAGCCCGCAGCGGCCGCCGCGGCGGCCGGGGTTGCGCCGGTCATGAATTGCGCCCGGGCGAGCTGGGCGAAGCGGCCGTTGAGCGCCACGAGCTCGTCGAACGAGCCGGACTCGACGATGCGGCCCTGATCGAAGACGAGGATGCGGTCGGCGTTGCGCACCGTGGCGAGACGGTGGGCGATGACGAAAGTGGTGCGCCCCTTCATCGCCGAATCGAGCGCGGCCTGCAGCAGGCGCTCGGTGGTGGCGTCGAGCGCGCTGGTCGCCTCGTCGAGGATCATGATCGGCGGGTTTTTCAGCAGCGCGCGGGCGATCGAGACGCGCTGGCGCTCGCCGCCGGAGAGCGAGCGGCCGCGCTCGCCGATGATCGTCTTCACCCCGTCGGGCTGGCGCGTGACGAATTCCTGCGCCTGGGCGCGCTCGAGGGCGATCGCGATCTCCTCTTCGGTCGCGTCCGGCTTGCCGACGAGCAGGTTCTCCTCGATCGAGCGGGCGAACAGCATCGGCTCCTGGAAGACGACGCCGATGTTGCGGCGCAGGGCGATCAGCGGAATGTCGCGGATGTCGTGACCGTCGATCAGCACGCGGCCATGCTCGGGATCGAAGACGCGGTGCAGCAGGCCGAGCGTCGTCGATTTGCCCGAGCCCGTCGCGCCGACCAGCGCCACGGTCTCGCCCGGCTTTGCGACGAAGCAGACGTCGGCGACGGCGGGCCGGCGCGGATCGTAGGAGAAAGTGACGTTCTGGAACTCGACCGCGCCGGAGAGGCGGCCGGGATCGACGGCGCCGGGCCTGTCGCGCACCGTGGGCGCGGTGTCGATGACGCCGAAGAACTCGTCGAGCTTCGGCGCCTGCATGAAGATGTAGTTGACGAAGCTGACCACCTGTTCGAGGCGGGTGATCAGCATCGTGGCGAAGCTCATGAAGGTGACGATCTCGCCGATGGTCGCCAGGCCCTGCATGTAGAGCCAGACGCCGACGACGAAGATGGCGAGCACGGTGAGCGTCGCCGAGGCGCGCGTCGCCACAGCGGTGAGCGCCCACCAGGAGAGCACCGGAATCTGCGCGCCGAGCAGCCGGTCGATGATGTCGCGCAGGCCCTGCGACTCCGCCTCGATGCGGGTGAAGCTCTGGATCACCGGCACGTTGCCGAGCGCGTCGGAGGCGCGTTCGGCGAGATCGGTGTGATACTTCTCGACCGCGCCCTGCAGCCGCTCGGTCTTCTTCAGCACATAGGCGGTGACGACGCCGAAGACGACGACCAGCGCCATCAGCAGAAGTCCGAGCCGCCAGTTGAGCACCAGCGAGAAGGGCAGCAGCACGAACAGCGCGACGAAGGAGGCGCAGTGCTCGCGGAAGAAGGAGAGCCAGAGGCCCCACATGGCGTTGGTGCCGTCGAGCATCACCTTCAGAAGGCGGCCCGAATGCGTGCCGATGTGAAAGCCGAGCGGCAGATGCAGCACGTGCTCGAAATATTCCGACATCACCGCCAGCCGCCGACGATGCGCCAGCCGGTCGGCGTGCAGCGCGACGAGCACGGACGCGCCGATGGTGAACAGGCCGAAGCCGGCCCAGGCGCCGAGCAGCGGGGCGAGTTCCTCCCAGGACGGCGGCCGGCCCTGACCCTGCGCCGTCGCCAGACGGTCGATGATGCGGCCGAACAGCACCGGTTCGGCGAAGGCCGCCACCGCGAGCGCCAGATTGGCGGCCACCAGCAGCGCGGCGACGCGCTTCTGCGAGCCGAGATAGCCGAGCACGCGCAGGTAGAGACGGAGGAAGGAGACCATGGGGCCTGTCGCGGGAATCGGGTCGAGCCGGCTCTTCTTACACGAGGCGGGATGAACGGTCGCTGTCCGGCGCGGCCGTCGCGGACGGAACGAGGCGGATGCGGCGGACGGCGGCCGCCTCCACCGCGGCGGCCGAGAAGGGCAGGGGAACATAGGCGCCGCGCGCCCAGATCGGGGCGAGGTCGGCGTAATGGGGCGAGCGCGGATCGCCGGACTGGCCCGGCGCGTTGACGCAGAGGCTGGCGTCCCAGTCGCCGAGGTCGAGCGCGAGGCGGACCGAGGCGCCGGCGACGGCGCGGAAGTCGGAGGGGCGATAGCCGGTATGCATCGGGCTCGAGCCCGAGCCGCCGAGCGGCAGGGGCGCAACGTCGAAGCGGGCGCCGATTCCGGGCAGGCCGGACAGCGGGTGATCGAAGGCGCCGTGATGCAGGCGGCCCCAGGCCCAGCCCGACGGATCGCCGCCGAGCCGGGCGGCGCAATCGGCGAGGGCGGCGGCGAGCGTTTCGGCGAGCAGGGCGTCGCGGGCCGCCTCGGGTGCGGGGCCAAAGCGCCGATCCGGGCTTTCTAGGGCGCGCAGCAGCGCCTCGACGTCGCCGGGCGCGAGCAGGGCGCGCAGCGCCGGATCGGGCGCAAGGCGGGCGAGCAGGGCGGGTTTGAGATGTTTGGCCCACCACACTTCGCAGAGCGCCGCGGCGGCGCTGTCGGCGGACAGGCGCGCGTCCCAGCCGACAAAAAGCGCGCGGGCGGGCGCCGGCGTCGCCGGGATGGCGAGGGCGAGCCGCACGAGGCGGCGGGCGGCGACCGAGGTCGCATCGGTCTGCAGCGCCGTGGTGTCCGACAGGCTGTGGCTGTTCTGCGCAGCGAGGACCTCGCGGATGCGCGTCGAACGCGAGCGCTCGGTCCATTCGAAGCCGAAGGTCTCGCCGCGGGCGAGAAAATCCGGCGACAGGTTCATCTCGTTGGCGCTGGCGACGAAGCCGTCCGGGGGGTCGATCAGACGCGGCAGCTCGTCATCGTCGAAGAAGCCGGCCCATTCGTAGCGGCCGTCGCCGGGGACGGGCGTCAGCCCGTCATGGTTCGGGCGCTTCGGCGTCAGGCCGCGGGGCAGCCAGCCGATATGGCCGTCGACGTCGGCGGCGACGTGATTGGCCGACGGCGCGCCCCAACCGCGGACGCGGTCGGCGAAATCGGCGAGGCTGGTCGCGCGCATGGTCGAGAGCGAGCGCGCATAGGGGCAGGTTCCCGGCTCGAACCAGACCGAGCGCAGCGCATAGACGCGGCGCGCGGCGCGATCCTCGAAGATCACCGGCCCCTGCCGCGTGAACAGGAGATCGAAATGGCGCGGCGCGCCGCCCTTCACCTCGAAGGTTTCGGCAAGGACGCGCATCGGCTCGACGCGGCCCTCGTAGAGAACGGCGCGCGGATCGTCCGGCGCGGTCTGACAGACATAGACGTCCTCCTGATCGGGATAGAAGATCGTCAGCGAAAAGGCGACGCGGTCGTTGTGGCCGAAGGCGAGGCCGGGCAGATACGGCTCGCCGGCGCCGACGACGTCGAGGCCCGGCGCGGTCAGATGCGCGAGATAGCGCAAGGGCGGAACCGAATGCGTGCGGTGCGGGTCGGAGCCGAGGATCGGCCTGCCGCTCGCCGTGCGCGCGCCGGAAATCGCCCAGTTGTTGGAGCCGGCGAGATCGAGAGCGACCGGCGCTTTCGCGTCGCGCCGACGCACGACGGCGCCGAGATCGTCGACGCCGGTCCAGTCCCAGATCTCGTCCTCGCCCGCGGCGAGGCGCGCGGGTGAAAAGCTCGCCTCGGCGGTGGCGAGGCGCGCCAGATCGGCGGCGGCGAGCGGGATGGTCGACAGGTCGAGCTCCGCGCGCGGCGCATGCGCGGGCTCGAGGTTCTTGCGCGCCAGATCGGTCGCCGCGTCCGCGCGGGCGATCACATTGGCGCGCAGAATTTCCGAGACGGCGTTGCGGGTCAGGCCGTGGCTGCGAATGCGCACGACATCCTCGGCGGCCCAGCGCGCCGGCCGCGTTTGCATCGCGACGAATTCCGGCGGCAGACGATCGGCCTCGCGGGCGCAAAGATCGACATAGGCGTTGATCCCGGCGACGAAGCGTTCGCAGATCGATTGCGCGTCGGGCGCGTAGGCGGCCCATTCCGCCGCCATGTCGCCGCGATAGAGGACGAGGCGGCAGGCATAGTCCTGCGCCAGGAAGCCGGGGCCGAAATCGGCGGCGAGCAGGCCGAGGCCGCGCTTGCGCCAGAGGTCCATCTGCCACAGCCGGTCGCGCGCCGCGTTGAAGCCTTGAGTGAAGAACAGGTCGCTTTCCGATTGCGCGCGGATGTGCGGAACGCCATGCGCGTCGACGAGGATCGTCGCCTCGCCCGCGAGGCCGTCGAGTTCGATCGTTTCGTCCGCCGTCATGCGCGCGCCTCTCGCCCCGCGACGACGATCGTGCATGTCTTCACGCAAAGCGCCAGACGGAAGAGCGCTTGATCTCGGCGTCCTCGAGGGCGCGCGTCACCGGCACCTGATATTCGGCGATCTGCACGAGGCGATCGCGGGCGAGGTAACTGCGGCCGGGATCGCCGATCAGGACGCTCGCGCCGCGCCGGCGCAGCGCGTCGAGCCAGTCGGTGACGGCTTGCGCCATGTCGCGCTCGTAGGAGACGTCGCCGGCGAGCGCCACGTCCCAGCCGCGGTCGGCGCCGACGAGATCGCCGTCGATCACCTCGATGCGCACGTCGTTGGCGGCGGCGTTGAGGGCGATGGCGTCGCGGGCGAAGACGTCGATGTCGCAGGCTTCGACATGCGCAGCGCCCGCTTTCGCCGCGGCGATGGCGACGAGGCCGGAGCCGGAGGCGAAGTCGAGCACGCGCCGGCCGGCGACGAGCTGCGGATGATCGAGCACGTAGCGCGCCAGCGCCTGCCCGCCGGCCCAGGCGAAGGCCCAGAAGGGCGGGGGCAGGCCCATCTGCCCCAGCTCCTCCTCGGTCTTCGCCCACAATTCGGTCGCCTCGTCGGCCAGATGCAGCGCGATCTCGGGCGTGTGCGGCACGGGCAGGCGCCGCGTGTTGGCGCGGATGAAGGCGGCGCGATCGGCGATCACGGCGCCATCAGCGCGCGATAGAGCGCGACGAATTTCTCCGCCACCTGCGCGGTGGTGAAGCCTTCGGAGAGGCGGGCGCGGGCGGCCGCGCCCATGCGCGCGACGGATTGCGGATCGGCGGCGAGCGCGATCATCGCATCGGCGAGGGCGTGGGCGTCGCCGGGCGGAACGAGGCGCCCCTCGCGGCCGTCGCGCACGAAATCGCGGCAGCCCGGCGTCGCGGTGGTGAGAATGGCGCGGCCCTGCGCGGCGGCCTCGAGCAGGCTGCGCGGCAGGCCCTCGCCGCCGAGCGAGGGGACGCAGGCGACATGATGGCCGCGCCAGACCGCCGGCACGTCGCCGGTGTGGCCATGCCAGGCGACGCCCGGCTGCTCCGACCAGGCGCGCAGCGTCGCCTCGTCGAAGGAGCGGGGATTATGCGAATCCGGCGCGCCGTAGAGCGACAGTTCGACCTCGGCGCCGGCGGCGCGGGCGAGACGCACCGCCTCGACGGCGACGTCGACGCCCTTCGACTTCACCATGCGGGCGACGAGCGCCAGCTTCAGCGGCGGCTGCGGCGGCGGGGACGTCGGCTCGACGCCGGCCGGATCGACGCCGGCGCCGCCGACGATGATGGCGCGGTCCGGCGTCGCCGGCAGGCCGAGCAGGCCGGCGTCGTCGCCATTCTCGAAGACGTAGCGCACGCCGCGCCCGCCGAGCGGGCCGCGCAGCGCGAGGCCGAGGGCGCGGCGCACGGTCGCCGCTTTGGCGCCGCGGCTCGCGCCGAGCAGGCCGAGGCCGGTGACCGCATAGACGCGGCGGCGGACGCCGGCGAGCTGCGCCGCGAGGCCGCCGAGCAGGATCATGCGCAGCGACACGCAATGCACGATGTCGGGGCGCTGGCCGGCGATCGCGGCGCGGAACTCGGCGACGTGGCGGACAAGATCGGCGGGGCCGAAATGGCCGCGCCGATGTTCGCTCGGCAGAATCTCGACTCCCGCCGCGCGAATGCGCGCCGCCAGCGCCGCGTCGCGCAGGCGCGTCAGCACCGTCACGTCGAAGCCGGCGGCCCGCGCCGCGGCGGCGACCGACAGGAAGTGCGAGACGAAGAACCAGTCCTCGGTGACGACGAAGAGGATTTTGGGCCGGGCGGACATGGGCGGCGCAGGTAGGGCCGGGCCGGACCTTGAGTCAAATCGCCGCGGCGGCTCAGCCCGCCAGCGCGCGGAACGCCTTCTCGAAGAAATCCTCGGCGCCGAAATTGCCGGACTTCAGCGCCAGCGTCAGCGGCGGCGCGCCGGCGGCGCGCAGCGCCGGCACGCCGGGGTCGATCTCCGGACCGATCTCGAAGGCGGGGCGGGCGAGGGCGGTCGCCACCGCGCCGGAGGTCTCGCCGCCGGCGACGACGAGGCGTCTGACGCCGGCGTCGACCAGCGCCACGGCGAGATCGGCGAAGAAGGATTCCAGCCGCTCGGCCACCGCCTCGCGGCCGTGGCGGGCCTGCGCCGCCGCGACGTCGGCGGGATCGGCCGAGGAATAGACGAGCGGCAGGCCTCCGGCATGGGCGCGGACGAAGGCGAGCGCCTCGGCGAGGCCGAGCGCGCCGGACATCACCGCGTCCGCTTCGACGCGCAGGCCGGGATGGGCGGCGAGGTGGCGGGCGACCTGGGCGCGCGTCGCGCCCGAGCAGGAGCCGGCGAGCGCGGCGGCGGGGCCTGCCTCGCCGCGCCAGTCGCCGGCGGCGCCGGCGATGCGGCCGGCGGCGCGGAAATTGGCGGGCAGGCCAAGCGCAATGCCCGATCCGCCGGTGATCAGCCGGTCGGCGACGATCGCCGCGCCGATGTCGCGCAGATGCCGCTCCTTGACGGCGTCGACGACGACCAGCGTCTCGCCGCGCGCCGCCGCCTCGTCGAGCGCCTTGCGGATCGCCGCCGGACCGAGATCGACCGTCGCGTAGGTCACGAGCCCGACCTCGCCCCGCGTCTGCCGGCGCAGGAAGCGGCGGATGTCGGGGTCGGTCATCGGGGTGAGCGGATGCTTCTCCATCCCCGATTCGGAGAGCAGCCGGCCGTTGACGAAGAGATGGCCGGCGTAGAGCGTGCGCCCCGTCGCCGGGAACACCGGGCAGACCACGGCCGCCTTCGCTCCGAGGGCGGCGGCGAGCGCCTCGGCGACCGGGCCGATATTGCCCTCAGGCGTCGAATCGAAGGTCGAGCAGTATTTGAACAGGAACTGTTCGCAGCCCTGACGTTTCAGCCAATCGAGCGCGGCGAGCGACCGGGCGACCGCGTCGGCGGCGGGGATCGAGCGCGACTTCAGCGCCACGACGCCGGCCTCGCAATCGGCCGGAGCGTCGCCTGCGGGAACGCCGGTGAACTGCATGGTGCGCATGCCCTCGCGCGCCAGCGTGTTGGCGAGGTCGCTCGATCCCGTGAAATCGTCGCCGATGCAGCCCAGCAGCATGTCCGCCTCCGTCCCGCTGCGACGCTAGGGCGGGCGGGGCGCGCGGTCCAGCGCATCGCCTTGACTTCGCCGGCCTTCGCAAGCAGGGTCCGCGCCGCTTTTCCGCCGGGCGCGCCGGCGGCCGTCACCCCTGCGGGACATGCGCTCCTACCTCGATTTCGAAAAACCGGTCGCCGAGCTCGAGGCCAAGATCGACGAATTGCGCGCCCTCGCCGCCAGGGGCGACGTGGCGATCGGCGAGGATGTCGCCAAACTCGAGACGAAGGCCGCCAAGGCGCTGGCCGACCTCTATGCGACGCTCACCCCGTGGCGGAAGACGCAGGTCGCCCGGCATCCGCAGCGGCCGCATTTCATCGACTACGTCAAAGGCCTGATCGAGGATTTCACGCCGCTCGCCGGCGACCGCGCCTTCGGCGAGGACGAGGCGGTGGTGGGCGGGCTGGGGCGCTTCCGCGGCCAGTCGGTCTGCGTCGTCGGGCAGGAGAAGGGGTCGGACACCCAGTCCCGGCTCAAGCACAATTTCGGCATGGCGCGGCCGGAGGGCTATCGCAAGGCGGTGCGGCTGATGGAGCTCGCCGACCGTTTCGCCCTTCCGGTGATCTCGCTGGTCGACACCGCCGGCGCCTATCCCGGCATCGACGCCGAGGAGCGGGGTCAGGCCGAGGCGATCGCCCGCTCGACCGAGGCCTGTCTGGCGCTCGGGGCGCCGAATGTCGCGGTGATCATCGGCGAGGGCGGCTCGGGCGGGGCGGTGGCGATCGCCACCGCCAACAAGGTGCTGATGCTCGAGCATTCGATCTACACCGTCGCCTCGCCGGAGGCGGCCGCCTCGATCCTGTGGCGCGATTCGTCGCGGGCCGAGGACGCGGCGACCAACATGAAGATCACCGCCCAGGATTTGCTCAAATTCGGCCTTGTCGACGCCATCGTTCCCGAGCCAGTCGGCGGCGCGCATCGCGACCCCGCGGCCGCCGTGGCGGCGACGGGCGAAGCTGTGGCCCAGGCGCTGGGATCGCTCGCCAATCTGACGCCCGACGAGGCGCGCCGGGCGCGGGCGGACAAGTTCCTGGCCATGGGGCGGCGGTGACGCCGGGCGCCGGCTGATTGTGAGGCATGCCTCACAGTTAACGGACGCTTGACCATGTCACGAAACCGCTGACGTCGCCGGCAAGATTGGTGTAAGGATAACAACCTATAGTCGCCGACGCAGTTTGAAGGCGGGGCCGGGGGCCGCCGCCGCGGAGACACGGGCTCGATGGGTTCAGCCGATATTCTTGCGCGGTTCGTCCGGCCGGCCCTCGTGGCGGCGACGCTGGCGGCGACTGGCGCGTTGCTGACGGGCTGCGGCGATCATTCGGGCAGTTCGCGGGCGCTGCGGCCGATCTCGTCCGAAACGATCGCGCTGTTCCAGAACAAGGGCGTGGACGCGAAGTCCCCGGTCCTGTTGCGGGCCTTCAAGAAGGAGGCCGAGCTCGAAGTCTGGAAGATGAAGGCGGACGGCAAATACGTCCATGTGAAGACCTATCCGATGTGCCGCTGGTCCGGCCAGCTCGGGCCGAAGCGCCGCGAGGGCGACCGGCAGGTGCCGGAAGGGTTCTATGCGATCACGCCGGGGGCGATGAACCCCAACTCGAACTACTATCTGTCGTTCAACATCGGTTATCCGAACGCCTATGACCGGGCGCATGGGCGCACCGGCGGGCTGATCATGGTGCACGGCGCCTGCTCGTCGGCCGGCTGCTTCTCGATGACCGACGAGCAGATCGCCGAGATCTACGCGATCGCGCGCGAGGCCTTCAATGGCGGCCAGCGCGAAATCCAGATGCAGTCGATGCCGTTCCGCATGAATGCGGAGAATCTGGCGAAGTTCCGCTTCGATCCGCACATGCCGTTCTGGCGCGAGCTGAAGAAAGGCGTCGACGCTTTCGAGGTGACGAAGAGCGAGCCGCAGGTCGCCTTCTGCGGCCGACGTTACGTGTTCAACGCGACGTCCGCCGGCGGCCGGCTCGACGCCAACGCCGCCTGTCCGCCGTTGCAGCAGGACGAGACGATCGCCACCGCCGTCGCCGCCAAGGAACGGCAGGACGAGCAGCAGGTCGCCGAGCTCGTCGCCAAGGGCGTCAAGCCGGTGCGCATGGTCTATGCCGACGGCGGCCAGCATCCCGACTTCAAACATATCGACATGGTGAGCCGCCCCGACGCGCTGGCGCAGGGGCCGACCGAGATCGAGCTCGATCACAAGGGCAAGCCCGCGCCGAAGCCGGCGCTGGTGCAGGTCGCCGCCGCGAAGGCGGACGCCGCCGCGCCGGCTGTCGCGGCGACGCCGGCCGCCGCGCCGCGCGGCCCTGCCGCAACGCTCGCCAAAGCTGAGGCGAGGGACGGCGCGACGACCATCGCCCGCGCGCCTGCGACGACAGGGTCTGTTCCCGCAGCGCCGCCGGCGCAGCCGGTCGCGCCGGCGCAGAGCGAGGCCTTCTACAAGAAGTGGCTGAGCTTCGGTTTCGGTTCATCGAACGCAAAACCGGCGGCCGAGGCGGTCGAGCCGGCGCCCGCGCCGGCCGTCGCGCCGCCGCGCCGCGCCTCGGCGCCGTCGAAACCTCAGGCCTCCGCGCCGAAGGCCGAGGCGCCGAAGCCGCAGGCTTCGCTCGGCGCCCCGTCGCCGGCCGCAATGACCGGGCTTCGCGCCGCCGCGCGCGAGCGCCTGCCGGCGGCGATTCTCGCCGGCGCGGCCGAGCCCCTGCCCGACGGCGTGCGCGCCTACGCGCCGCGCTGACGCGGATTCACCTGCCGAGGAGCGCCAGCGCGTCGGCCGCGAGCCGACGCGTCATCTCGCCTGCGCCGAGCCCGCGCGGGACGAGCGCGGCGGCCTGACCCGACCAGAGCGGCGAGAAGTCGCCTGATCCCGTCTTTTCGGCCGCCGCGCGCAGCGGCGCGATCGGCGCCGCGGCGCCGGGGAAGGCCGGGGCGTCCGGCGCCAGCGGCCCGAGTTCGCGCATGGCGCGG
>JAEULW010000096.1 GCA_016793505.1 Methylobacteriaceae bacterium | reverse complement strand
CCGACGTGCTGGACCCGCGCCCCGACACCGAGACGCTGGTCGAGGCGGCGCTGGCCGCGCTCGGCCCGCGCCGCGGCGAGCCCCTGCGCCTGGTCGATTTCGGAACCGGATCAGGCGCCGTCGCCGCCGCGCTGCTCGCCGAACTGCCCGCCGCCTTCGCCGTGGCGCTCGACCGCGCGCCGGCCGCCGCCCGGCTGGCGCGCGACAATCTGCGCCGCAACGGCCTCGCCGACCGCGCCGCTGTGCTGGTCGGCGACTGGGACGCCGCCCTCGCCGGCGGTTTCGATCTCGTCGTCTCCAATCCGCCCTACATCCCGGCTGGCGACATCGCCGGCCTCGCGCCGGAGGTGCGGCTGCACGATCCGCGCCTCGCCCTCGACGGCGGGCCGGACGGGCTCGACGCCTATCGGCGTCTGGCCCCGGCGGCGGCGCGGCTGCTCGCCCCCGGCGGGCTCGTCCTGTTCGAGGTCGGGGCGGGTCAGGCGCCGGCGGTCGCGGCGCTGCTCGCCGCCGCCGGCCTGTCGCCGGCCGCCCCGGCGCGCGATCTCGCCGGCCGCGAGCGCGTCGCCATCGCCCGCGCGCCCGGAGGCTGAGAACCCGGCGCAGCCGGGGAAAGTCGCGGAAAGGTCTTGGCGAACGGTCGGAAAAGGACTAGGTTGCCGCCAGTGAGCCTCGCGTGTTTTCGAAGCGGGCCCGTTTCGGGTCTGTCGAGGGCGGCCACAGGGATTGCGCGATGCGCAATCCGGCCAACTCCGGATCGAAGCAGAATCGGCGCGAAAAACCCGCAGGCTTGATTGTCGCATATCCGCCGCGCATGGGGGACGGCGGATGGCGTCCCGCACAAGCGAGAAAGCGGAAGAAGGCTACGCGCCCGCCACATACCGCAACGGACCTCGCGTCTCCGGCCCGCGCCGGCGCGCGAGGCGGATCGTCGCGGCCTGTCGCCGGCGTCACCCGAGGATCGAAGCAAGGACAATCGATGCGCCCTGGTCAGAACAAGCGTATGCGCGGCCGCAACGGGCGGAAGGGCCCCAATCCTCTCACCCGCTCCTACGAATCGAACGGCCCGGACGTGAAGATCCGCGGCACAGCCCACCACATCGCCGAGAAGTATCTGCAACTCGCCCGCGACGCGCATTCCTCCGGCGATCCCGTCATGGCCGAGAGCTATCTGCAGCACGCTGAACACTATTTCCGCCTGATCGCGGCCGCCCAGCAGGCCCAGTTGCAGGCCCAGCAGGGTTATCAGCGCCCGCCCGGCGAGGCGGATGCGGACGAGTTGGACGACGACGAGACCGGCGGCGTGCCGGACCGTTTCGCTTCGCCCGCCGAACGCTTTCCGCAGCAGCCGCCCTATCAGCCGCAGCAGAATTTCGGCGGCCAGCCGCAGCCCGCGCCGCAGCCCTTCGGCGACCGTCCGCCCTATCAGGACCGCGGCGACCAGCCGCCGCGTCCGCAGCAGCCGCAGCACGAGCGTGGCGAACGCCCGCAGGGCGAGCGGCCGCAGCATCAGGGCGGACCCAATCAGGAGCGCGGGCCGCGTCCGGATCGCGGTTTTGACCGACCGCGCGACAATCGCCCGCCGCGCGACCAGCGCTTCCCGCCGCGCGACCGCGGCGACCAGCGCTTCGATCGCGGACCGCGCGATCAGAGCCAGCCCTACCTGCGCGAGGCGCCGCCGCAGCCCGCCGGCGAACAGCCGAGCCTGCCGGCCTTCATCACCGCGCCGGTGCGCGTCGCCCCGCCCGCCGCCGATCCGCAGCCCGAAAGCGCCGGCCCGGCGCCCGGCGAGGAGACGACGTTCCCCGGCGCCGACGATCCGGCGATGGAGGCGGCGCGTTTCCCGCTGCGCGCCCGTCGTCGCCGTCGTCGCCCGTCCGGCGAGGAGGGCGGCGCCGAGGCGCCCGAGCGCGAGCCGGGAGACGCGCCCGTCGGCGAGTGAGGCGAAGGCGCGCGGAAAATCGACGAGGCCGCCCGCAGGCGGCCTTTTCTTTTGCCGCCGCCGACTCAGCCCTGCGCCAGCGCGACGACCAGCGGCGTATGACCCGTCGCCTCGAGGAAGCGGACCAGATCGGCGCCGGCGAGCCCGGTCGTGCGCGTGTTGACCAGCGGATGGAAGTTCAGCCGCGCCTGCCGCATCATCGCCGCCTCGAGCACGACCGTGACGCGCCCGTCGCGATCGTTGATCGCCCCGAACGGCGTCACCGCGCCCGGCTTGACGCCCCACACCTCCTCGAGCAGTTCGCCCGAGCCGAACGACACCCGGCCCTGCCCGCCGATCGCCTCGTGGACGCGTTTCAGGTCGATCGTCGCATCCTCCAGCGCCGTGATCAGGAACAGGCGGCTCTTCTTGTCCTTGACGAACAGATTTTTCGTGTGGCCGCCGGGAATCTGCCCGCGCAGCGCCCGCGACTCCTCGACCGTGAACAGCGGCGGGTGAGACACCGTCTCGTGCGCGATGCCGAGCCGGTCGAGAAAAGCGAACAGATCCTCCGGCGCAGCAGGCATGAACGTCCTCGTCTCAGATTGCGGCCGCGCGCCTTCTAGGCCGCGCGCCGCGCCCGGACAAGCGCGTCGGCGCTCTTGATTCGGCCGCGGCGCGGACCGATATCGGCCGCGGACGGCCGCCGCGCCGCCGTTACAGTCGATCACATCTGAGGACAGCCGTGACCAGCGCCGACACGGCGGCCGACGCCGCCCCCGCCAGCCGCACCCACGTCTTCGAGGCGGACGTCGCCCGCCTTCTCCAGCTGATGGTGCATTCGGTCTATTCCGACCGCGACGTCTTCCTGCGCGAACTCGTCGCCAACGCCGCGGACGCCTGCGAGCGCCTGCGCTACGAGGCGCTCGCCGATCCCGCCCTCCTCGGCGAGGACGCCGCCTTCGCCATCCGCGTCGTCTGCGACGAGGCGAACGGTCGCCTCGTCGTCGAGGACAACGGCCTCGGCATGAGCGAGGGCGATCTCGTCGAGGCGCTCGGCACGATCGCCCGCTCGGGCACGCGCAGCTTCGTCGAGAAGCTCGGCGAGGCCGGCGCGAAGCAGGCCGAATCGCTGATCGGCCAGTTCGGCGTCGGCTTCTACTCCGCGTTCATGGTGGCGGGCCGCGTCGTCGTCGAGACCCGCCGCGCCGGCCAGAGCCAGGCCTGGCGCTGGGAGTCGGAAGGCAAGGGCGACTACGCGATCGCGCCGCTGCCGCCCGACGCCGCGCCGGCGCGCGGGACGCGCGTCATCCTGCATCTGACCGAGGCGGCGAAGGACTACGCCGCGCCCCATCGCGTCGAGCAGATCCTGCGCGAGCACTCCGGCGGCGTCGCCGTGCCGATCGATCTCGCCGAGTCCCCCGGCGCCTCGCCGCGCCGCATCGCCGACGGCGCCGCCCTCTGGGCGCGGCCGAAGAGCGACATTTCGACAGAGCAATACGCCGAGTTCTACCGCGGCCTGTCCGGCCAGTTCGATGAACCGGCGATGACCGCGCACTGGCGCGCCGAGGGCCGGCACGAATATCACGCGCTCGCCTTCGTCCCCGGCTCTCGCCCGCTCGATCTGTTCGATCCCCAGCGCAAGGGCCGCGGCAAGCTCTATGTCCGCCGCGTGTTGATCACCGACGACGCCGACCTCCTGCCCGGCTGGCTGCGCTTCGTCCGTCTCGTCGTCGATTCCGCCGACCTGCCGCTCAACGTCTCGCGCGAGATGGCGCAGCAGAGCCCGGTGTTCGGCGCCATCCGCACCGGCGTCGCCAACCGCATTCTCGCCGATCTCGTGCGCCTCGCCGACAAGCAGCCGGAGAGCTGGGCGAAGATCTGGGAGAATTTCGGCGCGGTCCTGAAGGAGGGCCTCTACGAGGCGCCCGAGAAGCGCGACGATCTGCTGAAGATCGCCCGCTTCCGCTCGACGGCCCATCCCGACGGCGGCCGCTCGCTCGCCGACTACGTCAAGGACCTGCGCGAGAACCAGACCGCGATCTACTATCTGACCGGCGACGACGCGCGCCGCCTCGCCGCCTCGCCGCAGCTCGAAGGATTCCGCGCCCGCGGCGTCGAGGTTCTGCTGCTGTCCGATCCGATCGACGCCTTCTGGGTGACGACCGCGCTCGGCTTTGACGGCAAGCCGTTCCGCTCGGTGACGCAGGGAACGGCCGACATCGCCGCCATCGCGCGCGTCGACGGCGCGGCGATCCCCGCCGCCGAGGTCGACGCGGCGGCCGCCACGCTCATCGCCTTCTTCAAGGAGACGCTCGGCGAGGCGGTGGCCGACGTGCGCGCCTCCGACCGTCTGGCGACCAGCGCCGCCTGCCTCGTCGCCGCCGAGCACGGGCTCGACCGGCGGCTCGAGCGCCTGCTCGCCATGGGCGGACAGGCGCCGCCGGCCGCCAGAGCGATCCTCGAGATCAACGCCGGTCATGCGCTGGTCGCGCGGCTCGCGGCGCGTTTCGCCGATCGGGACGCTCGCGCCGAGATCGCCGACGCCGCCTGGCTGCTGCTCGACGAGGCGCGCCTGCGCGACGGCGAGCCCCCGGTCGATGCGGCGGCCTTCGCCGATCGGCTCGGCCGCGTCATGTCGAAGGCGCTGGGTTGACGCGACGGGCGCCGTTCAGGCGGCGCTCTGGCGCTGGCCGGCCGTCGCTCCGCCGACGAGTTCCGCGGCGGCGGCCGTGCTGACCGGCTTGCTGAACAGATAGCCCTGCAGCTGGTGACAGCCCTGCTGCAGCAGACAGCGGCTCTGCTCCTCGGTCTCGACGCCCTCGGCGGTGATCGACATGCCCATCGCCGTGGCGATGTCGACGATCGCCCGCACGATCGACAGGTCGCGGGCGTTCTGCGGCAGGTCCTGCACGAAGCAGCGATCGATCTTGACGCGATCGAACGGGATCTGGCGCAGATAGCTCAGCGACGAATAGCCGGTGCCGAAATCGTCGAGCGACAGCCTGACGCCGAGCGCGCGCAGGGCGTGCAGCGTCGATTGCGTCTGATGGGAATTCTCGAGCAGCGCCGATTCGGTCAGCTCGAGCTCCAGCCGATGCGCCTCGAGGCCGCTGTCGGCCAGCGCCTTCTCGACCATCTTGGGCAGCTCCGAGAAGCGGAACTGGATCGGCGAAACGTTGACCGCGACCTTGATGCCGCGCGGCCATTGCGCGGCGGTGCGACAGGCCTCGCGCAGCGCCCATTCGCCGATCGGGATGATCGCGCCGGTCTCCTCGGCCAGAGGGATGAACTCGACGGGCGAGACCAGCCCGCGCGTCTTGTGGTTCCAGCGCAACAGCGCCTCGAAGCCCTGCACGGCGTGCGTCGCGGCGTTCACCTGCGGCTGGAAGACGAGCGAGAACTCCTCGTGGGCGAGCGCATTGCGCAGATCGGCGGCGAGCGCCCGGCGCTGCGACACCAGCTCGTCCATGTCCGCATGATAGAAATGCAGACTGTTCTTGCCGAGGCGCTTGCTCTGGTAGAGCGCCAGATCGGCGCGACGCAGGGTTTCGCGCGTCCCGTCCTCCGGCGCCAGCGCGACGCCGATGCTGACGCCGATATGCGCCGAGATGCCGTCGAGCGGGAAAGGCTCGCCGATCGAGGCGATGATCCGCGCCCCGAGCGCCGCGATCGTCGCGCGGTCGCCGGCGCCCGGCCCCGTGCGCAGGATGACGAATTCGTCGCCGGCGAGGCGCACCAGAAAGTCGCGCGGCGAAAGCAGCGTGCGCATCCGCGCCGCCGCCAGCTTCAGCAGCGCGTCGCCGACGCCGTGACCGAAGCTGTCGTTGACCGCTTTGAAATCGTCGAGATCGAGACACAGCACGGCGAAACGCTCGCCGCGCGCCAGACCTTCGATCGCCAGGTCGAGCCGGTTCTGGAAGGAGACGCGGTTGGGCAGATTGGTCAGCGCGTCATGCGTCGCCAGATGCGCCACCCGATCGTCCGCCTCGCGCTTTTCGGTGACGTCCGAGCCGACGCCGCGATAGCCCGAGAACACGTCGGCGCCGATCACCACCGGCTTGCCGGCGAGGCGCCACCACCTGTCGCCGCCCGCCAGCCTGACCCGCAGCATCGCGTCGCGGAAGGCCTCGCCCGCCTCGATCTTCTCGCGCAGCTTGACGAGCGTCGCCCGCGACCCCTCGACGACGTGACGCTCGAGCAGCTGCAGGAAATTGGCGCCCTGCAGATGGCTCCTGGCGCAGCCGAATGCTTCGGCGAGGCGATCCGAGACATGCGCCAGACGGAAGGCGGAATCGGTCTCCCACAGCCAGTCGTCGGCGTTCGCCTCGAAATCCTGCAGGAGCTGCGCCGTCAGCGCGCGTTCGCGCTCGAGCTCGATCCGGTCGACGACGCGCTTGGTGATCAGCCGCGCCAGCTGCACCGTCAGGAAGGACAGGAAGAAGGCGTAGACGACGAGCAGGATCGCCACGGAGATGTAGAAGCCGTCGCCCGTCGTCGCCAGGCCGATGAAGGAGCCGATGACGATCGGCCCGGAAAACAGGAAGGCCAGCCGCGGCATCGCCGACAGGCTCATGCCGGTGGCGATCAGCCCGGCGCAGGTCGCCATGATCGCCGAGCGGACCTGCTGGTCGGCGTCGGCGAACAGCGTCATCGGGATCGTGCCGAGCGTCACGCCGCCGGCCAGGGCGGCCGCCCGGTACAGGAACAGCCGCGTCGGATCGATTCGCGCCGGCTTCGGCTCGGCGCGCCAGCGGATCGTCCCGGCAAGCGCCAGACCGGACACGCCGATCGTCGCAAGTTCAAGAAAAACAAGGTAAATCTGGACGCCGTGCGTCCAGGTCAGCCAGATGATGACCTGCGTCACCGCCACCGACGTGACGACGCTCAGCGGCGCGAGCCTGGCGGCGATGTCGAGCTGCTCGACCTCCACCAGTTCGTCGAGATTCACGACGTTCGCGCTGCCCTTCAAGTCGCCCTCGATGCCCGGCCTGTCGGATGTCCTCTCGATCCGATCGCAATTCTGGCCGAAACATTAGGATTCAAACCAAAACAAACATTTAATGTAACACACACATCACGCTGCGGCGCCGCCCGCGGGCGCCTTTCAACGGGCCTGGCCGTGGTATTCGGCGTTCGGCCGCATGTCGACGGCGCTCGCCATGCGGTTCGACATGTTGAAGAAGGCGGCGACCGCCGCGATGTCCCAGATGTCGCGCTCGGAAAAGCCCGCCGCCCTGAGCCGCGCGCGGTCGTCCTCCTCGACGGCGTAGCTCTCGCGGGTGAGCTTGACCGAAAAATCGAGCATCGCCCGCTGCCGCGGCGTCAGCGCCGCGGCCCGGTAGTTGGTGACGAGCTGCTCGCCCAGCACCGGATCGCCGGAGAGCTGGCGCACCGCCGCCCCGTGCGCGACAAGGCAATAGTGGCAGCGGTTCTCGGCCGACACCGCCACCGCGATCATCTCGCGCTCGAGCTTGCTCAGGCCCGACGGCGCCAGCATCAGGTCGTTGTAGAAGGCCGCGAAGGCGGCCAGCTTGGCCATGTCGTGCGAATAGGCGACCAGCACATTGGGCACGAAGCCGATCTTTTCGCGGCACTTGTCGAAATAGGCCGCCATCTCCGGCGTCGGCGCCGCCGGCGCCAGATCGAGCGCCATGGCGCCCAGCATCGCCGCTGCCTCGCCCGTCATCAGCTCGACTCCATCTTCGCGCGACACTGTTGCGGCGCGCGGCTATCATGCATCCGGGTCCGCGCCGCGCAAGAATGGCGCGCCACGTCCGACGCGAGGAACCGCCGCAATGAACGACGCCGCTCCCGAGCCCGTTGCGCCGCCGGCTTTCGCCGACGCCCTGTTCGGCCGCACCGCTCAGGAGGACCGCGCGCAGCTGCGCCCCGAATCGCTCGCCGCGCTCGCCCGCGCGGCCTGGGCGCATCTGGCCGCCCCGCGCGCGCCGGGCCGCGGCCGCATCCGCCTCGTCGATCCGGCGAACGAGGATCCCGGCCTCGCTGCGGCGACGATCCTCGAGGTCGTCAACGACGACATGCCCTTCCTGCTCGATTCAACGCTCGCCGAACTCGGCGAGCATGGCCTCGACCTGCGTCTCGTCGCCCATCCGATCCTGGCGGTGCGGCGCGACGCCGAGGGCCGGCTGCAATCGGCGCGCCCGCCGCAGGACGATCCCGAGGCGCCGCGCGAAAGCCTGATCCACATCCATGTCGGCCGCATCGTCGACGCCGCGCGCCGCGCCCGTCTCGTCGAGGGTCTGGACAAGGTCTACGCCGATGCGCGCGTCGCCGTCGCCGACTGGCGCGCCATGCGCGAGCGCGTCGCGCAGGCGGCCGCCGCCTACAAGAGCGACCCGCCGCCCCTGCCGGTCGACGAGATCGCCGAGGCCGTGCAGTTCCTCGAATGGCTGGCGGCGGACAATTTCACCTTCCTCGGCCTGCGCGAATACCGCTTCGCCGAGAGCCAGCTGAAGGCGGCCGCCGCCGCCCGCGCCCCGCTCGACGCGATCGGCGGTCCCGGTCTCGGCATCCTGCGCGATCCCGAAGTGAAGGTCCTGCGCCGCGGCGCCGAGCTCGTCACCGTCACGCCGGAAGTGATGGAGTTCCTGCGCGAGCCGCATGCGCTGATCATCGCCAAGGCCAATGTGCGCTCGCGCGTTCACCGCCGCGCGCACATGGATTATGTCGGCGTCAAGCTGTTCTCGAAGAGCGGCGCGTTGCAGGGCGAGTTGCGCCTCGTCGGCCTATTCACCGCCACCGCCTACACCCGTTCGACGCAGACCATCCCCTACATCCGTCACAAGGTCTCGCGCGTCGTGCGCCAGGCCGGCTTCGATCCCGCCAGCCATTCGGGCAAGGTGCTCGCCAACGTGCTGGAGAGCTATCCGCGCGACGAGCTTTTCCAAGTCGACGCCGCGACCCTCGCCGACTTCGCCCGCCAGACCGTGCTGCTCTACGAACGTCCGCGCCTGCGCGTGCTCGCCCGTGTCGATCGCTTCGATCGCTTCGTCTCCGTGCTCTGCTACGTGCCGCGCGATCGCTACGACACGCGCGTGCGCCAGCGCGTCGGCGACTATCTGGCGCGCGTCTACAAGGGGCGCGTCTCGGCGGTCTATCCCTTCTATCCCGAAGGGCCGCTGGTGCGCGTCCACTACATCATCGGCCGCGACGAGGGCGAGACGCCGCGCATCGCCCAGAGCGAGCTCGAAAGCGCCGTCGCCGCCATCGTCACGACCTGGCCCGACGCGCTGCGCGAGGCGCTCGCCCGCCGCCATGGCGACGCCGGCCGCGCCGTCGCCCAGCGCTACGGCGAGGCCTTTTCGGCCGCCTATCGCGACTCCTTCCCCGCCACCGACGCGATCGACGACATCGCCGTCGTCGACCGCCTGACCGGCGAGCGAGCGCGCGACAGCGTCTTCTACCGCATCGAATCCGACGCCCCCGAACAGGCGCGGCTCAAGGTGTTTTCGCGCGGCCGGCCGATGCCGTTGTCGGAACGCGTGCCGCTGTTCGAGGACATGGGCTTCCGCGTCATCTCCGAGGACACCTTCGAGATCGCCCCGCAAGGCGACGAGCGCACCTGGCTGCACGACATGCTGCTCGCCCGCGCCCGGCCCGGCGCGCTCGACGTGGCGGCGCTGAAGCCTCAGATCGAGGCGATGCTCGACGCGCTGTTCCGCGACGCGATCGAGAGCGACGGCTACAACGCGCTCGTCATCGAGGCCGGGCTCGGCTGGCGCGACATCGCCATGCTGCGCGCCCTGTCGCGCTATCTGCGCCAGGCGCGCATCGGTTTCTCGCAGGACTACATGTGGCGCACCATGGCGGCCTATCCCGCCATCGCGCGCAAGCTGGTCGATCTGTTCTACGTCCGCTTCGACCCGCGCATGTTCGACGCGATGGCGGATCGCGAAACGACGCAGGCCGCCGTCGTCGCCGAGATCGAGACCATGCTGGGCCAGGTCGCCAGCCTCGACGAGGACCGCATCCTGCGCCGTTTCCTCAATCTCCTTCTCGCCGCGGTGCGCGCCAACTACTTCCAGACCGGCAAGGACGGCGCGCCGCGCGAGGTCATCTCGTTCAAGTTCGAGAGCCGCCGCGTCGCCAGCCTGCCGCTGCCCTTGCCGCTCTACGAGATCAGCCTCTATTCGCCGCGCGTCGAGGGCGTGCATCTGCGCTTCGGCAAGGTGGCGCGCGGCGGCATCCGCTGGTCGGACAGGCCGCAGGATTTCCGCACCGAGGTGCTCGGCCTCGTCAAGGCGCAGCAGGTCAAGAACGCCGTCATCGTGCCGGTCGGCGCCAAGGGCGGCTTCGTGCCCAAGCGCCTGCCGCCGCCGACCAACCGCGACGCCTGGATGGCGGAGGGAATCGCCGCCTACAAGATCTTCATCCAGAGCCTGCTCGACCTCACCGACAATCTCGACATCGACGTGCTGATCGCGCCCGCCGACACGGTGCGCCATGACGGCGACGATCCCTATCTCGTCGTCGCCGCCGACAAGGGCACGGCGACTTTCTCCGACATCGCCAACGCGCTGTCGCTCGAGCATGGCCACTGGCTCGGCGACGCCTTCGCCTCCGGCGGTTCGGTCGGTTACGACCACAAGAAGATGGGCATCACGGCGCGCGGCGCCTGGGAGGCGGTCAAGCGTCACTTCCGCGAGATGGACGTCGACATCCAGACGACGCCCTTCTCCTGCGTCGGCGTCGGCGACATGTCGGGCGACGTGTTCGGCAACGGCATGCTGTTGTCGAAAGAGACGCGGCTGATCGCCGCTTTCGATCATCGCGACATCTTCATCGATCCCGATCCCGATCCGGGCGCGAGCTGGGCCGAGCGCGCCCGCCTCTTCGCGCTGCCGCGCTCGAGCTGGCAGGACTACGACAAGGCGCTGATCTCGGCCGGCGGCGGCGTCTTCCCGCGCAGCGCCAAGTCGATCGCTCTGTCCGAGCCGGCGCGCCGCGCGCTCGGCCTCGAGGCGCCGACGGCGACGCCGCAGGAGGTGATGTCGGCGATCCTCAAGGCCGATGTCGATCTGCTCTGGTTCGGCGGCATCGGCACCTATGTGCGCGCCGCTTCCGAAACCGACGAGAAGGCCGGCGACCGCGCCAACGACGCGATCCGCATCACGGGCGCGCAGATTCGCGCCCGCGTCGTCGGCGAGGGCGCCAATCTCGGCATGACCCAGCTCGGCCGCGTCGAGGCGGCGCAGAACGGCGTGCGCCTCAACACCGACGCGATCGACAATTCGGCCGGAGTCAACACCTCCGACGTCGAGGTCAACGTCAAGATCGCGCTGTCGACGCCGGTGCGCGAGCAGCGCCTCACCGAGGCCGGCCGCAACGAGCTGCTCGCCGCGATGACCGACGACGTGGCGCAGATCGTGCTGCGCAACAACTACCAGCAGACGCTCGCCCTCTCCCTCGCCGAACGGCGCGGCGCCTCCGGCAACGGTTTCGCCCGCCGCCTGATGCAGGCGCTGGAGCGCGACGGCCGGCTCGACCGCGCCGTCGAATTCCTGCCCGACGATCACGCCATCGCCGACCGCGACCGCGCCGGCCGCGGCCTGACGCGGCCCGAACTCGCCGTGCTCCTCGCCTACGCCAAGCTCTCGCTCTACGACGCGCTGCTGGCGAGCCGCGTGCCCGACGACGCCTATCTCGGCCGCGAACTCGCCCGCTATTTTCCGCGCGCCCTGACCGAACGTTTTCCCGAGGCGGTCGCCTCGCATCGGCTGCGTCGCGAGATCGTCGCGACGGCGCTCTCCAACGCCATCGTCAACCGCGCCGGCCCGGCGATCGTCACGCGTATCGCCGACGAGACGGGCGCCGACGCGGCGGCGACGGCCTACGCCTTCGCCGCGGTGCGCGACGCCTTTTCGCTGACGCAGCTCAATGGCGAGATCGACGCGCTCGACGCCCGCATCGCCGGCGAGGCGCAGCTCGAACTCTACGCCGCCGTGCAGCAGCTCCTGCATTCGCGCATGGTCTGGTTCATCCGCAACGTCGATTTTTCCGAAGGGCTCGAGGCGGTGACGCGCCGCTATCGGGCCGGCGTCGAGGAGATCGCCGCCGCGCTCGACCAGTTGCTGCCCCAGCATGGCGCGCTGGCCCTGAAGAAGCGCGCCGACCAGCTCGTCGCACGCGGCGCGCCGGCGCCGCTCGCCGCGCGCGTCGCCGCGCTCGACGCGCTCGCCGCGGCCACCGACGTGACGCTCGTCGCCGCCCGCTCCGGCGCGCCGATCGCCGACGTCGCGCGCGTCTTCTACGCGGTCGACGCCGAGTTCGGGCTGGACCGCCTCGCCGCGCAGGCGCAGACCATCCGCATCGTCGATCACTATGATCGTCTGGCGCTCGACCGCGCGCTCGACCGCATCGCCGCCGCCCGTCGCGCCATGACCAGCGAGGCGGTGGCCGCCGGCGCGGGCGGCGGCCGCGAGGCGGTGGCCGCCTGGCTCGCCGGGCGCGGCGACGACATCGCCCGCCTGCGCGACCAGATCGCCGAACTCACCGCCTCCGGCGCCAGCGTGTCGAAACTGGTGGTGGCCGCCGGCCTGATCGGCGATCTGACCCGCGGCTGATCAGAAGTCGCAGGCGATGCCCTTGATTTCCCAGTCGCCGTAGCGGGCCGGCTCCGGCCCGCCGCGGCCGCCGACTTCCTGCTCCTGCGCCTTGCGCCCGGCCTCGGCCCGGGCGCGGCGCTCGGCCGCCTCGGCCAATGCCCGCTGCGCGGCGGCGCTGGGCGGTGGGCGCGGCGTCGGGGGAGCAGGCGTGTCGTCCGGCATCGCGTCGGGTCCTTTCCGGCGCGCCCTTGTCGTCGGCCCGCCGCGCCCACCATATAGGGCCGAATGCGCCCTGTGTGGAGCGCGGGGAGAGTCGCATGAATCTGGTGCGCACGGGACTGCTGCTGGCGGCGCTGACGGCGCTGTTCATGGTGGTCGGCTATGCGCTCGGCGGCCAGGGCGGCGCGATGATCGCGCTCGTCGTCGCCGTCGGAACCAACATGTTCGCCTGGTGGAATTCCGACCGTATGGCGCTTTCCGCCAACAATGCGATCGAGGTCGACGACCAGAGCGCGCCCGAACTCGTCGCCATGGTGCGCGAACTCGCCGGCCGCGCCGGCATCCCCATGCCGCGCGTCTACGTCATCGAGAGCGACCAGCCCAACGCCTTCGCCACCGGCCGCGACCCCGAGCACGGCGCCGTCGCCGTCAACACCGGCCTGATGAACATGCTGACGCGCGGCGAACTTGCCGGCGTCATCGCCCACGAGCTCGCCCACATCAAGAACCGCGACACGCTGATCATGACGATCGCCGCCACGGTCGCCGGCGCGATCTCCTCGATCGCCCAGTTCGGCATGTTCTTCGGCGGCTCGCGCGAGCGCGGGCTCGGGCCGATCGGCGCGATCGCCATGGCGATTCTCGCCCCGCTCGCGGCGATGATCATCCAGATGGCGATCAGCCGCACGCGCGAATATGTCGCCGATCGCGACGGCGGCCTGATTCTCGGCGAACCGATGCAGCTCGCCTCGGCGCTGGCCAAGATTTCCGGCGGCGCCGCGGCCATCCCGAACGAGGCGGCCGAGCGCCATCCGGCGATGGCGCACATGTTCATCGTCAATCCGCTCACCGGCGGCGGCGTCGACAACCTGTTCTCGACCCATCCCGACGTGAACAACCGCATCGCCGCGCTGCAGCAGCTCGCCGCGCAGATGCCGGCCGGCGCTTCCGCCGCAGCGTCTGGCGCTTGGCGTCCGATGCGCCCGCATGGTAGCGCCGGGGCGGAAAGGCCGCGCGGCCCCTGGGGGTGAGTCGCGGTCCGGGAGCGATCGGACCTCGCATGATCTGTCTCGCAGCGGCGGCGCGGCGATGAACACCCGCCCACGCGGCACGTTCGGCAGGCCGCGCGCCGGCGCGGAGCCGCCGCCGCTGGCGCCGGGGCTCGCCGCGCGCCTCGCCGCGGAGGCGGCGCTGACCGAGATGGCCGGCGTCGGCCGCGCCCTCGACGATTTCTTCGCCCCCGGCAGTCTGGCGCCGACGCTGGTCGGGCTCGATGCGCGCGACCGCGGCCTCGCCCGCTCGATCGCCACCGTCGCCGCGCGCCGCCTCGGCACGCTGCGCAAGGCCCTCAACGCAAGGCTCGAGCGCGGCTGGCCGAAGAAGTCGGGCGGCCTCGAATGGGCGCTGATCGTCGGCGCCGCGCAGCTCCTGTTCATGGACGTGCCCGATCACGCCGCCGTCGACCTCGCCATCCGCTCGGTCAAGCGCGATCCGCGATCGGCGCCCTTCGCCGCCCTCGCCAATGCCGTGCTGCGCGGCGTGGCGCGCGAACGCGACGCCATCCTCGCCGCCAGCGATCCGCTCGACGACGACGCCCCGCCCTGGCTGGCGGCGCGCTGGCGGCGCGTCTATGGCGAGCCGCTGGCGCGCGCCATCGCCGCCGCCCATCGCGACGAGCCGCCGCTCGATCTGACCGTGAAGTCCGATCCGCAGGGCTGGGCCGAGCGACTCGGCGGCGTCGTGCTGCCGACCGGCTCCGTGCGGCTCGTCACTCATGCGCCGATCGTCGAGCTCGAGGGCTATGCGGACGGCGCCTGGTGGGTGCAGGACGCCGCCGCCGCGTTGCCGGCCCGCCTGCTCGCCGTCGCCCCGCATGAACGCGTCGCCGATCTCTGCGCCGCCCCCGGCGGCAAGACGGCGCAGCTCTGCGCCGCCGGCGCCGACGTCGTCGCCGTCGACCGTTCCGCCGAGCGCCTGAAGCGCCTCACCGAGAATCTGGCGCGGCTCGGCTTCTCGGCCGAGACGCAGGTCGTCGACGCCACCGGTCTCGACGCCCCGCCCTTCGACGCCATCCTGCTCGACGCGCCCTGCTCCTCCACCGGCACGTTGCGTCGCCATCCCGATGTCGGCTGGACCAAGCGGCCGGCCGACGTCGCCGCGCTCGCCGCCTTGCAGACGCGCCTGCTGACCCGCGCCGCGCAGTTGCTGAAGCGCGCCGGCCGCCTCGTCTACTGCACCTGTTCGCTCGAGCCCGAAGAAGGAATCGAGCAGATCGAGGCGCTGCTGCGCCGCGACCCCGACATGCGCCGCATTCCCATCCGGCCCGAGGAATTGCCGGGACTCGAGGATTGTGTGACTCCGGCTGGCGATCTCCGGACATTTCCACATCATCTGCCTGCAGAATCGGCGCGCCTGTCCGGGCTCGACGGTTTCTTCGCGGCGCGTCTGGCGCGCGGCGCATAGATCGACGACGCCCGGCGCCATTGCTGGCCTTCGCCGCCACGCCTATTTTGAATCGAAAGCGATTCGTCGCGTGCGCGTAGCTGCGGGAGTGACTTTGGCCAGGACCGGCTTCGCCGATCGCATGTCGCTCGCCGGTCTCGTTCTCGGTCAGAGCGCGCGACGTTTGCGGCGCGGCCTTTCGGCGCCGGCGCGGCTGATGGCGGTGTGGCGCGCCCGCGCGCCCGAGCGCCTCGTCATCGCGCCGCAGGATCTGCGCACCGCCGACCCGACCATCGCCGACGACATCTACGGCGGCTACTTCGTCTTCTACGGCAAGGCGGTGAACACGAAAGGCGAGTCGCCCTTTCTCGTCGCCTCGCCGGCCCCGGCCTGGACGCAAGCGCTGATGGGCTTTGCCTGGTTGCGTCATCTGCGCGCCGCCGAGACCGCGATCGCCCGCGCCAACGCCCGCGCCCTCGTCGATGACTGGATTGCGCTGTGCGGTCGCCCGCCGGCGAGCGATCCCGGCGGCCGGCAGGCGCACGAGGCGGGTTGGGACGCCGCCGTCACCGCCCGCCGGCTGATGTCGTGGATCAGCCAGTCGCCGCTGATTCTCGAAGGCGCCGATCGCCCCTTCTACCGCCGCTTCATGAAAAGCGTCGGCCGCCAGGCGGCCTGGCTTGCGCTGGCGCTGCAGGGCGGACTGACCGGCCATGCCCGCCTGCTCGCCGCCGTGGCGCTGGCCGAGCTGACGCTCTGCGCCGACGGGCTCGACGCCCTGCGCCGCCGCGCGCAGCGCTATCTGGCGGCCGAACTCGACGCGCAGATTCTGCCCGACGGCGGCCATATCGGCCGCAATCCGGCCGCGCTGGTCGATCTGCTGCTCGATCTGCTGCCGCTGCGTCAGGCCTACGCCGCCCGCGGTCAGGAGCCGCCGCAGCAGCTGCTCAACGCCGTCGATCGCATGCTGCCGATGCTGCGCCTGCTGCGCCATGGCGACGGCGCGCTGGCGCTGTTCAACGGCATGGGCGTGACGCGCCCCGAGGCGCTGGCGACGCTGCTCGCCTATGACGACGGCGCCGGCGCCGGCCTCGCCCATGCGACGCATTCCGGCTATTTGCGCCTGCAGGCCGAGGACGCGCTCGCCATCGTCGATGTCGGCGCCGCGCCGCCGCGCGACTTCTCCGCCGAGGCGCATGCCGGCTGCCTGTCCTTCGAATTTTCCGTCGCCGGCGAGCGGCTGATCGGCAATTGCGGCGCGCCCGCGCCCAACCGTCCGGCGCTGCGCGAGGCCTCGCGCCAGACCGCGGCGCATTCGACGCTCGTCGTCGCCGACACTTCGTCCTGCCGCTTTGCGCCGACCACCGCCCTGTCCGCCTGGCTCGATGCGCAGATCATCGCCGGGCCGCGCCGCCTCGAGGTCGAGCGCGGCGCCGACGGACGCTCGATGACGGCGATCCATGACGGCTATGTGCGCCGCTTCGGCCTGCGCCATCGCCGTCGCCTCGCGCTGACGCCCGACGCGCTCGAGGGCGAGGACGAGCTCCAGCGCGTCGGCAAGCCGCGGACCGACGCGCCGCCGGCGCCCTGGGCGTTGCGCTTTCATCTGCATCCCGCCGTCACGGTCGCGCCGGGGCCGGACGGCTATGGCGTGCTGCTGACGCCGCCCTCGGGCGCGGCCTGGCTCTTCGCCTGCGACGTCGCGGCGCGCATCGAGGAGAGCGTGCATTTCGCCGCCCCCGACGGGCCGCGCCCCTGCGCGCAGATCGTCGTGTCCGTCGACGACGGCGCGCTCAGGCCGGTGCGCTGGTCGCTGCGCCGGGCGTGACGGCGGGACGCTCGACGGCCGCAGGACGCTCGGCTAGGAACGAAGCGTCGCAGAGCCTTTCCGCAACCCGGAGACACGCCGATGAAACTCGACGCCACGATCGCCGCCATCGTCACGGGCGGCGCGTCCGGTCTCGGCGAGGCGACGGCGCGCGGCCTCGCCGCCGCCGGCGCGAAAGTGGCGATCTTCGACATGCAGCAGGACAAGGGCGAGGCCGTCGCCGCCGCCATCGGCGGTCTGTTCTGCAAGGTCGACGTGACCGACGAGGCCTCGATCGACGCCGGCCTCGCCAAAGCCCGCGCCGCACACGGGATCGAGCGCATCTTGGTGAATTGCGCCGGCGTCGCGCCGGCGAAACGACTGATCTCGAAGAAGCGCGACACCGGCGAGCTCGTCGCCCATGACGTCGCGAGCTTCGCCCGCGGCGTGGCGATCAATCTCACCGGCACCTTCGCGATGATCGCCAGATGCGCCACCGCGATGGCCTCTCTCGCCCCGCTCGACGCCGACGGCCAGCGCGGCGTCGTCGTCTCCACCGCCTCCGTCGCCGCCGAGGACGGCCAGATCGGCCAGGCGACCTACGCCGCCTCGAAGGCCGGCGTGCTCGGCATGACTCTGCCGCTCGCCCGCGATCTGGCGCAATACGGCGTGCGCGTCTGCACCATTCTGCCCGGCCTGTTCCACACCCCGATGTTCGACGGCCTGCCCGAGGAATCGCGCGCCTCGCTGGCGAAAAGCGTGCCCTTCCCCTCCCGTCTCGGCCGCGCCGACGAATATGCCCGGCTCGTCCTGTCGATCGTCGACAACGACATGCTGAACGGCGTCGGCATCCGCCTCGACGGCGCGATCCGCCTCGCCCCGCGCTGAGCGCGCCGATGAACGGGCGCGCGCTCGTCTTTGCGGCGCTGGCGCTCGGCGCGGCCTGGCTCGCCTGGCCGAGCCTGCGGGCCGCGCTGTTCGCCGAACAGGCGCCGCGCACCGTCGTCGCGCGCGGCGAACTCGCCGAATCGGAGCGACACACGATTGCGCTGTTCCGCGCCGTGTCGCCCTCCGTCGTGCATGTGATCTCGGGCGCGGCGAGCCGCTTTTCGGACGAGGACGGCGCGGCGAGCGGCGCCGGCTTCGTCTGGGACGCCGGCGGCCATGTCGTCACCAATGATCACGTCGTCGCCCAGAGCGGCGGATCGCTGCGCGTGCGCTTCGCCGACGGCGTGACGTCGAGCGCCCGCCTCGTCGGCCGCTCGCCCAATCACGACCTCGCCGTGCTGCGCGTCGATCGCGCCAGCCTGCCGCCGCCGATCGCCATCGGCTCCTCGGCCGATCTGCAGGTCGGCCAGGCGGTGTTCGCCATCGGCAATCCCTTCGGCCTCGACCAGACGCTGACCACCGGCGTCGTCTCGGCGCTGAAGCGTCGTCTGCCGACCGAACAGGGCCGCGAACTCGTCGACGTGATCCAGACCGACGCCGCCATCAATCCCGGCAATTCCGGCGGCCCGCTGGTCGACAGCGCCGGCCGGCTGATCGGCGTCAACACGGCGATCTATTCGCCCTCCGGCGCCTCGGCCGGCATCGGCTTCGCCATTCCCGTCGATACGGTGAACCGCATCGCGCCGCAGCTGATCCGCAACGGCCGCGCCCCCAATCCGGTGATCGGCGTGCGTCTGGCGAGTCCCGAGGCCGCCGCCCGCGCCGGCGTCGACGGGCTCGTCGTCATCGACGTCGCGCCCGGCGGGCCGGCGGCCGAGGCGGGCCTGCGCGGCGTCGATCGCGCCGCCGGGACGCTCGGCGACGTCATCGTCGCCATCGACGGGCGCCCGACCCGCAGCGTCGCCGATCTCGCCGCCGGCCTCGAGGCCAAGGGCGTCGGCGGGACCGCGACCCTCAGGATCGAACGCGGCGGCGCGACGCGCGAGGTCGCCGTGCGCGTCGGCGATGGCGGACGCTGAGGCTCAGGGCCGCGGTTTCATGTAGTTGCGCTTCCAGCTCGCCAGCGACGAGTTGGTGAAGGTCGCCTGCGTCTGCGGCGTCAGGCTGTGGATGTGGCCCCACGGCCGATACATGAAGCCGCCATAGAGGATGATGAAGCTCGAAAGCTTGTCGAGCGTGATCGTCTGCTCCTCGCCGCGCTGGCCGACGCCGGCGGCGTCCCACTCCTCCTTCGTCGGCCGTTTCGAGCCGAGTATGATCATCTGCCCCGACGAACGCTCCATCTGTCGCCAGACGGTCGGACTGCCCGAGCCGCGCAGATAGCCGACGATGTTTCCGCCGCCGGGATAGTAGGCGGGCAGCGCCGCCTTGAGATCGTCGAACCAGGCCATGACGCGCTCCTTGCGAAGGCTCGCGACGCAGGATGGCCTGCCGCGCCCGTTCCGTCGGTGATCCGGCGCACGGCGCGAACGGCGCCCTGAAACGCAACCGGCGCCGCAAGAGCGGCGCCGGCGACAGGTTCACCAGACTCCGGAAGACGGATCAGGCCATCGCTTCTTCGCGGCGGCGCTTGCGCGCGGCGAGGCCGAGGCCGGCGAAGCCGATCAGCATCATCGCCCAGGTCGACGGCTCGGGCACGCCGCTGGAGAGCATGTAGTTGATCTCGTTCGCATAGAGTTGTTGCGAGGCGACCGTGTCGGACAGGAAGCCGTTGACGATCGTGCGTCCGCTGGAGCCGACGACGATGGCGCCCTGACCATTGCCGAAGGTGGCCGCGACGATCGCGCCCGGTCCCGCCGCCAGGCCCATCGAGAACGTGCCCCAGCCCGGATTGGTCACCGCGAGCGGGCTGACGATGCCGGCGCCGAACAGCAGGCCGAGCGTCAGCGAGGTCTCGTTGACGCCGCCGGTGAACACGGCGCCATCGAGGCCCGCCTGCCGCCAGTCGGTATAGATCAGGCGACCGCCGCCGCTGACGCCAGCGACAAGCAAATAAGTAAGGAAAAGCAATGGTTAAGGCGGAAGACTCACACCCCGCGGCCAGTCGTCCGCTTCAGTGACGGAAGTGCCGCACGCCGGTGAAGACCATGGCGAGCCCGGCCGCGTCGGCCGCCGCGATCACCTCGTCGTCGCGCATCGAGCCGCCGGGCTGGATCACCGCCGTCGCCCCCGCCTCGGCCGCCGCCAGCAGCCCGTCGGCGAAGGGGAAGAAGGCGTCCGAGGCGACGACCGCGCCTTTGGCCAGCGATTCGGGCAGACCCGCCGCCTTGGCCGCCTCCGCCGCCTTCCACGCCGCGATGCGCGAGGAATCGACCCGGCTCATCTGCCCGGCGCCGATTCCGACGGTCGCGCCGTCTTTCGCATAGACGATGGCGTTCGACTTCACATGCTTGGCGACGCGGAAGGCGAATCGCATGTCCGCCAGCTCCTGCGCCGTCGGCGCGCGTCTGGTGACGACGCGCAGATCCATGTCGTCGACGCACGCATTGTCGCGCCCCTGCGCAAGCAGTCCGCCCGCCACCGTGCGCACCGAAAGGCCCGGCGCGCGCGGATCGGGCAGGCCGCCGGCGATCAGCAGGCGCAAATTCTTCTTCGCCGCGACCAGCGCGATCGCCTCCTCGTCCGCCTCCGGCGCGATGATCACCTCGGTGAAGATCTTGACGATCTCGCGCGCCGCCGCCGCGTCGAGCCGGCGGTTGACCGCGACGATGCCGCCGAAGGCCGACACCGGATCGCAGCGCAGCGCCTTTTCATAGGCCTCGGCGAGGCTCGCCCCTTCCGCGGCGCCGCATGGATTGGCGTGTTTGACGATGACGACCGCCGCCGTGCGCGCCGGATCGAACTCGGCGACGCATTCATAGGCGGCGTCCGTGTCGTTGACGTTGTTGTAGGAGAGCTGCTTGCCCTGCGTCTGGCGCGCCGTGGCGACGCCGGAGCGCGTCTCGCCCGTGACGTAGAAACCGGCGGACTGGTGCGGATTCTCGCCATAGCGCATCGCCTCGGCCAGCGTCCCGCCGACCGCGCGGAAGGCGGGCGTCGCCTCGCCGAGCTGCGCGGCGAACCAGTTGGAGATCGCCGCGTCATAGGCGGCCGTGCGCGCATAGGCCTTCTGCGCCAGCGCCCGGCGCAGCGCCCGCGTCGTCGCCCCGCCCCGCGCGTCGAGATCGGCGAGCACGCGGGCATAGTCGGCCGGCTCGACGACCACCGTCACGTCGTCATGGTTCTTGGCGGCGGCGCGGATCATCGCCGGCCCGCCGATGTCGATGTTCTCGACGCAGTCGGCGTAGCTGCCGCCCTTCGCGACCGTCGCCTCGAACGGATAGAGATTGACGGCCAACAAATCGATCGGCGCGATGCCATGCGCCAGCATCGCCGCCTCGTGCTCGGGGTTCTCGCGGATGGCGAGCAGCCCGCCATGCACCTTGGGATGCAGCGTCTTGAGGCGCCCGTCCATCATCTCCGGAAAGCCGGTGAGATCAGCGACGTCGATCACCGGCAGACCGGCCTCGGCGATCGCCTTGCGCGTGCCGCCGGTGGAGACGAGTTCGATCCCGCGCCCCGCCAGCGCGCGGGCGAAATCGATCAGACCGGTCTTGTCCGACACGGAAAGCAGCGCGCGCGAGACGCGGCGGAGTTGACCCGGCATCGAGGCCCCCAAGAGCATCGGACGCCGCCGAGGCGTCCGCCGGGGCGGCGCTTAGCATGTTTTGCTGCGCCGCAAAATCAGCGCGCCGGCGGAGGCGCTTGCGGCGGGCGGCGAAGCTTCCCATATCATCGGGCGGCCCGCGCGCCGGAGGAAGCCATGGCGGACCTCGCCGAGGACTGGAAGAAGCCGCTCTCCAAGGCGGAGATGGAGACGATGCGCAAATCCGCGCGCGACGAGCAGCGGGTGCGCGAGCGCTTCTGGGAGTCGCTGAAGCGCATCGCCCGCAACCTGCCCTTCGCCGAGGATCTGGTCGCCGCCTTCTATTGCGCCACCGACCCGACGACCGACCTGAAGGTCCGCGCCACGCTGTTCGGCGCGCTCGCCTATTTCATCCTGCCGATCGACATCATTCCCGACATCGCGCCGCTGATCGGCTTCGGCGACGACGCCGCGGTTCTGGCCCTCGCCCTGCGCACCGTCGCCGGCGCGATCCGGCCCGAGCATCGCGACAAGGCGAAGGCGGCGCTGCGGCCCTGAGCGCCGGCGCCGCCGCAAGCTCGCACCAGCCGCCGCGGCCCTTGCCGGCATAGGGCCGCGCCAGCCCCTCCGCCTGCAGGAGCGCGGCGACGTCGACCGGTGGAAAGGCCCCGTCCGGCGCGACCACCGCGACATCCGCCGTCACCCGGCCGAAATATTTGTCGCCGCCGACCCGGCTGATCATCACCCGGCCGCTCTCCAGCACCTGGCCGAGACTGTCGCGCGCCGCCGCCGCCTGCGTCCGCTCCGGGGCGCAACGCCCGCCGATCTCCGGCGCATCGACGCCGCGCAGCCGGATGAGCGTCTCGATCTCCTGCCCGAACCAGATCGTCAGCCGCGCCGCGAACGTATCGCCGTCGACGATGCGCACGACCCGCGCCTCGAACGGCCCGTCGAAGACCCGGCCGGGCGCCAGAACCGCCGGGCCGCGAGGGGCGGCCGCGAACAGGCCGCTCGCGCGCCGCTCGGCCGCCGCGCCGAGCGCGAAGGCCGCCGCCAGCGCCAGCAGCGCGACGACGCCGGAAAACAGCCGGCCGGGGGCGAAGGCAGGGAGCATGGCCCGAGTCTGACCTGGCGGGTCGGCGGAGTCAAGGTCTAAATTCCTATCACAGGATCGAATACTTACGCTGCGTCACCCCCGCCCGGCCGCGATTCCGCCGCCTCCGGCCACGAGTCTGCGCCGATGCGCATCCTCCCCGCCCTCGCCCTGCTCGCCCTGCTCGCCGTCGCGCCGGCCCGCGCCGCGCCGGACTCGCCCGTCGACGCGCTCCTCGCCGCCGCCGCCGCGCAGATCGGCGTCACGACCCGCTACGACCCGGCCTATCGCCGCCTCGCCTATCCCGGCGGCGACCCGCCGCGCGAGGTCGGCGTCTGCACGGACGTGATCGTGCGCGCCTATCGCGACGCCTTCGGCCTCGATCTGCAGAAGAGCCTGCGCGAGGACATGGGCCGGGCCTTCGCCGCCTATCCCCGCCGCTGGGGCCTCGCCGCGCCGGATCCGAATATCGACCATCGCCGCGTGCCCAACCTGCAGACCTTCTTCGCCCGCCACGGCCGCGTCCTGCCGGTCAGCGCCGATCCCGCCGCCTACGCGCCGGGCGATCTCGTCACCCAGATGCTGCCCGGCCATCTGCCGCACATCGCCATCGTCGCGCGCCAGCGCAGCGCCGATGGTCGGCGACCGCTCGTCATCCACAACATCGGCGCCGGGGCGCGGATGGAGGATACGCTCTTCGCCTTTCCGATCACCGGGCGTTACCGCTTCGGCCCGCTCGCGGCGCGCTGAGGCTCACGCCAGCGGATAGGCCGCCTCGACCACGTACGGCCCGCCGCCGACCGAATCGCGCGAGGAGAAGAGCACGAAGCGCGTCGCCTCGAAGGCGCGCGACAGGAAATAGCCGCGCGCCGACAGATAGTCGGCGACCGCCATCTGCGAGGCCTGCTTCAGCCGCGCCAGCGTGACATGCGGCGTGAACTTGCGCGGCTCCGGCGCAAGGCCGAGGCGGCGCAGCATCTGCTCGTGTTTCGATTGCAGCTCGACCAGCGCCGGCGCCGGCTTCGCCCGCGCCACGATGGCGCGCGGCTTGTCGCCGCCGAACACGTCGAGCCCGTCCAGCGTCACCATGAACGGCCGCTTGCGGATGTCGCCGAGCGACTGCGCCACGTCGCGCGCCGTCGCCCCGTCGATGTCGCCGATGAAGCGCAGCGTGATGTGATAATTCTCCTCGTCGATCCAGCGCGCCCCCGACAGCCCGCCGCGCAGCATCGCCAGTTCGCGCGCCAGATCAGACGGGATTTCCAGCCCGGTGAAGAGACGGGGCATGGCGACGCCTCCTTCCGTTCGCCGGCCCGGCGCGTCCGGCCGGGCGCGAATCCGACGCTGGGGCCAGACTAGCCGGCGCGAGGCGACGCTTACAAGACGGCGCGGCGGAACGGCGAGCGATCGGGATCGGGATCGGGCATGGCGGCGATCAATTCGCGCGCATGCGCGCTCTGCGGCGCCGCGAACAGGCGCGTCGCCTCGTTCTCCTCGACGATGCGGCCACGATGGATCACCGCCACGCGGTCGCAGACATAGCGCACGACGCCGAGATCATGACTGATGAACACATAGGTCAGATCGAGCCGCGCCTTCAATTCCTCGAACAGCGCCAGCACCTGCGCCTGCACCGACACGTCGAGCGCCGAGGTCGGCTCGTCGAGGATCAGCAATTCCGGCTCGACCGCCAGCGCCCGCGCGATGCAGATGCGCTGGCGCTGGCCGCCGGAAAACTCGTGCGGATAGCGGTTGAGATGCTGCGCCCCGAGGCCGACGAGGCCGAGCAGTTCGACGACGCGCGCCGTGCGCGCCCGCGCGTCGAGGCCGAGCGAATCGCGATGGATCACCATGCCCTCGGCGACGATGTCGTGAACGCTCATGCGCGGATCGAGCGAGGCGTAAGGATCCTGGAAGACGATCTGAACGCGCCGGCGCAGGCGCTTGCGCGCCGCGCCGCGCAGCCCGGCGACGTCGACCCCGTCGAACGTGACGCGCCCGCGCGTCGGCGCCTCGAGGCCGAGCGCGATGCGCGTCAGCGTCGTCTTGCCCGAGCCCGATTCGCCGACGACGCCGAAGCACGAGCCGCGCGCAACCGACAAGCTGACGTCGTCGAGCGCGACGATCTCGGCGCCCTGCGAGAACGGCCCGCCGCCGCGATAGACGCGCGTCACGTTCTCGAGCTGCAGCAGCGCGCTCACGCCGCGCGCTCCGCCCTGAAGCAGGCGACGCGCTGGCCCGTATCGACCGGCGCCAGCCCCGGCGCGGCGCGCGCGCAATCCGCCGCGCCGATCGGACAGCGCGGCAGGAAACGACAGCCCGGCGGCGGCGTCAGCAGATCCGGCACGACGCCCGGCAGGCCGGCGAGCGCGCCGCGCTTGACGTCGGCGCGCGGCAGCGCCGCGATCAGCGCCTGCGTATAGGGATGCCGCGGGCTCTTCAGCACGGCGCGCACATCGCCCGCCTCGACAACGGCGCCGGCATACATCACCGCCACATGCGAGGCGATCTGCGCCACGACGCCGAGATTGTGCGTGATCAGGAGGATCGCCAGCCCGTCCTCGGCGGCGAGGCGATGCAGCAGCGCCAGAATCTGCGCCTGCACCGAGACGTCGAGCGCCGTCGTCGGCTCGTCGGCGATGATCAGGTCGGGCCTGCCGATCAGCGCCATGGCGATCAGCACGCGCTGGCGCATGCCGCCGGAGAACTGGTGCGGATAGTCGTCGATGCGGCGCGCGGCGTCGACGATGCCGACGCGATCGAGCATCGACACGGCGAGATCACGCGCCGCGCGCCGGCGCGCCCCGCGCGACGCGCCGGCGGCAAGACCGAGGATCGACGGATCGACGCGGCCCGCATGCAGCGCCACGTCGATCATCTGCGTGCCGACGCGGAAGGCCGGATTGAGATTGGTCGTCGGGTCCTGGAAGATCATGCCGATCCTGCGCCCGCGCAGATCGCGCATCGTCTCCTCGTCGGCGGCGAGCAGATCGCGCCCGTCGAAGCGCACCGCCCCGCTGAGGTAGCGCGCCGGCGGGCTCGCCACCAGCCGCGACAGGGTCAGACCGGTGAGCGACTTGCCGCAGCCCGTCTCGCCGACGAGGCCCCAGATTTCGCCGCGCTCCAGCGACAGCGACACGCCGGCGAGCACATGCGCCGCGCCGTCATAGCTCGTCATCGTCAGATGCAGTTCGTCGATCTCGACCAGCGCCATCATCGCCTCGCGCGCGGATCGAGCACGTCGCGCAGCCCGTCGCCGAGCAGATTGAAGCCGAACACGGAGAGGAAGATGGCGAGGCCCGGAAAGATCGCCGTCCACCAGTAGTCCGGCAGATAGCCGCGCGCATTCGACAGCAGCGAGCCCCATTCCGGCGTCGGCGGCTTGACGCCGATGCCGACGAAGCCGAGCGAGGCGACAGTGAGAATGGCGAAGCCGACGTCGAGCGACATCTTGACGATGATCGGCGAGACGACGTTGGGCAGGATGTGGCGCAGGATCAGCCGCGCCGGCGAGGCGCCGAGGGCGCGCGCCGCCTGCACATAGACCTCCTCCTTGCGCGCCATCACCTCGCCGCGCACCAGCCGCGCATAGCCCGGCCACCAGGTCAGCGTGATGGCGAAGATCATGTTGCCGACGCCCGGGCCCATCGCCGCCGCGATCGCCATCGCCAGAATGAGGCCGGGCAGCGTCAGCCACAGATCGGTGAGGCGCATCAGCGCCTCGTCGACCCATCGGCCGAAGAAGCCGGCGACGGCGCCGACCGCCGCCCCGAGCGCCGCCGCCATCGCCACCACGGCGACGCCGGCGAACAGCGACACGCGCGCCCCCATCAGCACCAGCGTCAGCACGTCCTGCCCGAGCTCGTTCGTGCCGAACCACGCCACGCGCGAGGGCGGCGCGAAACGCGCGTTCATGGCGAAGCCGCCCGCCGCATGCTCGGGATGCGGCGCGATCCACGGCGCGAGCAGCGCCAGCCCGGCCAGCGCGACGACGATGGCGAGGCCGACCAGCGACAGCCAGCTCTGGCGGAAGCGATAGAAGCCGCGCTTCAGCGCCTCGCCGCGCGCGCTCGCCATCGTCGGCGCCGCCGCGCTCATGCGTAGCGCGCCTTCGGGTTGATCAGGCCGTAGGCGAGATCGACGATCAGATTGACGATCACGAACAGCGCGCCGATCACCAGCGTCACGCCCATCAGCGGCATGAAGTCCTGCGTGGCGATCGCCTTGGTCGCGTAGAGGCCGACGCCCGGCCAGTCGAACACCGTCTCGACCAGCACCGTGCCGGCGAGCAGCCAGCCGAAATACAGGCCGATCACCGTCAGCGTCGCCGAGGCGGCGTTCCTGGCGACATATTTGAACAGGATCTTGCCGCGCGACAGGCCGAGCGCCCGCGCCGTCGTGACGTAATCCTGCGACATCGCCTCCAGCGTCGTCGCCCGCATCATCCGGGTGATGGTGGCGAGCGGCGACAGCGACATCGCCGCCGCCGGCATGGCGAGATGTTTCAGCGCAGTCAGGAAGGCGCCGCCGTCGCGCGCGATCAGCGCGTCGAGCGTGATCAGGCCGGTCACCGCCGGGGGCGGAATTTCGACCAGCGGAAAGCGCCCGCCGAGCGGCAGCCAGCCCATCTGCATGACGAAGAACAGCTGCATCAACAGGCCGAGGAAGAAGCGCGGCATCGAGATCGCGCCGAGCGACAGCGTGCGCGACAGATAGTCCGGCCAGCGGTTGGCGTAGGCCGCGGACAGCAGCCCCGCCGGCAGGCCGATCGCCACGGCGATCGCCATCGCCGCGAAGACGAGCTCGAGCGTCGCCGGCAGATAGATGCGCAGATCTTCCCACACCGGCCGACGCGTCAGGATCGACTGGCCCCAGTCGCCCTGCAAGAGCCCCGTCGCGTAGCTCCAGTATTGCGCGATCAGCGGCCGGTCGAGCCCGAGTTCGCGGGCGAGCGCCTCGATCTCCTCCTTGGTCGCCTGCGGCCCGGCGGCGAGCTGCACCGGATCGCCGGGCAGCAATCGCGCGATGGCGAAGACGATGATCGACAGCCCGACGAGCACGGGCAGAAGCAGCACGATGCGGCGCAGCGCGTAGGTCAGCATGGAAGAGTCGCGAGAACGCAATCGGCGGTCGCCGCCACTCGCGCCCCGTCGTTGCGAGGAGCGAAGCGACGAAGCAATCCAGCCGCGCAGACGCGCCCTTTGACCGATGGATTGCTTCGCTTCGCTCGCAATGACGCCGGCGGGAGAACGGTCCCGCCGCCTCTCACTTCAGCGACAGCCCGAAATATTCGATCGCGTTGCTGGCGACCGGCGTGAACTTGAAGCCGGTCACATCCTCGCGCATCGCCAGCTTGCGCTTCTCCAGCACGCCGAAGATGTCGGGCGCGTCCTCGACCACCTGCTTCTGGAAGTCGAGATAGATCGCCTTGCGCTTGTCGACATTGGTCTCCGCGCGGCCCGCCTCGATCAGCCCGTCGACCTTGGCGCTCTTGTAGACCATGTTCTGCCAGTTGCCGTTGCGCGAGGAATGATAGGCGGCGAAGGCGATGTTGTCGGGATCGCCGTAATTGGCGGTCTGGTAGACAGGGAAGAAGTCCGGCGCCGATTGCGGCGTCTTGGTCGAGGCCACCATGTCCGGCCAGGCCATCGGCTTGATATCGAGCTCGATGTTGAGCTTCTTCAGCGCGTCGAGCAGGACGAGCGCCCAGCGCCGCTGCTGCTCGAGACCGTTGACATAGACCATGGTCAGCTTGACGCCGCCGTTCGGCGTCTTCGACTTGGCGAGTTCGGCCTTCGCCTTGTCGAGATCGGTGCGATAGACGGGCAGGTTCGGATCGTGGCCGAGAATGCCGTGCGGCAGCGGCCCGACCATCAGCTGCGCATAGCCGGCAGAGGCCAGCATGGCGTTGTAGTCGAAGGCGTAGGACACCGCGCGCCTCAGCGCCGGATCGGCCAGCGGCCCGTTTTCGGTGTTCATCTTGATCGAGAAGGTGCGGAATTCCGGCTCGATCACCGAGACGACGCCGGCCTTGTCCTTCAGCGCGTCCATGTCCTCGCTGGTCAGATCGACGGCGATATGCGCTTCGCCGCGCTGCACCATCAGACGCTGCGAGGCGGTCTCGCGCACGATGCGCCAGATCGCGCCGGTCAGATTGCCGCCGCCCTTGCGCCAGCCGTCGGCGACGCGCTCGAATTCGTAGAGCGTGCCGGGCTCGGCGCGGCGCACGGTGAAGGCGCCCGAGCCGACGAGATGGTTGCGCATCCAGGTCTGCCCGTCGTCGGCGCCCTTGTTCGCCTCGACCTGCTTGTGATCGACGATCCACGCCCAGGGCAGCACCTGCAGGAAGGCGGCGAAGGGTTTCAGCAGCGTGATCTTCACCGTCTGCGCGTCGACCGCCTCGACGCTGTTGGGTCCGACGATGCCGGCCAGCATCCAGGCGTTGCCCTTGGCGAGGCGCATCAGCCGGTCGATCGAATATTTCACCGCCTCCGCCGTCACCGGCGCGCCGGAATGGAACTTCGCCGCCGGGTCGAGCTTGAACGTGTAGACCATGCCGTCGGGCGAGACCGTCCAGGACTGCGCCAGATGCGGGATCACCTGCGGCGGATTGCCTTCGACGCGCACCAGCGAGTCGTAGACGTTGCGCAGCAGCATCGAGGCGGAATAGCCCGTCGCCACATGCGGATCGAAATTCGGGATGTCCTGGTTGGAGGCGACGATCAGCGTCTTGCGCGGCGCCTGCGCCAGCGCCGGGACGAAGCCTGAGACGGCGACCGCGGCCGCCGCCGCCAGCAGCGAGACCCTGCGCGAGATCCTGCGATTGAACATCATGCTCCCCTCATGCGCTGCGCCGCTTCCGCCGGGCTGCCGGCGTCGAAACCATAATGCAGCCTCGCGGCTGCGGGTGAAACCTTTTCGTCCGCCACGTCGCGCGCCGCCGCCTCACGATCGCGTGTCGCCGCCGGACCATAGCCGGCGCCGCCGGCGAGCACGATGGCGACGATGCGGTCCGTTCCGGTCAGCGTGACGAGTTCGCCCGTGCCGCAATCGCGCAGCGCCTCGCCGCGCGCGTCGGTGACGAGCCCCTGCGCCGTCGCGCCCGGCTCGCCGCCGGCCAGGCCCGGCGCCGGCGTGCCGACGCCCTCGGGATAGACCGAGACCAGCGTCGCCTGCCCGTCGTCGACGAGCTTGCGCAGCCGGACCTGCTGGCCGAGGCCGCCGCGCTGCCGTCCCGGCCCGCCGGAATCGGTCACATAGGCCTTTTCGAGCACCAGCACGGGGGCGCGCGTCTCGAACATCTCGACCGAGGTGTTGGCCGCCGAGGTCGGCCACAGCAGCCCGGACTTGCCGTCCCGCGCCGAGGAGGCGCCCTGCCCCCCGCCCATGAACAGGAGGTCCGAATAGATGCGGCCTTCACTGTCGCGGCCGTAGACCGAGGCGGCGACGGGCAGGCCGGTCGCCGCCTGGACGCGGTCTGGCGCGGCCTCGGCCAGCGCCGAAAAGATGTTCGGCGCGATGTACCAGCCGGTGCGGGTGCGCAGGTTGACCGCCATCGGCCGCGTCGCGTTGAGGATCGAGCCTTCCGGCGCCTTGACCGTGAACGGCCGGTAGCAGCCGGCGTTGCCGCGCACCGCCGGCGTCAGCATGCATTTGAGCGGATAGGTGGCGTGCGCGGCGGTGTAGTTCAGCGTGCAGTTCAGGCCGCCGCGCGGCGGCTGCGCCGGCGCGCCGGCGAAATCGAGCGTGATCTCGTCGCCGGCGACGGTCAGCTCGAGCGGATAGCGCATCGGCGCGCCGAGCGGATTGTTCCAGACCTCGGAGCGGTAGACCCCGTCGGGCAGCGCCGCGATCGCCTCCCGCATCGCCTTTTCCGAACGCTCCTGCACCACCTGCGCCAGCGCCCTGAGATCGGCCATGCCGTAGTCGGTCATGAAGGCCGACAGCCGCTCCGCGCCGAGCGCGTTGGCCGCGACGAAGCTCTGCACGTCGCCGATCACCTGATCGCCGTTGCGGACGTTTTCGGCGAGCAGGCGGAACAGCGTCTCGTTCGGCTTTCCCGCCTCGTAGAGCTTCATCGGCGGGATCTGGAAGCCTTCCTCGTAGATCTCGCGCGCCGACAGCGAATCCTTGGTGCCGCCGATGTCCGAGACATGGCCGACCGTGCCCATCAGGGCGACCAGCCGGCCCTCGCGGAACACCGGCGTCACCACCGCGATGTCGAACAGATGTCCGGCGCACAGCCACGGATCGTTGGTGATGAGCACGTCGCCGGGCTGCAGCGTGTGCGGCGGATAGCGCTCGATCAGCGCCTTCACCGCGCGCGGCAAGGTGAGGTTGAAGACCGGCATCGCCCGCGGCGAATGCGCCAGCGTCTCGCCTTCCGGATCGAGCAGCTCGCAGGCGAAGTCCTGCGCCTCCGAGATCACCAGCGAGAAGGCGGTGCGGATCACCGTCAGCCACATCTCCTCGACGACGGTGACGAGGCGGCTCCACATGATCTCGAGCGCGATCGGATCGGACTCGATCAGCGCGGCGGCCGCGGCCCTGTCGAGCCCGGCCGGAATCAGCGTCTGCGCCGCCGCGCGCCGCGCCACCTCGATGCGGATATTGAGCGCCGCGTCGATCCGGGCCCGGTCGCCCGGCGGCGCGAGCGTCGTCGCCTCGCGCTCCTCGATGATCGCCGGCCCCTCGACGACGTCGCCCGGGGCGAGCGCATAGCGGTCCCACACCGAGGCTTCGACGAAGCCGCCGTCGAACCAGGCGCGCCGCGTCCCCTTGCATTTGACGCCGCCGCCGCCGCCGACCGCGCCGTCGAGCGACAGCGCCGGCGTCGGCCCGACGACGCGCACCCGGAAATTGATCGCCTCGACGCGCGCCCCCTCGGGCGGCGGCGCATAGCGGCGGGTATAGGCGGCGACGAAGGCGGCGCGGATCGCCTCCAGCCGGCTTTCGTCGACCGGCCCGTCCGGCAGCGGCACGGCGATGTCGTGCATCTGGCCGACGAGCCGCATGTCGGCGCTGCGCTCGACGCGCATGTCCTCAGCCGCGACGCCGGCGGCGGCGAGGCGCGCCCGCCCGTCGCGCTCCAGCTCGGCGAGCGCTTCGGCGAGCCCGGCGGCGTCGAAGCCCGGCTCCAGCCGCAGCGGCAGCGAGCGCGCCCGTTCGAAGGACAGCGGCGCGGCGAGAAAACCGAGCGCCGAGGCCGCGCCCGAGGCCGGCGGAATGATCACCTCTGCGACGCCGAGCGCCCGCGCCACCTCCACCGCATGCGCCGGCCCCGCGCCGCCGAAGCCGACCATGGCGTAGCCGCGCGGGTCCTTGCCCTTCTCGACCAGATGCACGCGCGCCGCCGAGGCCATGGCGTCGATGACGACCTGATGGATGCCCGCCGCCGCCGCCTCGATCGACAGGCCGAGCGGCTCGGCGACGCGGGCCACCGCCCGCCGCGCCGCCGCGACGTCGAGCGCCATGCGTCCGCCGAGGAAGAAGCCGGGATCGTAGTAGCCGAGCACGACCGCAGCGTCCGTGACGGTCGGCTCGAGGCCGCCGAGGCCGTAGCAGGCCGGCCCCGGATCGGACCCGGCCGAGCGCGGCCCGACGCGCAGGAGCCCGACCTCGTCGATCGAGGCGATCGAGCCGCCGCCGGCGCCGATCTCGATCATGTCGATCACCGGCGCCTTGATCGGCAGGCCCGATCCCTTCTTGAAGCGATGGACGCGGCCCGCCTCCATCATCGGCGCGACGTCGGCGCGACCCTCCTCGATCAGACAGGCTTTCGCGGTCGTGCCGCCCATGTCGAAGGAGATGACGTCGCGCTGCCCGGCGAGCGCGCCGAACAGCGCCGTGGCGAGGCCGCCGCCGGCCGGGCCCGATTCCAGCAGCCGGATCGGAAAGGCGCGCGCCGTCTCGACCGAGACCAGCCCGCCCGCCGAATGCATCAGCCGCAACGCGCCGCGGAAACCGCGCGCCCGCAATTCGCGCTCCAGCGCGGTCAGGTATTTTTCGGCGAGCGGCTGCACATAGGCGTTCGCCGCCGTCGTGGCGAAGCGCTGGTATTCGCCGATCTCGCCGACGACTTCATGACTGAGCGAGACGGCGAGCTGCGGAAACGCCGTGCGGATGAGGTCGCCCACCGCCCGCTCATGCGCGGGATTGCGATGCGAATGCAGAAAGCACACCGCCACCGCCTCGCAGCCCTCGGCGACGAGGCGCGTCAGCTCCGCCCGCGCCTGATCGAGATCGAACGGCGTGACGATGCGTCCGTCGCGATCGACGCGCTCGACCGCCTCGCGCCGCCAGCGTCGCGGCGCCAGCGGCTCGGGGAAGGCGAGGAACAGATCGTAGATGTCGTAGCGCTGCTCGGCGCCCATCTCGAGCGCGTCGCGGAAGCCCTGCGTCGTCAACAGACCGAGCCTCGCCCCGCGCCGCTCGATCACCGCATTGGTGACCAGCGTCGTGCCATGCACGATCTCGCCGACATCGGCCAGCGTGATCGAGGCCATCGCCGTCAGTTCGGCGAGGCCCGCCAGCGCCGCCTCGGACGGATCATGCGGCGTCGTCAGCCGCTTGTGCAGCGTCACGGCCCGCTTGTCGCCGTCGTAGAGAATGAAATCGGTGAACGTGCCGCCGATGTCGAAGCCGATGCGCCAGCGCGCCGCCGCGTTGCTCATGCCGCGCCCGCCTCGGCCCGGAACGCGGCGGGAAAGCGCGCATCGCCGGTCAGCGCCGCGATGGCCGCGGCGCCTTCGTGCAGCTCACGCGCCAGCTCGATGCGCTCGGCCTCGTTCATCAGCGCGGCGGGGAAGGTGATGCACAGCGAAACCTCGCTCTGCGTCTGCGGATCGCCGACCGCCACCGCCACCGCGCCGACGCCGCGATTGGCCTCGTCGATGGCGCAGGCGAAGCCGCGCCGCCGCACCGCCTCGACGCGGCGCAGCAGTTCGTCGGCGTTCGAAGGCGCATTGGCCGAGGGCGGCGTCGGGAACGGCGTGAACAGCGCCCGGATCTCGGCGTCCGGCAGGCGGGCCAGCAGGCTGCGGCCGGTGGCGCTCGCCCCCGCGTTCAGCCGGCGGCCGATCGAGGAGGCGACGCGCAGCGCATGCATGCCCGGATGATCGGTGACGGCCACCATCTCGACGCCGTCGCGCCGGCTGACATAGCCGGTATGGCCGCTCGCCGCCGCCACGCGCGCCACCACCTCGTCGGCCCGCTGCGTCAGCGCCGAGGAGGTGCGGAACACCGCCCCCGCCTCGTGCAGCAGCAGGCCGGGGCGATAGCGTTTCGAGGCGCCGACCGGCTCCAGCAGGCCGCAGGCCGCCATCGCCCGCAACAGCCGCGAGGCGTTGCTCTTGGGCATGCCGAGCAGCCCCGACACCTGCGTGACGGTGAGATCGCAGCGATCCGCCGAATAGCAGCGCAGCACCGCCGCGGCGCTCGACAAGGTCGTCATTGTGCCAAAAACCGGAACAGAGGTTGCGAATATTGGCGAGGCTAGGCCGCTCCGCCGCCTTGCGCAAGCGCCCGCCTTGCCGGAATTTGCGCCTCGCCCGCGCCATGGGCCATCGCTGCGAGGACCCGCATGCTCACTGAAGCCGAACGCAAGATCGTCGACTGGCTCGCTGCGCGCGAAGGCGACATGCTGGCCTTGCTCGAGACGCTGGTGAACGTCGACAGCGGCACCTGGGACAAGGCCGGCGTCGACGCCGCCGGCGAACCGCTGAAGGCCTTCTTCGAGAAAGCCGGCATGACGGTGACGACCGATCCCGACGCCCGCTTCGGCGAGGCGATCCGCGCCGAACTCGCCCAGCCCATGGCCAACGACCGGCGCCCGATCATCCTGATGGGCCATCGCGACACGGTGTTCCCGAAGGGCGAACCGACGCGCCGGCCCTTCCGCATCGAGGCGGGCCGCGCCTGGGGCCCGGGCGTCGCCGACATGAAGTCGGGCCTCGTCATGAACGCCTTCGTCGCCGCCGCCTTCGCCGCCTGCGGCGGCCACCCCGCCCCGATCGTCGCGCTGGTGACGAGCGACGAGGAGATCGCCTCGCCCTTCTCGCGCGCCGTCATCGAGCGCGAGGCGCGCGCGGCGCGCTGCGTGTTCAATTCCGAGCCCTCGCGCGCCGGCCCGCACCGCATCACCAAGGGCCGCAAGGGCGGCGTCTTCATGGCGATGGAGGTGACCGGCAAGGCCGCCCATTCCGGCGCCAATCACGACAAGGGCGTCTCGGCGATCGAGGAGATCGCCCGCAAGATCCCGCGCATTCACGCGCTGACCGACTATGCCAGGGGAATCACGCTCAACGTCGGCACGATCCATGGCGGCCAGACCGTCAACACCGTCGCCCCGTCCTGCCGCGCCGAGATCGACCTGCGCTATGTCAAGGCTGAGGACCGCGCCCCGGCGATCGAGGCGATCCGCGCCATCGTCGAGACCTGCTCCGTGCCCGGCGCGAGCGCGCGCCTGACCATCTCCGGCGAATTCCTGCCGCTCGAGGAGAGCGCAGGCGGCCGCGCCATGTTCGAGACCTATCGCGCCGCCGCCCGCGACATGGGCTTCGAGGTCACCGCCGAGTTCACCGGGGGCTGCGCCGATTCCGGCTACACCGCGGCGGTCGGCTGCCCGACGCTCTGTTCGGTCGGCCCGGCGGGCGGGGGCGGCCACACGCCCGAGGAGTTCATGGAGGTCGCCTCGCTCGTCCCCTGCGCCCAGGCGCTGGCGCTGTCGGTGATGCGCCTGCCCGGCGTCGCCGCCGAACTCGCCGCCGCCTGATCGACGGCCCGCCGCAGCCTTCATCGACGAATGCGCCGAAACGGCGCATTCGAGACAAGCTGTTTACCAGGTGTTGACTACGCCGCCGGACGCGCGCGCCGGCGCTATCGCTGCGTTAACTGGCGCCGTCCGATGGTTTCCCAAGCGTCAAGATTTGACGCAGGGGAATCCAGGGCAGGCATGATCGCTGCGCTTCGATGGATGGCGTGGGGCCTTTCCGGGCTCGCGGCGGTTGCGCTGGTGACGCAACCCGTCAGCGTCCAGGCGCAACTGTCGCTTTCCGTCGCCGTCATTGTCTCCATGGTGACGATCTGGGTGTTCGGCCGCGGACCCTGGGTGCGTCAGGTGCTGCTCGCGCTCGGCTCGCTGGTGGTGCTGCGCTACGTCTACTGGCGCACCACGCAGACGCTGCCGCCGGTGACCGAGCTGGTCGACTTCGTGCCCGGCTTCATCCTCTACCTCGCCGAGATGTACTGTTTCGGCATTCTGGCGATCAGCCTGATCATCAACGTCGATCCGCTGCACCGCCCGCGCCTCGAGGAGACGCCGGACGAGGATCTGCCGACCGTCGACGTCTACATCCCGACCTACAACGAGGACGAATACATTCTCGCCACCACCATCGCGGCGGCGAAATCGATGCACTATCCGCCCGACAAGCTGACTGTCTGGCTGTGCGACGACGGCGGCACGGACCAGAAGTGCAACGACAAGAATCCGGAGAAGGCGGCGGCTGCGCAGGAAAGACGGCGCAGCCTGATGGCGTTGTGCGAGCAGCTCGGCGCGAAATACCACACGCGCGAGAAGAACCTCCACGCCAAGGCCGGCAACATGAACGCCTGCCTGAAGGATTCGAACGGCGAGCTGATCGTCGTCTTCGACGCCGATCACGCCCCCTTCCGCATGTTCCTGCGCGAGACCGTCGGCCACTTCCTGAAGGACCCGAAACTGTTTCTCGTGCAGACGCCGCACGTCTTCCTCAATCCCGATCCGATCGAGAAGAACCTCAAGACCTTCGACCGCATGCCGTCCGAGAACGAGATGTTCTACTCGGTGACGCAGCGCGGCCTCGACAAGTGGGACGGCTCGTTCTTCTGCGGCTCGGCGGCGATCCTGCGCCGCAGCGCGCTCGAGACGACCGGCGGCTTTTCCGGCATCACCATCACGGAGGACTGCGAGACCGCCTTCGAGCTGCATGCTTCGGGCTGGCATTCGGCCTATGTCGACAAGCCGCTGATCGCCGGCCTGCAGCCCGAGACGTTCACGAGCTTCATCGGCCAGCGCTCGCGCTGGTGCCAGGGCATGTTCCAGATCATGATCCTGAAGAATCCGGCGCTCAAGAAGGGCCTCAGCCTCGTCCAGCGCGTCGCCTATCTCTCCAGCATGACGTTCTGGTTCTTCCCCGTGCCGCGGCTGATCTTCATGCTCTCGCCGCTGCTCTACATCTTCTTCGACATCAAGATTTTCGTCTCGAACATCCAGGAGACGATCGCCTACACGCTCATGTATCTGATCGTGAACGTCATGATCCAGAACTACATGTACGGCCGCGTTCGCTGGCCCTGGGTGTCGGAACTGTACGAGTATGTGCAGGGCGTCTTCCTCGCCAAGGCGATCGTCACCGTCGTCGCCAATCCGCGCAAGCCGACCTTCAACGTCACCGCCAAGGGCCTGACGCTCGACAACGATCACCTGTCCGAACTCGCCTGGCCCTTCTTCGTCATCTACGGCCTGCTGCTGGCTGGCGGCGTCACCGCGGGCCTGCGCTACATGTTCGAGCCCGGCGTCAACAATCTGATGCTGGTCGTCTGCCTGTGGAACACCTTCAACATGGTGATCGCCGGCGCCGCGCTCGGCGCGGTGTCCGAGCGCGCCCAGCCCGATCGCCATCCCCGCCTCGGCGTGACGCGCAAGGGCGCGCTGGCGATCGACGGACGCACGTTCGATGTCGACGTGCTCGACGTTTCGGCCGGCGGCTGCTCGGTGCGCCTCGCCCATGACGACGCGCTGGCGAAGCTCGCCGACGGCGCGCGCGCCGCGCTGAGCGTCGTCCCCATGGGTCCGTATGGCGGCGCGACGCCGCTGCCGCTGCTGCTGCGCCGCATCGAGGACGACGGCAAGACGCTCAAGCTCGCCTTCGAGTTTCCCGAACTGAAGGGTCTCGAATATTACGAACTCGCCGATCTGATGTACGGCGATTCAGACGCCCTGCCGAGCTTCCTCGCCAGCCGCCGCAATTTTCAGGACATCTTCCGCGGCAGCGCGCAGTTCCTCAAATGGGGCCTGCTCGAGCCGTTCCGTTCGCTGTCCTATCTGGCGATCGAACTGCGCGCCAAATGGCGGGCGCGCGGCGCCGTTGAAACGGCGACGCCGGCCGAGGCCGCGCCCGTCGCCGCCGCGCAGACGCCCGCCGTCATCGCCGCGCCGGCCGTCGCGCCGGTCGAGACTTCCGTCGAGGCGCCTGCGCCCGACGAGGCGCAGCCGGTCGAGGCGTTGCAGCGCGCCGTCGAGCTGCGGCTCGCCCCGCATCGCCGCGCCATCGCCGGCGCCGACATTCTGGCCGCCGCCGCGCGCGGCGCCCGGCCCGGCGCCGCCATCGGCCCGTCCGCCGTCACGCCGCCGGCCGCCCCGGTCGGACGCGAGAACGAGGCCGCGATCGGGCGCCTGGCGCCCACCCACGCCGCGCCGGCCGAGCCGGAGTCGGATGATCCCGTCGTCAATCTGCGACGCCTGCTGGAGCGCGCGCCCCCTCCGGCAAATCGTCGATCCGGGCCGCGTGACCGCCATGCGCGCCAGCCTCGCCCTCATCCTCGCCCTCTTCGCCTCGGCCGCATCGGCGCAGCCTTCGCTGTTCCAGGCCGCGCCGATGACGCGCATCGAGGCGCCGGCCGCGCCGCGCCCAGCCGCCGCCGCGCCCGTCAAATTGGAGTCGCCCCCGCGCATCGAGGCGCCGGCCAGAACCGACGCGTCGGCGAAGCCCGTCGTCGCGCCGCCGCCGCCCGCCGCGCCTGCCGGCCCGCGCCTTCGCCATCTCCACAACAATGCGCAGGGCTATCGCCTCGCCGGCGAGATCGGCGCCTCGGAATGGCCGATCTATCTGACCGCCGCGCAGGCCGCCGCGCCGCTGCGCTTCCAGCTCGGTTATCTGTCGGCCGTCTCGGTGATGCCCGAGGCCTCGACGCTGACCGTGCAGATCAACGAGGTGACTATCGGCGCCGCGCCGATCAAGGCGCCGCATTCGGTCTCGGTGCTGACCTTCGACGTGCCGGCGGACGCGGTGAAGCCCGGCTTCAACGCGCTGCGCATCTCGGTGCAGCAGCGCCATCGCGTCGACTGCTCGCTGCAGGCGACCTACGAATTGTGGGCGCAGATCGATCCGGCGCAGACCGGCTTCCTGTTCGCCGCCGACGATGCGGGCGTCGCCGCCATCGAGGATCTGCCGGCCCTGCCGCCCAATCCGCAGGGCGCGATGCAGGTGCGCGCGCTGATCCCGGAGAACACCGAGATCGGCGCCGTCGACCGCGTGTTGCGCGCCGCGCAGGCGATCGCCGTCAACGGCCGCTTCGAGCAGGTTCTGGTCGATGTCGAGACGACGCTCGCCGCCGACGCCTATGGCGTCAACCTCGCCGTCGGGCGCTGGGACGAGTTGCGCCGCGTCGCCGGTCTCGAGACGCTCGCCGATCCCGGCGGCCCGCGTCTTGCGGTGCTGCCCGCCGTCGAAGGCGGACGGCCGACCATCCTCGCCACCGGCTCGACGCCGGCCGACGTCGACGCCGCGCTCGACAAGTTGATGCGCGAAACCGCGGCGCGCGGCGCGCCGCAGGGCCTGCGCGCCGCC
>JAEULW010000079.1 GCA_016793505.1 Methylobacteriaceae bacterium | reverse complement strand
CCCTGCCCGTCGCCCCAGCGGATCATGCGTTGCAGCGCGGCGAGATCCTCGTTGAAGCGGCCGAGCATCTCCAGCACCGCCTCCTTGTTGTTGAGGAATACGTCGCGCCACATCGTCGGATCGGAGGCGGCGATGCGGGTGAAATCGCGAAAACCGCCGGCCGAGAATTTGATCACTTCCGACTGCGTGACGTGCTGCAGATCGTCGGCGGTGCCGACGATGTTGTAGGCGATGAGATGCGGCACATGGCTGGTGATCGCCAGCACCAGATCGTGATGGGCCGGCGTCATGATCTCGACATTCGAGCCGGCGGCGCGCCAGAAGGCGGCGAGCCGCTCGACCGCGGCCTGATCCGCGCCGTCCGGCGGCGTGATGATGAACCAGCGATTGTGGAACAGCGTCGCAAAGCCGGCGTCGGGGCCGGAATACTCGGTGCCGGCGACGGGATGGCCGGGCACGAGATGCACGCCGGCAGGCATGTGCGGGGCGAGCGCGGCGACGACGGCGCTCTTGACCGAGCCGACATCCGAGACGATCGCGCCCTGCTTCAGGCGCGGCGCGATCTCGGCGCCGATCCCGCCCGTGGCGCCGACCGGCGCGCAGAGAACGACGAGGTCGGCGCCCTCGACCGCCTCGGCGCTCGAGGCGGCGCAGCGGTCGGCGAGCTGCAACTCGGCGACGCGCGCCAGAACGGCGGCCGAGGCGTCGGCGGCGACGATCTCGCGGGCGAGATTCTGGCGCCGCGCGACGCGGGCGATGGACGAGCCGATCAGGCCGAGGCCGATGATGGCGAGACGGCCGACGACCGGTTCGGCGAGCGGCGGTCCGAGACGGTCAGGCACGGCGCGCTCCGCTCATGAAGTCCCTCAGCGCGGCGACGACGAGTTCGTTCTGCTCGGCCGCGCCGATGGTCAGGCGCAGACATTTGCCCAGACCATAGGCGCCGACGGCGCGCAGGATCAGGCCGCGCTGCGTGAGAAAGGCGTCGGCGTCCTGCGCCGTGCGGCCCTTGTCGGTGGAGAATTCGATCAGCAGGAAATTGCCGACCGAAGGCGTCACCTTCAGGCCGAGCGCGGCGATCTCCTTCGCCGTCCAGGCCAGCCATCTGTCGTTGTGCGCGACGGCGGCCTCGAGATGCTCGGTATCGGCGAGCGCGGCGATTCCGGCCTCGATCGCCGGGGCCGAGACGTTGAACGGCCCGCGGATGCGGTTCAGCGCGTCGATGACATGCGCCGGGCCGTAAGCCCAGCCGAGGCGCAGCCCGGCGAGGCCGTAGATCTTCGAGAAGGTGCGCGCCATCACGACATTGTCGCTGGTCGCCACCAGCTCGATGCCGGACTCGTAGTCGTTGCGCCTGACATATTCCGCATAGGCCGCGTCGAGCACGAGCAGGACGTTCGCCGGCAGGCCGCGATGCAGCCGCTTGACCTCGTCGAAGGGCAGGTAGGTGCCGGTCGGGTTGTTCGGGTTGGCGAGGAAGACGATCTTCGTGCGCGGCGTGACGGCGGCGATGAGCGCGTCGACGTCGGCCGTGTTGTTCCTCTCCTTCGCCACGACCGGAACGCCGCCGGCGGCGGTGATGGCGATCTTGTAGACGAGGAATCCGTATTCGCTGTAGAGGCCCTCGTCGCCGGGGCCGATATAGGCATGGGCGAGAAGGTTCAAAATCTCGTCGGAGCCCGCGCCGCAGACGAGGCGCGCGGGATCGAGTCCGTAGCGCGCGCCGATCGCCTCGCGCAGCTTCGTCGCCGAACCGTCGGGATAGAATTCGAGCTTGGCCGCGACGGCGCGATACGCCTCGATGGCGCGCGGCGAGGCGCCGAGCGGCGTCTCGTTGGAGGAGAGCTTGTGCAGCTTCACGCCGGGCGGTGCGGCGCTCTTGCCGGGCACATAGGCCTCGATGTCGAGAACGCCCTTGCGGGGCGTCGGACGGGCGGCGGACATGACGGACTCCGGTGCGGGCGCGCAGCCCTAGGCTTTTTCCGAAAATTCGTAGCGGCGGGCGTGGCTGCCGATTTCGGCGAGGCGCGCGCCGCCGACGCCGGCCTGCGCGAAGGCGCCGGCGAGCGCGTCGGCAGTCACGGCGCCGGGCGCGGCGAGCAGCAGGGCCGGGCCGATCGCGTCCGCCGCATTGCCGATGATCTCGACGCCGAGCGCGGCGAGCGCGGCGGGCAGCGCGTCGCGCCAGCGCTCGGGGGCGGCCGACCAGATGACGACGTCGCGCGCCGCCGCCTCGGCGAGCGGATGCGAGACGACGAAGACCGGCATGCCGGCGGGATGGTCGGGCCGCTCGACGAAGGGCACGCGGGCGATGATCTTCGGCGCTTCAGGCGCGACGAGCTTGCGCCACCAGGCGCCGGAGGAGACGCCGCCCTCGACGCGAATCATGCCGAGATCGCCGGCGGATCGCGCCACCGCCTCGATGACGCCGGTCGCGCCGTGATGGGGGACGAGCGGCACAGTGAAGCCGAAATGGAAGCGGGCGGAATCGCGCATCGGCCCGTCGCCGCCGGAGACGTCGGCATGGACCGAATAATTCGCCTGCACATAGGTGAAGGTCGAGATGATGACGCGCCAGATGCCCTCGACCGTGTCGAGCGGCAGCGGTCCGCGATGGCGCTCGGCGAGGCGGCGCATCATCTCGGCCTCGCGGCCGGGCCGGAAGGCCGAGCCGCCGCCCTGGCGCGCCTTGATGCCGATCAGCCGGGCGATGATGTCGCCGCGCTCGAGCAGCAGCTGGTGCATGCCGGAGTCGATGCGGTCGATGTCGCGCCGGAGGTCGGCGAGCATCTGCTCTGGAGTCGGCTCGGTCATCGGCGGCGATCGATCGGGGCGGGACGGGGCGCGCCTCTCTTAGCGACGCGGCGGGCGGAAGGCAAAGCCGTGGCTCATCTGCGGCTCATCCGCCTCATCCGCCTCATCCGCGCGCGGGGCGCGGTCCGATCAGGCCCAGCACCAGCGCGCAGCCGAGCACGATGGTCGCCGCGCCGGCGATCTGGACCGCCGTCAGGCGCTCGCCGAGGAACAGCGCGCCGACCAGCACGGCGACCACCGTCACCGCGAACTCGACGCTGATCGCCCGCGTCGCGCCGATGCGCTGGACGAGGCGGAAATAGAGCACGTAGGGCGCAGCGCTCATGCCGAGGGCGAGGACGGCGAGCCAGACATAGTCGAGCGGAGCGGGAACGCCCGGCGGCGGCGCGGCGAGGAGCAGCGGCGCGGTCATCACGCCGCCGGCGAGGAAGGCGCCGCCGGTCACCTCCCAGGCCCCGGCGCGCGACAGGCGGGCGCTCGCATAGACGCTGCCGGTCGCCGCCGCGAGAGTCGAGACGATCAGCGCGGCCGAGCCGAGCCAGAAGTCCGGCGTCGCCGGCTCGGCCGGGAAGCCGACCAGCGCGACGATGCCGGCAAAGCCGAGCAGGAGGCCGAGCGCGCCGCTGCGCGTCAGCCGCTCGACGCCGGCGAGGCGCCCGAGCAGCATCGAAAAGAGCGGGATGGTCGCCACCAGGATCGCCGCCATCGCCGTGCCGATGCGCGGCGTGCCATAGGACAGGCCGACGAGCTGCAGCGCCACCGTGGTCGCGCCGACGATCAGCAGCGGCTTGAGGCCGAAGCCGAAATCGAGCCGCCGGCCAGTCAACGGCGCGACCGCCAGCAGCGCGCCGCCGGCGAGAAGGGCGCGGAAGGTCACCGCGCCGACCCAGCCGAAGGCGGTCGCGACCTTCACCAGAACGAGGAAGGACAGGCCCCAGGCGAGGGCCAGAAACAGATAGGCGGCGAGGTCGGAGGGTTTCATCACGCGGCGGGTTGCAGTCTCGGCCGCTGCGAGTGGCGCCGCGGCCGTCCCGCGTCAAGCCGGCGGTCCAGCGCGGCGGCGCCGCGCCAGCGACGCTTCGCCGCTTGCGTCCGGACCGGATGCATTCTAGAAAACAAACGAGTTGTTCGAAATATGGAACGAATGTCGCCCATGCTGGACGCCGCCGCCATGCGAGGCGAAGCCACGCCGATGCGCGAGGCCGATCAGCCGCAGAGCCTGCTGATGCGCTTCGGCGCGGACCGGCCGCTGGCGATGGACGCGGGCGTCGCGCTCGCCCCGTTCCAGATCGCCTACCAGACCTACGGGACGCTGAACGCCGACAAGTCCAATGCGGTGCTCGTCTGCCACGCGCTGACCGGCGACCAGCACGTCGCCAACGTGCATCCGGTCACCGGCAAGGAAGGCTGGTGGGAAGTGATGATCGGGCCGGGCAAGCCGATCGACACCGACCGCTATTTCGTCATCTGCCCGAACGTCATCGGCGCCTGCATGGGCTCGACCGGCCCGGCCTCGACCAATCCGGCGACCGGGCGGCCCTATGGCCTCGACCTGCCGGTGGTGACGATCCCCGACATGGTGCGGGCGCAGGCGATGCTGATCGACGCGCTCGGCGTCGAGACGCTGTTCTGCGTCATCGGCGGCTCGATGGGCGGCATGCAGGTGCTGCAATGGGCGGCGGCCTATCCGACCCGCGTCTTCTCGGCGATCCCGATCGCCACCGCCTCGCGGCATTCCTCGCAGAACATCGCCTTCCACGAGGTCGGCCGGCAGGCGGTGATGGCCGATCCGGACTGGCGCGGCGGGCGCTATCACGAGGCCGGGGTCCGGCCGGAAAAGGGCCTCGGCGTCGCCCGCATGGCGGCGCACATCACCTATCTGTCGGATGCGGCGCTGCACGCCAAGTTCGGCCGGCGACTGCAGAACCGCGAGGCGCCGACCTTCTCCTTCGACGCCGATTTCCAGATCGAATCCTATCTGCGCCATCAGGGCCGCGCCTTCGTGCAGCGCTTCGACGCCAACACCTATCTCTACCTGACGCGGGCGATGGACTATTTCGATCTCGCCGCCGATCATGGCGGGCGCCTCGCCGGCGCGTTCAAGGACACGCGGACGCGCTTCTGCGTCGTCTCCTTCACCTCCGACTGGCTGTTCCCGACCGCCGAGTCGCGCGCCGTCGTGCATGCGCTCAACGCTTGCGGCGCCTCGGTCTCCTTCGTCGAGATCGACACCGACAAGGGGCACGACGCCTTCCTGCTCGACGTGCCGGAGCTGTTCTCGACGACGCGCGGCTTCCTCGCCGCGGCGGCGCGGGCGCGAGGTCTGCGATGAACGACATGACGCCCCATCGACCGGCGCGCGACGCCGCCCGCGTCGATCTCGTGCTCGTCGCCGACATGGTGGAGCGCGGCGCGCGCGTGCTCGACGTCGGCTGCGGCGACGGCCAGCTGCTGCGCATGCTGACCGAGGAGCGCGGCGTCGACGGGCGCGGCATCGAGCTGTCGCAGCGCGGGGTCAACGACTGCGTCGCCAAGGGCCTGTCGGTGATCCAGGGCGACGCCGACGCCGATCTCCTCGCCTATCCGGACGACGCTTTCGACTATGTCATCCTGTCGCAGACGCTGCAGGCGACGCGCCAGCCCCGGATCGTGCTCGAAAACATGCTGCGCATCGGCCGGCGGGCGATCGTCTCCTTCCCGAATTTCGGCCACTGGCGCATCCGCGCCCAGCTGGCGCTGCGCGGCCGCATGCCGGTGACGGAGAATCTCGCCCACAGCTGGTACGACACGCCGAACATCCACTTCTGCACGATCCGCGATTTCGTGGCGCTGGCGGGCGAGGTCGAGGCGAAGATCGAGCGCGCCGTGGCGCTCGATTCCGGCGGCGCGCCGATCGGCTTCAAGGCGCCCTGGGCGTTCTGGAACCTGTTCGGCGAGCAGGCGGTGTTCCTGCTCAGCCGCGACCGGCGATAGCGCGGCGGACGGGTCGCGCCTCAGCGCTTCTCGACGATCTTGGCGGTCTGCCAGAGCGCCCGCACGGCGATCATCTCGGCGAGGCGATGTTCGCGGCGGATGCGCGGCAGCGCCTCGGCCAGCGCCTCGATGGCGCGGGCGATCGCGTCGGCCGACCACAGGCCGACCTGCGTCTCGAGTCGCTTGTGACGCTTGAAATGCACGGCTCGGCCATGCGCGGCGGTGGCCTCGGCGCGCGGCCGCCCGGCCTCGATGTCGAGGCGGATGCGATGCAGGATGGCGGCGTGGCGCAGCGCCTGGCCGATCAGGAAGCCGGCGTCCATGCCATCGGCGAAAGCGCGGCGCGCCGGCTCCTCGATCATGTCGGCCCGGCCGAGAAAGGCGCCGTCCATCGCTTCGTCGGAGGCCGGGGCCGAGGCGTCGGCGACGATCGCCTCGACATGATCGACAGTGACGACGCGCTCGCCCTGCGCATAGAGCATCAGCTTGGCGAGTTCGGCGCGCGTCGCCAGCCGGTCGGCGCCGAGCAGATCGACCAGCGCGTCGCGGGCGCGCGGATCGACGGTCAGGCCGGCGGCGCGCGCCTCCTCCTCGATCAGCCTGGCGATGGCGCGCTCGTCGTCGGGATAGCATTCGACGGAGGCGCCGCCGGCGATGCGCTCGACGAGGGCGCGCAGCGGCGCGCCCTTCTTCAGATTGCCGGCCTCGAGCACGATCGTGCAGTCGGCGGGCGGATCGTCGATCAGCGGCTCGAGCGCCGGCAGGATCGCCTTCTGGCCGAGTTCCACCCACACCGCCTTGCGGCCGCCGAACAGGCCGATGGCGCGCGCCTCGTCGGACAGCCGGCCAGGTTCGCGCAGCGCCTCGTCGCCGTCGAGCCGGACGATGGCGAAGGGATCGTCGGGATCGTCGACGGCGCGGCGCGCGGTCTGGCGGGCGCGTTCGCGCACCAGGCCGGGATCGGAGCCGTGAAAGAGGTAGAGGAAGACGTCGGCGCGTCGCTGCGCGAGGAAGCGATCGGCGTCCTGCGTGCGGACCGCGACCATCGGCGCGGCCTCAGCTCTTGGGCAGAAGGCCGGCGGCGATGCGCAGACGGATCTGGTCGGCGACCGACTTCGCGGCGCGTATCTCGGCGTCGCGGGCGGCGCGGATGTTGGCGTAGCGCTGGCTCGAGCGATCATAGTCGGCGAGCGAGGCGACCGCGCCTTTGACCACCGCCGCGCCGCCGGCGGCGGGCGTGAGCTCGTAATTCACGTCGGCCCAGACCGTGGCGGAATCGGCGCGGCCGGTCACAGCATCGATGATCGGCGTCTGCACGCGGTTCTTGTAGGTGACGAGCAGGCGATATTTCGTCGGCGCGGCCTGTCCCGTGCCGTTCAGCGCGAAGATCAGCTCGTTGCCGAGATAGTGGCCGAAGCGATCGGGAATCGGATCGACGGCGATGGCGCGCATCTCGGCGGCGACGTCGACGCCGCCGACGCCGCCCGATCCGTAGAGCGGCTGGAAGCAGCCGGCGAGCGGCAGCGCGGCGGCGATCGCGGCGAGCGCCCCGAAGGCGCGGCGCGTCGGGTCAGGCGACGACATTGACGATCCTCCGCGGCACGACGATCACTTTCTTCGGCGGCTTGCCGTCGAGGGCGCGCTGCACGGCCTCGAGCGCCAGCGCCGCCCGCTCGACGCTCGCCTGATCGGCGTCGCGATCGACGGCGATCTCGCCGCGGCGCTTGCCGTTGACCTGCACCGGCAGGACGATGACGTTGTCGATGGTCAGCGCGCGATCGACCACAGGCCAGGGCGCGAGCGCGATCGGCTCGGCGTATCCGAGCGCCTGCCAGCATTCCTCGGCGAGATGCGGCATCATCGGCGCGAACAGCGCCACCAGAATTTCGGCCGCCTCGCGGAAGGCGAAGGAAAGATCGGCGCCGATCGCCGGCGTCTCGACCTCCGACAGCGCGGTCTGCAGCGCGTTGGCGAGCTCGTAGATATGGGCGACGCAGCGGTTGAAGCGCAGCCGCTCGACATCCTCCTCGACGCGGGCCAGCGCGACATGCGCCGCCTTGCGCACGGTCTGCGCCGCGTCGCCGAAGGCGTCCGGCTTCGCCGCGCCCTTCGGCGCGCCGGCGCGGGCGAGTTCGTTGACGATGCGCCACAGGCGCTGGACGAAGCGCGAGGCGCCCTGCACGCCCTCCTCGGTCCAGATCACGTCGCGCTCGGGCGGCGAGTCCGACAGCATGAACCAGCGCGCGGTGTCGGCGCCCCATGTGGCGATGATGTCGTCGGGGTCGATGGTGTTGCGCTTCGACTTCGACATCTTCTCGATGGCGCCGATCTCGACCGGCGCGCCGCCCTCGAGGAGGAAGGCGCGGCGGCCGGCGGCGTCGCTCTCGATGCGCACGTCGGCGGGCGCGACCCATCTGCCCTCGCCGTCGCGATAGGTCTCGTGCACCACCATGCCCTGCGTGAAGAGGCCGGCGAAGGGCTCCTTCAGATTGGCGTGGCCGGTCTTCGACATGGCGCGGGTGAAGAAGCGCGAGTAGAGCAGATGCAGGATCGCGTGCTCGATGCCGCCGATGTACTGGTCGACCGGCAGCCAGCGGTCGACGACGCCGGCAGTGGTCGGCGAGGCCTCGTTCCACGGATCGGTGAAGCGGGCGAAATACCAGGACGAATCGACGAAGGTGTCCATCGTGTCCGTCTCGCGCCGCGCCTTCGCGCCGCATTGCGGACAGTCGACATGCTTCCAGGTCGGGTGATGGTCGAGCGGATTGCCCGGCTTGTCGAAGCTGACATCGTCGGGCAGCTTGACCGGCAGCGAGGCGGCCGGCGCGGGCACGACGCCGCAGGCCGCGCAATGGATCACCGGAATCGGGCAGCCCCAGTAGCGCTGGCGCGACACGCCCCAGTCGCGCAGCTTGTAGTTGACCTGGCGCTTGCCCTGCGGCGCATTGCCCAGGGTCGCCGCCTCGAGCCGGCGCGCGACTTCCTCCTTGGCCGCCACGATCGTCATGCCGTTCAGGAAGCGCGAATTGATCAGCGTTCCTTCGCCGTCCCAGGCGACGTCGGTGATGACGAAGCTCGCCGGGTCCTGCCCCGGCGGGCAGACGACGGGCGTATTGCCGAGGCCGTAGGCGTTGACGAAATCGAGGTCGCGCTGGTCATGCGCCGGACAGCCGAAGATCGCGCCCGTGCCGTAGTCCATCAGGATGAAGTTGGCGACGTAAACCGGCAGCAGCCAGGTCTCGTCGAAGGGGTGGCGGACGCGCACGCCGGTGTCGTAGCCCTTCTTCTCGGCCGTCTCGAGCGCCGCCACCGAGGTGCCCATGCGCTTGCATTCGGCGATGAAGGCGGCGAGCGCCGGATCCCTCGCGGCGGCGGATTTCGCCAGCGGATGGTCGGCGGCGATGGCCATGAATTTCGCGCCGAACAGCGTGTCGGGGCGCGTCGTGTAGATGTCGAGTTCGCGCTCGCCGGCCGGCGCCGTCGCCGGGTCGACGGCGAAGCGCACGCGCAGGCCCTCCGACTTGCCGATCCAGTTCTTCTGCATCAGCCGGACCTTCTCCGGCCAGCGCTCGAGCTGATCGAGCGCGGTCAGCAGCTCCTCGGAGAAATCGCTGATCCTGAAGAACCACTGGGTCAGTTCGCGCTGTTCGACGAGCGCGCCCGAGCGCCAGCCGCGGCCGTCGATCACCTGCTCGTTGGCGAGCACGGTCTGATCCACCGGGTCCCAGTTGACCTTCGACTGCTTGCGGTCGACGAGGCCGGCCGCCAGGAAGTCGAGGAACATCTTCTGCTGGTGCTTGTAATAGGCGGGATCGCAGGTGGCGATCTCGCGCTTCCAGTCGAGCGACAGGCCCATGCTCTTCAACTGGGCGCGCATGGCGGCGATGTTGGCCCAGGTCCAGGTCGCCGGATGCGTGCGGTTCTGCATCGCGGCGTTCTCGGCCGGCATGCCGAAGGCGTCCCAGCCCATCGGGTGGAGGACGTTGAAGCCCTTCGCCCGGCGCCAGCGCGCCACCACGTCGCCCATGGCGTAGTTGCGCACATGGCCCATATGGATGCGCCCCGAGGGATAGGGGAACATTTCGAGCACGTAGTATTTCGGCCGCGGGTCGTCATTGGCGGTGTCGAAGCAGCCGCGCTCGGCCCAGATCGCCTGCCATTTCGGCTCCGCCTCGCGGGCGTTGTATCGCTCGGACGTCATCTTTTCCGGATCATGCATTGCGTCGGCGACGCGTGGCGGGCAATGAGCATTATTTCCCCCGGAGGGTCAATCGAGGGGGCAAGGAGGAGATGACATGCCGGACGTCGTGACGCGGCTCGCCGCGGTCAGGGCCGACATCGCCCGGGCGAGCGCCGATTCCGGCCGGCCGGCCGGGGCGGTGACGCTGGTCGCCGTCTCCAAGACCTTTCCGGGCGAGGCGATCTGGCCGGCCATCGAGGCGGGGCAGGCGGTCTTCGGCGAGAACCGGGTGCAGGAGGCGCGGGCCAAGTGGCCGGAGCTGCGCGCCCGCGCGGCGGCGGCGGGCCGGGCGATCGAACTGCATCTGATCGGGCCGCTGCAGTCCAACAAGGCGCGCGAGGCGGTCGAGCTGTTCGACGTGATCGAGACCGTGGACCGCGACAAGATCGCCGCCGCCCTCGCCGCCGAAATGCGGGCGAGCGGCCGGCGGCCGCGGCTGTTCGTGCAGATCAACACCGGCGCCGAGCCGCAGAAGGCCGGCGTCGCCCCGGCGCAGGCGGAGGAATTCCTCGTGCGCTGCCGCGAGGTCCACGGCCTGACCATCGAGGGGCTGATGTGCATTCCCCCGGTCGAGGAGCTGGCGGCGCCGCATTTCGCGCTGCTGGCGCAGATCGCGGCGCGGGCCGGGCTGAAGGGCCTGTCGATGGGCATGAGCGCCGACTACGCGCTGGCGATCCAGCTCGGCGCGACGCATGTGCGGATCGGCAGCGCGATCTTCGGATCGCGCTGAGCGGCCTGCGGCCCTAGCTCTCGATCTGTTTCAGGATTACCGGGATCTGATCGGCCGGCACGGGCATGCTGTAGAGGCGGCCCTGGATCTCGGTGTAGCCGTCGCTCTGCAGGCAGGCGAGCTGCTCGGCGGTCTCGACGCCCTCGGCGCTGGTCTTGATGCCGAAGCTGGCGCCGAGCCCGGCGATCGCCCGCACGATGGCGCGGCTCTGGGCGTTGGCGGCGACATCCGACACGAAGGACCGGTCGATCTTGATCTTGTCGAAGTGGAAGTCGCGCAGATAGCCGAGGCTGGAATAGCCGGTGCCGAAATCGTCCATCGAGATGCGCACGCCGAGCTGACGCAGCTGGCCGAGCGTCTGCAGGTTGCGGTCGCTCTTCTCCAGCATCACCGATTCGGTGACCTCGAGTTCGAGACGCGAGGCCGGCAGCCCGGAAGCGGCGAGCGCGTTGACCACCGAAGGCACCAGATTGGCGCGGGCGAACTGCACCGGCGAGAGGTTGACCGCGACGTTGATCTCGGCCGGCCACTTGACCGCCTCGAGACAGGCGCGGCGCAGCACCCATTCGCCGATCTGGACGATGAGGCCCGCCTCCTCGGCGATCGGGATGAATTCGACCGGGGACACGAAGCCGCGCGTCGGATGGCGCCAGCGCAACAGCGCCTCGAAGGTCGAGACGCGCTTCGACTCTATATCCACCAGCGGCTGGAAATGCAGGTCGAGCTGACCGTGCGACAGCGCCGCGCGCAGCTCCATCTCGAGCATGCGCCGCGCCTGGGCGCTGGCGTCCATGTCGGCGTTGAACACGCGATAGGCGCCACGCCCGTCCGATTTGGCGCGATACATCGCGAGGTCGGCGTTCTTCAGCAGGAGTTCGGGGTCGCGGTCGCCGGGGCCGGCGACTGCGATTCCGATGCTGGCGCCGACCGACAGTTCCTGGCCGTCGATGATGTAGGGCGCCGAGACGGCGTCGATGATGCGCGCGGCGAGCGTGGCGGCGTTCTGCGGCTGCTGCGGCGCCACCTGGACGATGGCGAATTCGTCGCCGCCCAGGCGGGCGATGACGTCGTCGGGCATCAGCAGGCCGCGGATGCGGTCGGCGACGGCGCTCAACAACATGTCGCCGAAGGAATGGCCGAGCGTGTCGTTGATGTTCTTGAAGCCGTCGAGGTCGATGAACATCGCGGCGAGCGAGGCGCGCTCGAGATCGGTCTCGTCGAGAATGCGCTCGAGCTCCTCGCGGAACAGCAGCCGGTTGGGCAGGCGCGTCAGCGCGTCGTGATAGGCAAGGTAATGCGAGCGCTGCTCGGACTGCTGGCGCTGCAGAATCTCGGCCTTCAGCTGCTCGTTCGACTCGCGCAGGCGCGCGGTGCGCTCCTCGATGCGTTGTTCGAGCTGCTCGTTGACGAGACGCAGCGCCTCGTTGGCCTCGCGGACGGTCTCTTCGGCGCGCTTGCGTTCGAGCTGGGTGCGCACGCGGGCGAGCGCGACGGGAAAGTCGACCGGCTTGGTGACGTAGTCATTGGCGCCGAGGCTGAGGGCGGTGACGATGTCCTCGCTCTGGCTCTTGGCGGTGACCATGATCACGGGCAGCCGCGATTCGGCGTGGGTGGCGCGGATCATGCGCAGCACCTGCAGGCCGTCCATCTCCGGCATCATCACGTCGAGCAGGACGATGTCGAAGGCGTCGCGGGCGATCATCGCCAGCGCCTGCAGGCCGCCGGAGGCCTCGAAAGTCTCGAAGCCGGCGCGCTGGAAGCGGCGCATCAGAATGATGCGATTGTCGGCGATGTCGTCGACGATGAGGATGCGCGGCGCGGCGAGCGCCTGCGGCGTCGGCCCGGACTGCGTCGCGAGATTGGCTGGGTTCGGAGCGGACATGGGCGATCAGGTTTCCGGGGTCAGGCGATGGCGGGCGACAGCGGGGCGCGATGGCCGGAGATCTCGGCCTCGCTGTCGGGCGCCCAGGCGGCGGGCACGCGCACCGTGAAGCAGGAGCCCTTGCCGGACTCGCTCGTCACGCTCACGCCGCCGCCCATCAGGGCGCAATATTTCTGGCTGATCGCCAGGCCGAGTCCGGTGCCGCCATACTTGCCGGAGGTCTCGGGGGCGGCCGCACGAAGTTCTGGAACAGGCGCGAGAGCTCGTCGCGGGCGATGCCGATGCCGGTGTCGCGCACCTGGACCTCGATCCAGTCGCCGCCGGCGCGGCGCTCGCGGCGCGCCGACAGGGTGATGACGCCGTTCTGCGTGAACTTGGCCGCGTTGCTGACGAGGTTGAGGATGATCTGGCGCAGCTTGGTGGGGTCGGTCGAGGCCTCGCCGAGGCGCTCGCGGGCGCCGGATTCGCCGCCCGAGGCGACGAAGACCAGCCGGTTGTTCCTGGCCTCGACGAGATGCTGCGTCGTCGTGACGATCGAGGCGAAGAGGTCGTCGAGGCTGAAGCGCTCGATCTTGAGCTCGATCTGGTTGCTCTCGATCTTGGACAGGTCGAGCACGTCGGCGACGAGCGAGAGCAGATGCTTGCCGGCGGCGTTGATGCGCTCGAGGTCGACTTTCTTGGCCGGGTTCTTGCCGTCGATCTCGACGCTCTCGAGCAGGATTTCGCTGTAGCCGATGACGGCGTTGAGCGGCGTGCGCAGCTCATGGCTCATCTTGGCGAGGAAGATCGAGCGCAGACGGCTCGCCCGGTCGGCCAGCTCCTTGGCGTTGCGCAGACGCACCGCTGTGGCGCGGTGGCGCTCGGCCTCGCGCTCGAGCTCGGAGCCCATGGTCATGATGTGGGCGTAGTAGACGGCCATCCAGGACATGTAGACGGTGGCCGAGAAGATCGAGATCCAGCCGACCATGGCCAGATCCTGCAGCGGGATGCGCTGCGAGAAGTTGAAGGCCAGGTAGAAGGCGCAGAACACGGCGATGTTGAAGGCGAACATGCCGATGACCAGCATCGGCCGCCGGTTCAGATAGAAGAAGCCGAGCATCAACGCGACGATCAGCCAGGGCAGGAAGGGCGAGCTGACGCCGCCATAATGGAAGGCGCCGAACAGCGAGGTGAAGGCCAGCAGCTCGACCGAGATGATCGCCGAAAGCGGCAGGCTGTTCGAGAATTTGAGGATGAAGGGCAGCGTCCAGAACAGGCAGACGCAGGTCACCATGGTCCAGGCGGCGAAGCCCGGCTCGGGATCGGTCATCAGCAGCAGCACGCTGATCGACTGCGACAGCAGCGGGCCGAGAATGTGGGTTGCGACGAAGTTGCGCGCCAGACCGAGCTCGGACCGGTCGAGGGTCGCGGCGTCCGGGATGAACCAGTCGATCGCCTGCAGCAGCCTGTCCACGCTTCGCCCCGCTGTTCTTGGCGGAACGCACCGTAGCGACAGGGCCGTTAAAATTCGGTGTTGCGCCGGCGCGCGCCAAATTGCGACGATTTCGGCGATTTACTTGCCCTTAAAGTCGATCGTGCAGACTGGTCTGACGTGGCGTCAGGGGCGCCGCCACGCGCCGTCGCCGGCCGCGCCCGATAGACAAGGGTTCATCGTGGCGCCTTCGCTTGCGGAACCGCTGACGCTGCTCGGCCGGGTCATCGACTGGTTCATTCCGCCCCAGATCGCCGCCGATCGCGACATGCGCCAGCAGGCGCGCATGTTCCTGATGAGCCATCTGTTCGGGCCGTTCATCGGCAATACGGTGCCGCTGGCGCTGTATGTGGTCGATCCCAGCCCCGGCTATCCGATCGCCGTGCTGGCCGCCTCGATCACCGGCTTCTGGATCTTCCCCTTCGTGCTGAAGGCGGGCGGGCGCTATCAGACGCTGGCGCTGCTGTCGATCCAGAACCTGATGTTCTGCATCCTGTGGAGCTGCTTCTTCTATGGCGGCGTCACCTCGCCGACGCTGCCCTGGGTGCTGACGATCCCCCTGCTGTCGTTCTTCTATCTCAGCGCGGCGCCTTCCCTGCGTCTGACAGTGCTGGTGATGTTCGGCGTCAACTGCCTCGCCTTCGCCAGCGCCTACCGGCTCGGCCTCTCCCCGGAGCGTCATGATCTGCCCTTCGCGGCGCTGCAGGGGCTCGGCCTGGTGTCGACCGTCGCCGCCTCGCTCTACGTCGCCATGATGGCGATCTACTACGGCAAGGCGCAGGCCTCGCAGGGCGAGATCGAGACCGAGATGAAGCAGCACATGGCGACCGCCGCCGAGCTGCGCCGCGCCACCGAGGAGGCCGAGCGCGCCGGCGTCGCCAAGGCCGAATTCCTCGCCAAGATGAGCCACGAACTGCGCACGCCGCTGAACGCCGTGATCGGCTACAGCCAGATGCTGCTGGAGGACGCCGCCGACGAGGGCGACGCCGAAATGGCCGCCGACCTCGACAAGATTCATGTCGCCGGCCAGCATCTGCTCAAGCTCGTCAACGAGGTGCTCGATCTGTCGAAGATCGAGGCCGGCAAGATGGAGCTGTTCAACCAGCCGACCGATGTCGTCGGCCTCGTCGAGAATGTCGTCGCCGGCTTCCGCAAGGCGGCGGACGCGGCGGGCGACAAGCTCGTCGTCGATGTCGAGGGGCCGGTCGGAACGGCGCTGTGCGATGAGGCGAAGGTGCGTCAGGCGCTGTCGCAGCTCGTCGACAACGCCATCAAGTTCACCAGCAACGGCGAGGTGCGCGTCGCGGTGCGCAAGCAGGACGGGCGCGTCTTCTTCGACGTGCGCGACACCGGCATCGGCATCGAGGAGCATGTCCTGCCGGCGCTGTTCGAGCATTTCACCGTCGGCGACGATTCGAGCGCCAGCAAATATGGCGGCACCGGCCTCGGCCTGGCGCTCGCCCGCAAGCTGAGCCGGCTGATGGGCGGCGACGTCACCGTGACCAGCCGCGTCGGCGTCGGCAGCATCTTCACCATGTCCATTCCGCACAGCCTCGTCGAGGAGGAGGCCGTCCCCGGGAGCGCCGCGGCGCCTGCCGCCGGCGATTGCCTCGACGCCCGCATCGAGGCCCTGCAAGAGCTTGTCGCCGCCAACGCGCCGGCCGCCGCGCCGGTCCGCCGGGCGGTCGGGAGTTGACGCCATGACGGTGATCCTGCTGGTCGAGGACAACGAGATGAACCGGGACATGCTGACCCGGCGTCTGCAACGCAACGGCTTCGAGGTGATCTGCGCGCCGGACGGTCCGACCGGCGTGCGCCTCGCCGACGAGGCCACGCCCGATCTCATCCTGATGGACGTGGCGCTCGGCGAGATGGACGGCTGGGAGGCGACGCTGCTGATCAAGGGCTCGGAAAAGACGCGTCACATCCCGATCATCGCGCTCACCGCGCATGCGCTGTCGAGCGACCGCGAGCGCTCCGTCGAGGTCGGCTGCTCGGATTTCGACACCAAGCCGGTCGATCTGCCGCGCCTGCTCGGCAAGATCAACGCCTGCCTGCGCCAGCGCGCGGAAGCGGCGGCCTGACCGGTCGGCAGCTTCTTCCTTCCTTCCTTCCTTCCTTCCTTCAACGCCGACGCCATGAAAAAGGCCGCGACGCGGAGGCGTCGCGGCCTTTTTCGTTGGCGGGCGGGCCGGCGCTTTCGCGCCGGTCAGAACTTGTAGCTGACGCCGGCGCGCAGCGCGTTGGTGCGCGGCGACTGCTGGCCGGTCAGGCCGAGGAAGGCGCTGGTCGCGACATAGCGGAACGAGCCGTAGTCGGTATGGCGGAACTCCAGCCGGCCGGTCAGATTGTCGGTGAAGGCGTATTCCGCGCCGACGCCCAGCGTATAGCCGGTGCGCGTCGTGGTCGGACCCTCGCTCTGGCCGGTGAAGGGGTTGGTGTAGACATATTTGAAGTTCGAGAAGGCCGCGCCGCCGGTGCCGTAGAGCAGCACGCGGTCGAAGGCGACGCCGAGACGTCCGCGCAGCGAGGCCTGCCAGCGCTGGTTGACGACGCCGCGTCCGCCCGGATCGACGAAACCGCCGCGCGCGTCCATCAGGTCGACGTCGCCCTCGGCGCCGGCGACGAACATGCCGAGCTGGACATTGTAGCCGGCGTGCAGGCCGCCGAACACCGAATTGGCGTTGTAGCGCCATTCGAGGCCGGTGAAGGCGCCGTTGGCGGTGAAGAACTCCCGGGTCCTGTCACGGCCCCACGAGTGACCGATCTGGGCGCCGACATAGGCGCCGGTCCAGGTGAAGATCGGCAGCGGCGCCAAAGCCGGACCCTTGCGGGTCAGGAGATCGGCGGCGGAAGCGGTTCCGGCGCAGGCCAGAAGAAGGGTTGCAGTCAGCGCGATGCGTCTCATCGTCCACTCTCGTCTGGCACGCGTGATCCTCGGCCGGGAGGCCGCGTCGACGCCCGTCGCCGCGATTCGCGACGCCGGGGCTGACCGCTCCCGCCGCTGCGCAGTATCGATCGGTTAAGGTTAATGGACTGCTAAAGCCTCAGCTGCGTTCATGAATTTCTTTGAGCAGGGGATGCCGTTGCGGCGGCCGCAAATGTTAACGAGGCGTGGTTCGACGCCGCCGTGATTCTGAAATCGCCTTCAAAGCAGATTGACGACGTCGGCGAACTCGCCGGCGCGCCTGAACCCGATTCAAGACTCGATTAAGCAGCGCCGTCCCATCGTGCCGCCAGCGACGAACACAGATCGCACGACGACAGACAGGGACGACGATCATGAGCCAGACGACGAAGCCGACTCCGGCGGGCGCCCTCACCGGCAGCATGCGCGATTTCCGTGTGCCCGGCGGCGCCGATCTTCTGGCCCGCGTCGACGGTTTCTACCGCTGGCAGGACCAGCGCCGCCAGCACGGGTTGTGGCCGTTCTCGCGCGCCACCGATTTCGGCCCACGCACCGAGGTGACCGCCGCCGACGATCGCGGGATCGTCATGCAGGGCGTCAACTTCGCCTCGCAGGATTATCTCAGCCTGTCCTCGCATCCGGCGATTCGCGAGACGGCGCTCGAGGCGCTCGATCGCTACGGCGTGCACAGCGCCGGCTCGCCGGCTCTCGTCGGCAACACCACCCATTCGGTGGCGCTCGAGAAGAAGATCGCCGAGTTCCTCGACATGCCGGAAGTCGTGCTCTACCCGACGGGCTGGGCGGCCGGCTACGGCGTCATCCGCGGTCTCGTGCGCTCGGCCGATCACATCGTCATGGACGCGCTGTCGCACACCTGCCTGCAGGAAGGCGCCAATGCGGCGACGCGCAACATCTACCAGTTCCGCCATCTCGATCTCGAGCATTGCCGGCGCTGGCTGTCGACGATCCGCGCCAAGGATACCGAGAACGGCATCATGGTCGTCACCGAGGGCCTGTTCTCGATGGATTCCGACACGCCGGATCTGGCGGCGATGCAGGCGCTCTGCCACGAGTTCAAGGCGACGCTGATGGTCGATGTCGCCCATGACCTCGGCGCGCTCGGCGCTGACGGGCGCGGCCATATCGGCGTGCAGAAGATGCTCGGCAAGGTCGACGTCGTGATGGGCTCGTTCTCCAAGACCTTCGCCTCGAATGGCGGCTTCGTCGCGGTGCGCAACCGCGCGATCAAGGAATATCTGCGCTTCTACAGCCCGACGACCACCTTCTCGAACGCGCTGTCGCCGATGCAGGCGGCGGTGATCCTGAAGGCCTTCGAGATCGTCGAGTCGGCCGAAGGCGCCAAGCTGCGCGACGAGATGATGGCCAATGTGCTGAGCCTGCGTTCGCAGCTCGCTGCGGCCGGCCTCGAGACCTATGGCGATCCTTCGGCGATCGTCTGCGTCAAGATGGGCAGCGAGGGATTGGCGCGTCTCGTCAGCCGCCGCCTGCCGGAGATGGGGCTGCTCGCCAATCTCGTCGAGTTCCCGGCCGTGCCGAAGGGCCAGGCGCGCTTCCGCATGCAGGTGATGGCCAAGCACTCGCCGCAGAACATCGCCGACGCGGTTTCGATCGTGTCGCGCGCCAGGGCGGAAGCGGAAGTCGAGCTCGCCGAACTCGGCGCGCCCGCCGTCGCGCCGGAGCGCGTCGCGGCCTGAGACAGGCGCGCCCGTCGATCATCGCGCCCGGGCCTCGCCCGGGCGTTTTCGTCTGCGCCGTCAGGTCTCGCCGGCGGGCGTGAAGCCGAGCGCGCGGATCGCCGGCGCGGCCTGCGCCAGCGCGGCCTCGAAGGCGGCGAGCGCTGCGGGATCGGCTGGCGTCGTCGAGACAGCGAAGTCGTAGTGCTCGTCGGCGAGCGGCAGAAAGCCGAGATCGAAGGCCGCCGCCGCCGGGCGGATCGCCACGCCCCAGTCGGCGCGGCCCTGCGCGATCGCCGCGGCGACGGCGTTGTGGGCGCGCGGCTGGTTCCAGAATCCCTTCGGACGGGCGCCGGCGAGCAGGCCGTCGATCAGCGCGCGCGTGCCGGCGCCCTGATTGCGGTTGACCATCACGCAATCGGAATCGGCGAGCGCGGCGGCGACGGCCTCGGCCGGCGCACGGCCTTCGAAGCGGGCGTCGCCTTTGCGAAAGACGACGCCCTGCAGCCGCCGCCAGCCGGGGATCAGGCGCAAGGCTTCGGTCAGGAGGGGCGCGTTGTAGGCGCCGCTCGCCGGATCGAGCAGGTGGATCGGGGCGATGTCGCATTCCCCGCGCTTCAGCGCGGCGAGTCCGCCGAGACTGCCGAGGGCGAGAATGCGCGTCGCGACGCCCGCATCGGCGAGCGCCGCCGCCACCGCGTCGAGGCCGACGCAATGACTTCCGGCGATCACCAGATCGGGAATGCGCAGATGCGGCGAGAACAGTCTGACCCGCACGCGCGCGCCGGCGGGCGCAGCGTCGGAGAGCGCGTCGATCGAAAAGAAGCCGTCGGCCTGGGCGAAGGCGGTGACGGCGCCGGAACTCTTGCCGACGGGATGGGCGACGAGCCCGTCGCCGGCGCGCGCCAGCGCCACCATGACGAATTCGGCGCGGCCGAGTTCGGACGGGGCGCGCACCGGCAGCGTCGCCTCGACCTCCGTCTCCTGGCGCGGCGGCAGGCCGGCCATGCGGCGCAGCGCCGGGGCGACGATGTCGTGAAAAGTGAACATCGCCGAGGTCGGAAAGCCGGGCAGCGCCACGACCGGCTTGCCGTCGCACACGGCCAGACACAGCGGCTTGCCGGGCTTCAGCGCGACGCCGTGAACGAGCACGCCCGGCGCGCCGAGTTCGCCGATCAGCCGGTAGGTCAGATCGCCGGCGCCTTTCGAGGTGCCGCCGGACAGGATGACGACGTCGCAGGCCGCATGCGCCTCGCGCAAAGCGGCGCGGATCGCGTCGACGTCGTCGGGCAGGGCGATGCGCAGCGCGACGTCGCAGCCGTCTTCCATGACGGCGGCGGCGACGATCGGCCCGTTGGTGTCGTAGATCGCGGCGGGGCGCAACGTCTCGCCCGGCTGCAACAGCTCGTCGCCGGTCGAGATCACCGCGACGCGCGGCTTGCGCCAGACTTCGATCGCGGCGAGGCCGACCGCCGCCAGCATGCCGATCTCGCGCGAGCCGATGACCGTTCCGGCGTGCAGCAGCGTCTGGCCGCGGGCGATGTCGGAGCCGGCGAAGGCGATGTTCTGACCCGGCGCGAGGGCGCGCGTCAGCACAATGGCGTCCGTGCCCTCGGGGTCGGTGTGCTCGATCATCGCCACCGCGTCGGCGCCGCGCGGGATCGGCCCGCCGGTGGCGATCGGCGTCGCCGTTCCGGCGGCGACGGCGCGGCGCGGCTCGACGCCGGCGGCGACGATCTCGGGGTTGAGCGTCAGGCGCGCTGGCCGGCCCGGCGCGGCGGCGGCGAGATCGGCGGCCTGCACGGCGAAGCCGTCGACCGTGGCGCGGTCGAAGGGCGGGGCGTCGACCGGCGCGGCGATCGCGCGCGCCACGACGCGGCCGAGCGCCGCCGGGAGATCGACGCGCTCGACGCTCAGCGGGGCCGGGCGCAGCGCCGTCTCGAAGCGGGCGATCGCCTCGTCGCGCGAGACGACGGTCAGGAACTGCTCCTGATCGACGGCGCGGGCGCTGGTCCCGAGCGGGAAGGGCGGCGGTTGGCTCATTCTGAAGTCTCTGCGAAGGGCGCGTCGAGGCGGAAGGCGGCGAGCGGCGCGCCAGTCGGCAGACCCTCGCATGCGGGGCCGAGCAGGGCGACCGCGTCGGCGGCGAGCAGGGTCTCCAGCGTCGCCTGACCGACGGCGAGCGGGCGCCAGCCCGTCGGCGAAGCGGCGAGCAAGGCGAGGTCGGTCACGCCGATGGTCGAGACCAGCTTGGCGGCGAGCGGCCGCTCGATGGCGGCGAGGCGTCGCCCGGCGAGCCGGGCGAGGATCGGCCAGATCAGGCCGCACAGCGCGCCGAGCGCGGCGTCGAAGCGCGGGGCGAGCGTCAGCGCGACCTGACCGGCGCGGCGCGTCGCCGACGTCGCGCCGCCGGGCGCGAGGGCGAGCCGGGGCGGGGTGTCGGCGTCCCAGTCGATCGTCAGATGCGCGGCGCCGGCTTGCGTGACGAGGCGGACGCCGAGCGCGGCGAGGCCGGCGGCGAGCCAGTCCGCCGCCGGATCGTCGTGTGGCGCGACATGAATTGCCGGGGCGCGGATGTCGAGCCGCGTCAGGCCGGCGAGGCGGCAGGCCAGCGCCAGATCGGCGTCGACCGTCGCGCCGGCGGCGGCGAGGCGCGCGCCGGCGGCGAGATCGTGGCCGGGCAGGCGGACGTTCTGGCCCGGCGCGGCGCTTTCGGCGATCTCGACCGGGCCGTCGCCCTCGGGCGCCGCGGGCGGGGGCCGGGCGGCGCCGCCCGCGGGGGGCGCGT